>NZ_JBQKEP010000051.1:0-305 GCF_052121255.1 Faecalicoccus sp. LCP19S3_E2 | reverse complement strand
AATAAAATACGATATATAAAATCAAATAATTTGACAAAAAAAGTAAAAGAAAAGCGCCTGTTTAAGCGCTGAAATGAAGTTCATTGATAAAAATAGCTGTCAAACTCCCGGGTATTGATAAAGATCAAGTTGCCTTCTTTTCGCAAAGTTCTTAAATTCTGTATTGTTTCTTTTGAAACTTCATTGGTTTCCGATACACGTAAAGTACCATCAAAATCAAAAAATAATGTATGCATAAAGATTCCTTTCCAGACAACTTATATATTATAGGCTATTTTTCTAAAATCAAAAAATAAGATTTTTCC
>NZ_JBQKEP010000050.1:0-339 GCF_052121255.1 Faecalicoccus sp. LCP19S3_E2 | reverse complement strand
ATCCAAAGCCGGAGGTCTATATGGCTGATACTTTAAAAGTAAGCAAGGAAAAGAAAATAGAAATCATAAAATACTGCATAGGTCATGATCATGATTATAAAGGAACAGCTGCATTTTATGGTGGAAATTATGCCCAGATATATAGCTGGGTCAAGAAATATGAATCCAAAGGGGAAGAAGGTCTGGAAGACAGACGAGGCAAACGCAAATCGGAGGAACAGCTGACCAATCTGGAAAAAGCACAGCGCAGAATAGCCGAGCTTGAAAGGATCAACAGGCGACAGGAAATGGAGCTTGAACTGTTAAAAAAAGACAGAGCCTTCGAAAAGACCTATTTAG
>NZ_JBQKEP010000049.1:0-365 GCF_052121255.1 Faecalicoccus sp. LCP19S3_E2 | reverse complement strand
ATCGCCGAAGGCAACATGATGGGTGTGGCAGCGGGACTGGCAGCCAGTCATAAGATTGTCTATGCATCGAGCTTTGCGATGTTTGCGGCAGGAAGAGCATTCGAACAGATCCGCAACAGCATCTGTTATCCGAATTTGAATGTCAAGGTGTGTGCGACCCATGCGGGAATCAGCGTAGGCGAAGACGGCGCCAGCCATCAGAGTGTGGAGGATATTGCGATCATGCGAAGCATCCCGAACATGAAGGTGTTCCAGCCCTGCGATGCCAGGGAGACCGAACAGATCATCAAGGCCGTGGCCGATATCGAAGGCCCGTGTTATGTACGTTTAGGACGACTGGGCGTAGAGGATGTGTATGATGACAG
>NZ_JBQKEP010000048.1:0-367 GCF_052121255.1 Faecalicoccus sp. LCP19S3_E2 | reverse complement strand
ATCCGATGGTACACCGATCTTTTCACAAGCTTCCTTATTGACCGGTAATGTTGCAGCCGAACTTTGAGTCGCAAAGGCTGTGATTGCCGGTGTAAAGATATGCTTAAACATTCGTTTAACTGCGCAAGTTCCACCTGAAAAATAAGCATATAATGGAAAGAAAATAAAAGCATATAGAAGACATAAAGGATAATACACGATCATACTGCGACCATAATCGCCCAACAGCTGTGGACCATACTCGGCAATCAAGTTTGCAAAGTAAGCGCCTAATCCAATCGGTGCAAGTTTCATAATGATGCCGACAAAACGCATAATGATCTCATTTAAATTCTTTAACAACTTTCCAACCGGACTTTCATCACCA
>NZ_JBQKEP010000047.1:0-410 GCF_052121255.1 Faecalicoccus sp. LCP19S3_E2 | reverse complement strand
TCGCCAATAAACATATCGACAAGAATGAACACCGAATCTATTGCCTGCTGGGCGATGGAGAAAGCGAGGAAGGACAGGTATGGGAAGCCTGTATGGCAGCCTCCCATTACAGGCTGGACAACCTCTGTGTGATTTTAGACTACAACCATCTGCAGATCGATGGCAACATCGACGATGTGATCGGCCCGGAACCGTTCAAATCCAAGTTTGAAGCATTCGGTTTCCATACGATCGAGATCAACGGTCATAACTTTAAGGAAATCGAGGCAGCCTTTCAGGAAGCCAGAGAAACGAAGGGGCAGCCGACAGCCATCATCGCCCATACGATCAAGGGAAAGGGCGTATCGTTTATGGAAAACAACTATGCATGGCATGGAAGTGCGCCAAACAAGGAACAGTATGAAGAAGCC
>NZ_JBQKEP010000046.1:0-439 GCF_052121255.1 Faecalicoccus sp. LCP19S3_E2 | reverse complement strand
GCCGCTTCGTCCAAAACTGTCCTGCATCCCCATCATGTACTGACGACATGCCAGTCCATACGGTGCCAGGGTTTCCGCTACCGCTCCGCCCAGGCCGCCGATCACATTGTGTTCCTCGATCGTTACAATCACATCGTGTGTTTTCGCCGTTTCCAGGATCAATTCTTCATCGATCGGTTTGATCGTGGAAATGTTGATCAGTGTCGGTTCGATACCTTCCAGCTGTTCGATGGCTTTTAAAGACTCCTGTACCATCAGTCCTGTCGCAATGATGGCGATCTTGCTTCCTTTTTTGAGTACCTGTCCCTTGCCGTATTCCCATGTATAACTGTCATCATACACATCCTCTACGCCCAGTCGTCCTAAACGTACATAACACGGGCCTTCGATATCGGCCACGGCCTTGATGATCTGTTCGGTCTCCCTGGCATCGCAGGGC
>NZ_JBQKEP010000045.1:0-502 GCF_052121255.1 Faecalicoccus sp. LCP19S3_E2 | reverse complement strand
CAGTGATACAACAAATACCATTTTTTCTCATACAAGAAGCCATTATCATACATGGACCACCTTTATTGCCTGCGAACTCAATCAGATGACACTGGAACAGGAGGTTGTGGCTACAGGAAAAAGTAAAACGACCTGTTTTCATATGCGTCATAAACTTTATACAGCGATTGGAGCCCATATCCGGAATACTCTTTTAAAAGGAATCGTTAAGATGGACAGTACATTTACCGGTATCAATCTGAAAGGTATGAAAGCTAAGAATATGCCCCGGATAAGTAAGGTACGAGGCAAATCAAAAACAGATACGAACCGCAAACATAAGCGGGGAATCAACAGTCACAAGGTTTGTATTGTGACTGCCATAGATGAATGGGATACCATGTTGTTTGAAATAGCCGGTAACGGAGCAGAAAGCACGGAAAAATATCAAAAATATATTGAACGATTCGATGAAGACTGCACAATTGTTTCTGATGGCAAACAGGCCATTCTTGAGTTCGCC
>NZ_JBQKEP010000044.1:0-529 GCF_052121255.1 Faecalicoccus sp. LCP19S3_E2 | reverse complement strand
ACACAATGCCGTGGTTTTGGAAGAGGTGGCCATGATGAATACGATGGCAACCCTGTTAAGAAACAATGCCATCGAACCGATGCAGCAGGTGCTTTTAGATAAACACTTTAAGAGAAAGCACGGGCCGGGAGCCTACTATGGACAGAAATAGATACGAGCTGGGCCTGTATGAAAAGGCGATGCCCAATTCTCTGAACTGGAAGGAAAAGCTGGAGCTGACAAGAAAAAGCGGCTTTGACTATCTGGAGATGAGCGTGGACGAAAGCGATGAAAAGCTGGCCCGTCTGGACTGGACACAGAAAGAACGGGATCATATCAAGGAGACCATGATCGAGACCGGTGTACCCATCCGTTCGATGTGCCTGAGCGCTCACCGCAAGTATCCGCTGGGATCCAGAGAGGAAACAATACGAAAAAGATCGTTAGAGATCATGGAGAAGGCAATCGATCTGGCCTATGATCTGGGGATCCGGATCATCCAGCTGGCCGGTTATGATGTGTATTATGAAACAGGGGATGAAACGACCCG
>NZ_JBQKEP010000043.1:0-580 GCF_052121255.1 Faecalicoccus sp. LCP19S3_E2 | reverse complement strand
CGACAAAACGCATAATGATCTCATTTAAATTCTTTAACAACTTTCCAACCGGACTTTCATCACCACCGCTCATGGATACACACAACCCAAACAAAATCGCAAAGATGATCAATGGCAACATATGTGATTTATCCAAAAGCATATAGAAATCTGATACAGTTAAAGTGGAAACAATGAGATCGGACAGGCTCTGTGCTTCCTGGACTGTATTATTTGTAACGGCAATAGATGTTCCGGAAGCTGGTGAAAATACGTTAACCCATACCAATACGCAAACTGCTGCAAAAATTCCAGTTCCAATAAAAGTTAATAATGTACTTCCTAATATTTTTCCCAATCTTTTTAAATTGGACATGGAACCAACCGCAGTCGTTATGGAAACAAAAACAAGTGGTACAACAATGGTAAACAAAAGATTTAAGAAAATGTCTCCTATAGGCTTTAAAACTTTACCAAAATCAGAAGAAACGATTCCAATCAAAGAACCGATCAGAATTCCACCCAACAATAACAGAACGGAGCCATATTGCTTCCAGAACTTACTTTCTTTCATTTCTACTGTTTACCGCCTTTTCTAACT
>NZ_JBQKEP010000042.1:0-638 GCF_052121255.1 Faecalicoccus sp. LCP19S3_E2 | reverse complement strand
GACAAACATTATTATATTTTGGAACGTCAGATGCCATCTCCCATCAAGATTCATAAAACAGATGATCAGGATCAGGGATTAAAAGATGTTACGTTTGATTTGTATCGAATCAATGGTGAAACCGAAACACCGGTAGCCAGTGGGCTGATAACGAATGAAAACGGTGATCTTTATGTTTCCCAGGCAGAAAGTGTGACACAAAGTGATCTCTCAAAGGTAACCACAAGTGAATCGTATGATCCGCAAACAGGTTATATCGTACAGGATGATTTGGCTTATCTGACTCCGGGAACATATCGCTTAAAGGAAACGGCTGTTCCAAACGGCTATAAAAAGGCAAACTTTGATTTTACGGTGAAGGCGGTTCAAGATCTGGTGACGGATACAAGCACACCGGTTCCGGTACAGAGCTTCACATTTAAAAATGAATCTGCCTATCCAGTGGAATACAGCTTTGTCAGTGCAGATGGACAAAAAGAACTTCCGGAAGGAGTCAAAGCTTTATTGCCTAAGGATGATGAAATGTATGCAAAAGGGGATACAGTCAAGGCTGTTGAACCGGAAACAACGAGTTTCAAGGCGGAAGACGGTATATGGAAATTCAAATCGTATGATGCAAAGAGCAAAGAAGTCAATGA
>NZ_JBQKEP010000041.1:0-720 GCF_052121255.1 Faecalicoccus sp. LCP19S3_E2 | reverse complement strand
GGATTAGACAAATGAAAGTAAGACCATCCGTAAAACCGATGTGCGACAAGTGCCGAGTAATACGACGCAAGGGTCGCGTCATGGTAATTTGTGAAAACCCAAAACACAAACAAAGACAAGGAAACTAAGTAGGAGGAAACAATGGCACGAATTGCAGGAGTAGATATTCCAAACGACAAGCGTGTAGTCATCGCCCTGACCTATATCTACGGGATCGGGAAGAGCACGTCAGAGAAAGTATTGGAAGAGACAAAAATCGATGAGAACATCCGTGTAAAGGATCTGAGCGAAGAACAGATGAACGCAATCCGCAAGGCCATCGACAAGATCAAGGTCGAAGGGGATCTGCGAAGAGAAGTACAGCTGAACATCAAGCGACTGATGGAAATCGGATGCTACAGAGGGATCCGACACAGAAAGGGACTGCCGGTCAGAGGACAGAGAACGAAGACCAATGCGAGAACACGCAAAGGGAAAGCGAAGACGGTAGCCAACAAGAAGAAGTAGGAAGGAAGAGTAGAGTATGGCAAAGGTACAGAGAAGAGGAAAACGCCGCGTCAAGAAGAATATAGCGCGCGGATGTGCACATATCCACTCGACTTTCAACAATACGATCGTAACGATCACAGATGAGAGTGGAAATGCGGTAGCATGGAGCAGTGCGGGAGCCTTAGGATTCAAGGGAAGCCGAAAGAGCACACCGTATGCAGCCCAGTTAGC
>NZ_JBQKEP010000040.1:0-747 GCF_052121255.1 Faecalicoccus sp. LCP19S3_E2 | reverse complement strand
GCGGTATTGGAGACGGGATTGGAAGTTAAAGTTCCTTTGTTTATCAACCAGGATGAAATGATCGTTGTAAATACAAGCGATGGTAAGTATTCTGGTCGAGCTAAGTAATTGCTTAGCTCTTTTTTATTAATGTATGGGAATACTCATTACAAAAGAGAGTTTATGCTTACAAAGATCAAAAAATAAGTCTTACAGCTTTTCATGCGATGGTCACATGTAGTAGGGATGGTCATACTATCAGGGATAATTACAGGTGTATTGGCACAAACTTCATTTTTAGCCGATACAATTTTCACCGACATTACAGTCACTTATGAATGGTGGAGTGATGGAAGTATCGTCCGATTTTGAATATAATAAGGATAAAGATATCATTTTATCTCAAAAACAGCACACCTTGATTACGGTTTCAGATCAAAATACGTATGATCAAATGGTACAGACGTTTCAAGCTTCCCAACAGGCGAATGATTATAAGGATATAAAAGGTGTTTCGTATTCATTTGAAAATAACGATGAAAACTTATCTATTGATGAAACCATTGATATTAATTTTAATACCATTTCCAGTGATGACTATCATGTTATGGTAAACAGACAAACAGATGTTAAGGGAACATCCAGTCCAATCATCAGTGCCACAAAGACAAAAGAGAATCTGGAGTCGATGGGATTTGTGTGCGAGATGCAGTGATCGTTAGAGAAGTCGATTGACTTCTTTTTTTTGTTGAACATTTGTTGTATAAT
>NZ_JBQKEP010000039.1:0-919 GCF_052121255.1 Faecalicoccus sp. LCP19S3_E2 | reverse complement strand
TCATAGATCGTTCCAAGAATCATGCAGCCAAGTATGATGAACGAATCAAAAAGTTTGGTACAGAGGATGTCATTCCTCTATGGGTGGCGGATATGGACTTCAAGACCGCACAGCCGATCATTGATGCTCTGGAATCACGGGCCAAAGAAGGCATATGGGGTTATACCTCCAGAGATGATTCTTATTTTGAAGCCTATGCCAAATGGCAGGAGAAACGTCATGGCTGGAAACCGGATGTCAGGAAAATGTCCTACGCGTTAGGTGTCGTTCCTTCTTTGAGTGTCATTGTCAAGCTTTTTACTCCGTTGAGTGGAAAAGTCATGATTCAGACACCGGTCTATCCGGAATTCTACGATGTCGTTGAAGCCTGGGATCGCACGGTGATTGAAAACCGTCTGGTGGAAGAAAACGGAAACTGGTCCATTGACTGGAAGGATTTTGAAGAAAAGGCAAGACAGGCGTCTCTGTTTATCTTATGCTCACCGCATAATCCCTTAGGCATCGTTTGGGAAAGAAAGGATCTGGAACGGATGTTTTCCATTTGTAAGAAATATTCGGTTCCGGTTGTATCGGATGAGATTCATTCGGATCTTGTCTTCCATGGAAAGAAACATATTCCATCGGCTCTGATCGATCCGGATGTGATCACGTGTATTTCGTGTACGAAGACCTTCAATCTGGCCGGTCTGCAGGCCTGTACGGTCGTATTCAGTGATGAAAGACAGAAGGAAGTGTTTGATCGATACTGGGCCAGGATGGATATTCACCGCAACAACGCATTCAGTCTGATTGCGATGGAAACAGCCTTGAATGAAGGGGAAGAATGGCTGGATCAACTGCTTGCTTATCTAAGTGACAACATTGATTTTGTTGTGGAGTACTGCAGAAAGCACATTCCATGTATCAAGCCCATGCGACC
>NZ_JBQKEP010000038.1:0-1133 GCF_052121255.1 Faecalicoccus sp. LCP19S3_E2 | reverse complement strand
CGCTTAACCTTCAATTTGTTGATATGACATAAATAGTGTCGAATCAGACAGTATTTTATAAGTACAGAGAAACGAGGTACTTATATGTTGATGAATACTAGTTCTGATTTTTTAGTCCCTTCCATTGATGAAAAACTTTGCGCTTATCAAAAAGATCGTATTTCTCAAATGATCCGTGATTATCTGGAAATCAATCAACAGATGGATCACTTTCATTTCGAATACTGTCCTAAATGTGGTCAACATCATCCCATGCTTGTAAAAGCGGGTAAAACCAAGGCTGGTAAACAGATGTTGAAATGTAATTCCTGTAAAAAACGCTTTGTATGTGATCATGGTCAGTTGACTTACTATTCTCATCAACCGCAGTCAAAATGGAACGATCTGATTATAGAAACGCAGAATGGAAATTCTCTGCTTCATACAGCTGCTAAAATCGATGTACATGAATCCACTGCTTTTCGTATGCGTCACAAATATCTTCATTTCATTGAAGATATGGAGTGTCCCATATGTGCTACATCATGAAATCGAAATGGATGAAACGTATGTGACACATTGCCGTAAAGGCCGTTTTATCAAAGATCATCCCGGCAAGAAGCGGGGGACCCGTGCTTCCAGGGCCGGTTTGTCCGATGAGAAAGTGTGCATAATAACAGCAGTGCAACGCCTGGGAAAATGTATTGCACGTTCGCTGAATGTATCGAAACCTTCTATAAAAAATGTAGAAGACTTTTGTCAATCCGTTGCCAATAAAAGCTACGTCTGGACAGATGGACTGCAAAGTTATACGAAGGTTCTCTGTGAAAAGAAATGCACCAACAAAGTTTTGAATACCTACAGTAAATACGATGCCGTCAATCATCTGAACAATGTCAATTCATTCCATTCAATGATCAAGGAGCAGTATCGGTTTTACCGGGGAGTATCCAGCAAATACATCAACCGATATAATGCTCTGTTTACATTACAGAAGGAATATCAGGGAATGGACTCACAAGAATTCCTGTTACTGATTATGAAAAGATTGAGAGGACAAGTTAGTTACTTTTTTATTCGTCAAATACGAAAAGAAGATCTTTTTAAATTTGCGATTACTTAAAAGGCTATGTCAACAAATTGGAGGTTAAGCG
>NZ_JBQKEP010000037.1:0-1144 GCF_052121255.1 Faecalicoccus sp. LCP19S3_E2 | reverse complement strand
ATCTGGAAAAAGCACAGCGCAGAATAGCCGAGCTTGAAAGGATCAACAGGCGACAGGAAATGGAGCTTGAACTGTTAAAAAAAGACAGAGCCTTCGAAAAGACCTATTTAGCGAGTCTTCCGAAGGCTAAAACAGTGTATCTTATGCGAAAGCAAAAGATACAAGATTATTCGCTAATACGCTTATTGCATGATGATCGCAAATGGCCGGTAAAGGAGATGTGCTCTATCATAGGCATTAACAGAAGCGCTTATTACAAATGGAAGCGATCATCACCATCTCAAAAACAAATCGACAAACAGTGCGAGGATGAGAGGATCATAGCTAGAATAAAGAAAATATCCGATTCCAATCATTCTCTTTTTGGCACCATGACCATGTACTACACCCTGAGAAATGAAGGGTACGGATGCGGCCATAACAGGGTCTATCGATTGATGTGCATCCATGATATCAAATCTTCCTATAGACGTCGATCCAGATATAACTATATCCGATCCGTTCCGGAACAAACCGCAGAAAACATCCTGAACAGAGATTTCGGAACGACAGGTCCAAATCAAAAATGGTGCACGGATGTCACTGAGATCAAGGGCCCTGCGACCGGGGAAAAACTGTACATATCATCCATGATCGATCTGTATGACAGATATCCGGTGGCTTTAGAAGTATCTGATAGAAATGATGCATTTTTAGCGAATCAGACATTGGATAAAGCGCATGAAACCTATCCAGAAGCAACACCGCTTATTCATTCGGATAGAGGGTTTGCCTATACAAGAAAAGTATACAGATCCAAACTGAATAGATACAATATGTCACAATCCATGTCTCGTATTTCAAAGTGTATCGATAATGGTGTATGCGAAGGGTTTCAAGGACAATTTAAAGATATGTTGTTTATCTTGTATCCGAAAATATCTTCAAAAGATGAAATGAGAGCGGCAATCAAAGGAACGCTTGATTATTACATCAACCATTATCCGCAGAAAAGATTAAGCGGAAAGACTTGTGGACAAGTGCGAAAAGAGTCTATGGAGCAAAAAGAATGTACGCAATATCCAATTGTTCCGGCAGCAAGGTATGTAAGATATTGGAATGAAATTGAAGCAAAGAAAAAACGACAAAAAGAAATATTAGAGAA
>NZ_JBQKEP010000036.1:0-1308 GCF_052121255.1 Faecalicoccus sp. LCP19S3_E2 | reverse complement strand
GATTATATTCAGGCTGAATTATACCGGAATTCTAATTTTCTTCATCCGAGGAACACACATATTCTGTATTATGACTGCACCAACTATTATTTTGAAATCGAACAGGAACGGGGTATGGCCAGGTATGGAAAAAGTAAGGAAAACCGGCCCAATCCGATCATAGGAATGGGATTGTTCATGGATGCGGACGGGTTTCCTTTGTCTTTTGATCTTCACGATGGAAATCTAAATGAACAGAAAACATTAAAGAAACATGAACAAAGGATTATTAGTGATTTTGACTGTTCCAAATTTGTGTATTGTTCAGACAGTGGGCTGGGTTCCAAAAAGAATCGGATTCTAAATGCGACAGGTGGAAGAGCTTATGTGATTACACAGTCCCTGAAGAAATTAAAAAAAGAAGTTCGGGATACCTGTCTTTCCACAACGCAATTTCGTAAAATCGGGTCAAACCGTTTCATTGATATCAACGATCTGGATGAAGACGATCCAGAAGTATTTGACTCAGTCTATTATAAAGAAGTACCTTATGACAGTAAAACTCTTTCCGAGACTCTGATTGTGACCTACTCGCCGAAATATAAAAACTATCAGCGTTCCATTCGGGAAGGACAAATTGAACGTGCCAGAAAAATGATGACAGAAAGTGGGAAACCGAAAAGGAATCGAAAAAATCCAAACGATCCTGCCCGTTTCTTGAAAAAACAGGCTTTTACACAAAATGGGGAATTGGCCGAAGAGGAATTATGGCAAATCAATGAGGAAGCGATTGAAACGGAAGCACAGTATGATGGATTCTATGCGGTAGTCACAAATCTGGAAGCCGATGTAAAGGAGATCATTGCGATCAACCGTAGAAGATGGCAGATTGAAGCCTGTTTCCGAATTATGAAAACCGAATTTTCTGCCAGACCGATTTATCTGAGGGACGATGAGAGAATCAAAGCTCATTTTCTCATTTGTTTTACGGCTCTGTTATTCTTTAGAATCCTGGAAAATAAACTCAACTATAAATATACAGCGGAACAATTAATCCGGACAATGAAAGAAATGAAGCTTACGTTGCTGGATGGATATGGATACATCCCTTCCTATACAAGGACGGACTGCACAGACGATTTACATAATGAATTTGGGTTTCGGACCGATTATGAAATTATGAAAAAACAAAAGATTAGAAATATCATCCATCAGACGAAAGACAAGAAAAAAATACGATAAATCACTACATAACAACAAAGTGGCTCAAAGCGCATGAATAAAGGCTTTGGGCCACTTTTACCCTTTTTTAACTGTCAAAGATGGGAT
>NZ_JBQKEP010000035.1:0-1470 GCF_052121255.1 Faecalicoccus sp. LCP19S3_E2 | reverse complement strand
AAGGAGAAAACAAAATGAAGATCGAGAAAAAACACTTAGACGATATCAAGCGCTGCTACTGCGCCAGCTATATCTGTATGAACGGTGAAAACCATATCCTTCTGGCCAGCGAGGATCCCGATATCGCCTGCAACATGTACAGCGGAAAAGACTTTGAGACAAAGGAAACGGTATGGACCCATCCCGGTGGCTGCATGTCCATCATCCCCATCCCCAACAAAGAGAAGGAATTCCTGGCCGTTCAGGAGTTCTATCTGAAGGTGTCCCCGTCTTTAGCCAAGATCGTATGGGGAAAGTACGATGACGAAAAGGGTTGGCAGATCAAAGACGTCCTGTCTTTACCGTATATCCACCGCTTCGATATCTATGAGGTCGATGGCGCCAACTACTTTATCGGGGCCACCATCGCCACCTCCAAGAAGGAAAAGAACGACTGGTCCGTACCGGGACGCATCTATATCGGAAAGCTGCCCGATGATCCATCCCAGGGTATCGAACTAAAGATCCTGAAAGACGGTCTGTTTCGAAACCACGGCTACTGGCACGGAAAGGAAAACGGAAAGGATGTCGGCTACTTCGGCAGTGATCAGGGCATCCTGAAAGTGACACCGCCGGAAAGGGAAAATGGAGAATGGAAGACCGAGTTCATCCTGGAGGGACAGATCGGTGAGATCGCCACGGCCGACCTGGATGGTGACGGTATCGAAGAGATCATGACCATCGAACCGTTCCATGGCAACTCCATCCAGATCTATAAGAAGGAAGAAAACGGCTATAAGAAAGTATGGACCTATGACAATACCATCGACTTTGCCCATACCCTGGTGGGAACGACCCTATGCGGCAAACCGTCCTTTGTGGCCGGCGTACGAAGAGAAGAGGCCGAACTGTTCTATGTGCAGTATGTGGATGGAGCCTATAAAGCCACGGTCATTGAAAAAGGGGTTGGACCGGCCAACCTGTGCGTGGTCCATGAAAAAGACCGGGATCTGATCGTCAGTGCCAACCATACGGCCAATGAAGCGGCTGTTTATGTGGTCACGGAGGAATAGACGATGCTGGAGAAGATGAAACAGGAAGTCCTGGAAGCCAATCTGCTGCTTCCCAAATACGGACTCATTACCTTTACCTGGGGCAATGTCAGTGCCATCGACCGGGAAAGGGGGATCGTGGCCATCAAACCAAGCGGTGTCGATTACGATACGATGAAGGCCGAAGATATCGTGCTGGTCGATCTGGAAGGCCGTATCGTGGAGGGCAGTCTAAAACCAAGCTCCGATCTTGCGACCCATCTGGAGTTCTACCGAAACTGGAAGAACATCGGCGGTGTGGTGCATACCCATTCCCGATGGGCGACAGGCTTTGCCCAGGCCGGTCTGGATATCCAGGCCCTGGGAACGACACAGGCTGACTACTTCTATGGAAACATACCGTGTACAAGACTCATGAGTGAAGAAGAGATCCACGGTG
>NZ_JBQKEP010000034.1:0-1788 GCF_052121255.1 Faecalicoccus sp. LCP19S3_E2 | reverse complement strand
TGATCTGGTCCCTGTCAAGTGGACACATTAAATAAGTAAAAATTCTTGCCCAATTGGTATTATGCTGATTGGGCTTTGTTTTTAAGTGATTCCTTATATTTTGATATTCTAGGATTGAATGCAATTGGATACTGATTTGGTGACTCATTGCCCAGTGCTTCATTCCTTACTTCCATAGGCGTTTTGGAGTCGAATCTCGATTGATAACGACGATTGTTATAAAAGTCGATATATTTGCCAATAGCTTCAATTAAATCTTCTTTATCGTGAATCTCGTACATTTGATACATCTCCGTTTTAATGATTCCCCATAGGCCTTCCGTAGGGCCATTATCCAAACAACAGGCCACTCTTGACATCGATTGCTCCATTCCCTGTTCTTTCAACTTACTTTGAAATATCGGACTTGTATATTGATATCCTCGATCTGAATGAAATAACGGATGCGCGCCTGGATTATTCTTGATTGCCTGCTCAAACGTATCGAATACTAGCGCATTGTCATTTCGCTTACTAATTGCCCACGCAATGATCGAACGATCATACAGGTCCATAAATGCGCTCAGATAAAGCTTATCTGTTGTATGTGGCACCTTGAATTCTGTCACATCCGTGGTCCACTTTTCGTTCGGCTTCGATGCTTCAAATTCTCGATGAAGTATGTTCGCAGCTGTTTGATCCGCTTTATTTGCGACTGTGCAACATGTTCTTGTTCTTCGAATGGTTGAATGAATATTTTTGATCTTCATGATTCGGTGAATCCGTTTCACGTTATAGTGCTTATCATAATCGCGATTGATGAACATACACATTCTGCGATACCCCAGGATGCCGCCATACCTTTCATCATATTCTGCGATGATATCTGATAACTCGATATCTTCCTGTTCATTGTCGGAAATCGAGCGATTTAGCCATTTGTAATATGAGGAGCGCCTGATACCTAAGCATTTGCACATCCATTGAATGCTGTAATTTTTTTCCTCGTGAAGTTCCTTGACTGCTAGATATTTCGCTTCGTTCTTTGCCTTGGAGAAGATCGCCTCCTTTCGATTTCCTGCACTTTTTTTAATAGCTCGTTCTCCATTTCTTTTTCCTTGAGCTGGCGCTCAAGGAACTTGACTTTGCATTCCAATATTTCGATGTCACTTAATTGATCTTCGCTCTTGTGCTGTCCACGACGATCGACAAGACCATCATCTCCAAGGGCCTGGTACTTCTTGACCCATTGATACACCTGCGTGTAAGAAACATCAAATACTTCGGCAGTCTTCTTATAGTTTGTTTCATGCTCCAAACAATACTTTACGATTTCAATGCGTTCATCTAGTGTTGTGTTTCTGCTACGATCTTTCATATATACCTCCGGCTTAGGGTCGTAATCCTTAAGCATTTCAAGGTTATTATACTTCATGATCCATCGTCGTAGCGTTTCTCTTGAAGGAATATCATATCGAATAGCCAAATCTTCCATAGAGCCTCCGCCGTTCAAATAAGCTTCAACCACTTGTTGTTTAAACTCTTTCGTATAGGCAGCATTATGTAATTTTATATCAAATGCACTAGCACCCTTTGATTGGTATGATTTTGCCCATCTATGAATCGTATTACAATAAATACCATATTCCTGAGAGAGCTCTGCTGCACTTTTCTCTCCATCTAGATATTGTTTGCAGATACATACCTTCATATCAGCAGATAATTTTGGCTTTCTTCCCATAGAAAAATCCCACCTCCATAGATACACGTTTATTTATTTCGTGTGTCCACTTTAGTGGGATCATATCA
>NZ_JBQKEP010000033.1:0-2537 GCF_052121255.1 Faecalicoccus sp. LCP19S3_E2 | reverse complement strand
TGGAGATGCCTTTGATCCTGCAAATGGAGTAACGGCAACAGATACAGAAGATGGAAACCTGACAGAAAAGGTGGAAGTCCTGGAAAACAAGGTACCAACCGATGAAAACGGGAATACGACAGAAGCCGGATCGTATACAGTGACGTATAAAGTCACCGATTCCAAAGGCGCATCGAGCACAAAGACGATCACCGTCGTTGTAAATCAAAAGATGGAAGAAATCAACCATATTCCGCGTATCACTGCCGATGATCAGGTGTTGATAGTAGGAGATGCCTTTGATCCTGCAAATGGAGTAACGGCAACGGATACAGAAGATGGAAACCTGACAGAAAAGGTGGAAGTCCTGGAAAACAAGGTACCAACCGATGAAAGCGGAAAAACAACAAAAGCCGGATCGTATACTGTGACATATAAAGTCACCGATTCCAAAGGTGCATCGAGCACAAAGACCATTACAGTGACTGTAAATCCGGCTATGGAGGAACTGAACCATATTCCGCGTATCATGGCCGATGATCAGGTATTGACAGTAGGAGATGCACTGAACGTATTCAACAATGTCAGTGCCATGGATGATGAAGACGGAGAACTTACAGGTTCAGTCAAGGTCATCGATAATACGGTACCAACCGATGAAAACGGAAATACGACAGAAGTCGGATCCTATACGATTACTTATCAGGTAACGGATTCTCAGGGTGCCTCCAGTACGAAGACCATTACAGTGACTGTAAATCCGAAGATGGAAGAACTGAACCGGATTCCAACGATTGAAGCCGAAGATAAAACTTTGACAGTAGGGGATAGTCTTGAAGTGATGAGAGATGTTACGGCAACGGATGCAGAGGATGGAGATGTAACAGGTAATATCCAGATTTTGGAAAACAAAGTACCAATGGATGAAAGCGGAAAGACGACACAGGCGGGAACGTATACGATTACTTATCAGGTAACGGATTCCCAAGGAGCCTCCAGCACCAAGACGATTACGGTGACGGTGAAGGAAAAAGAAGTAACACCGGATACAGAAAACAATACAAACACACCGAATGAAGGCAAAGAAACTCCGTCTTCCTACAAGCCTGGAGAAAAAACGAAGGGAACCAGTAAGACAAAGGGAACGAAGACGTCTACAAAAACCTATGTGGCCGTATTCAGTGCAATGGCTTCAATTGCCTTGATAGGTGCTTTGATACTTGTTCTTGTCCAAAAAAGAAAATCATTATAATTGATTTTTGAAAACTTAAATGGGTGCTTTTTAGGCAAGAAGCATCCATTTTTTTAGAAAGGTAAAAAAAATGAAGAATATTTTTAGACGAATTGGTGCAGCTATAGTAACTCTATTTTTATCGTTAAGCTTTGTTGTTCCGACCTTTGCACAAGAAGGATTGCCAGGCTCATCTGAGGCGAATCCTTATGAAATTTCCGGAGGTCGGGAGAACGCTAATCCGTTTCCGGATAAAGTATCGGATACATTGATTCAAACATATAATCGACCGAGCAAGTACGAGGTTGACAATATGATTGTACGTGGTGAGATGGAGTTTAAAGATGGTTCCATACTCCCCTTAGGGGATCCTAACAGTGGTATAAATGACGCTGCATGGGAAGAATTTTCGACCACGCCTTTAGAAACATATGGAAAGATGCCGATAAGAATTCACTGGTATGTTGTGTTTGAACCGTCAAAAAGTCATAACATGTCTTTTGGCTTGGGTGTCTGGACTTATGTTGAGCAACAAGAAAATAAACTTAACTTGGGCAGTGGCGATAAGGTTGTTTCAAAACAAGCCAAAAATAAGGATATCTATTTAAATGGTGAAAAATTAGATGACTCACAGGTACTGTTTCACATAAATTCTATTTCACAGCCGCAATATTTATCCTGGACATTGGACATAACAGATAAACCTTATTCTTTTTTACAATCTTTTACATTTGGGCATGATGCAACTTGGTTTGGAATTTATGGCTCTGCCGATAAACAAAGACTTTTTATGTATTGGAGTTCAGTATCTCCACGAGCAAATTTCCATTATGTAGATGAGATGGAATATCGTAAATTAAATGGTTTGTCTGGCTCAGATTCTATTCTGCAACGCAGTAATGGAGAGAATTGGCAATCAACTGTTCCCGGTACAGCTCTGCAGTTGGAAGATATGATGGATCCTGTGCAAACTAAAGGAGAATTTAGGGCATTAAGACCCAATGCAGATCCATATTTTAGTTTAGAAGAAGGAACGACTAAGCCAACCTATGCAACTGTGATTGAAAAAAGTCCGCTAGGATTCACCTACATTGCGGATGATATAGACAAGCCGGAAAATGTTACAGATTCAGAGAGCTATAAACCGCTCACAGAAGCAGGAAACGGAAACTATTATTTGACACCGGTACTCTATGAGGATGGAACCTATGGTTTAGACAAACATTATTATATTTTGGAACGTCAGATGCCATCTCCCATCAAGATTCATAAAACAGATGATCAGGATCAGGGATTAAAAGATGTTACGTTTGATTTGTATCGAATC
>NZ_JBQKEP010000032.1:0-2934 GCF_052121255.1 Faecalicoccus sp. LCP19S3_E2 | reverse complement strand
GTTCAAGAATGTTTCGTTGATCATAGGGAATCTCCTTTATATATCAAAGAATATCCCTGAATCTGACGCTATTCATGTTGAATCATCAACTTTTTAGTTGAATTTAGCGAATTTTTTCAAAAAAAAGTCTGAACTTTGAATTTTTATTCGTATATAAAATACAGAAGATCTTCAAAAAGCATATAAAAAAGGAGGTGGAGTGTGAACAAAGACAGTATTACAAAGAAATTATTTGAAGATAAAGAAGTATTCGCAAGCTTTATCAATGGTGTGATCTATCAGGGAAGAAAGAGTCGAAGTCACTCATGAACTTGGCAGTTATAAAAGAAGAATGATCAATCAAGGAAGAGACGAATTAGGAAGTCAAAGAGAAAATGCGTGCATTAGGCTACATAGAACAACAAATACAGGAAATTTATGATTTGTGAGTAGAATGAAACAATAACCATAGTTATCTTATAAACATGAATAATGTCAGTTTTAAAGATAGACTACTCCTAGGAAACGATCTTTGATATAATGACATCGCACGGAGAAACAGAATGAATCAAATTACATTTAAAGAAGCTTGTATGAATTATGGGATTTCTATAGAAGACAAGCAAATTGAACAATTAAAGCGATATATGGAACTTTTATTGGAATGGAACGAGAAGATGAATCTGACGGCCATAACCGATCCGGAAGAAATTTGGGAAAAGCACTTTTTAGATTCAATTCTTCCTTTTAAGTATCTTTCTATTTCCAGTTTTTGTGATGTCGGAAGTGGAGCAGGATTTCCATGCCTGCCGGTGAAGATCGTATTTCCGCAAATACAATGTACGATGATCGAACCGTTACAAAAAAGATGCCGCTTTTTGGAACATGTGATCCAGGAATTAGGCTTAAAAGAAATCGAAGTCTTAAATCTGCGGGCCGAGGATGTTGCCAAAAATCATCGTGAAGTTTTTGACTGCATCAGTGCCAGAGCAGTGGCTCGGTTGAATATCTTATTGGAGCTTTGCACTCCTTTATGTAAAGTAAACGGACGATTGGTCTTCTTGAAAGGGAAAAGTGGACTGGAAGAGCTGGAAGAGGCAAAAAAAGCCATGGAAGTATTAGGGCTTCAATTTGATCGAAGTGAAACACTTCAGATTGAAGATGCGCAACATATCAATTTATATTTCACAAAAAAGAAAAAGACTTCTTTAAAATATCCGAGAAATTATGGACAAATCAAAAAGAAGCCTTTAGGAGGGTAGTATGTCAAAAGTAATTGCGATTTCTAACCAAAAAGGTGGTGTTGGGAAAACGACGACCGCTATCAATTTAAGCAGTGGATTGTCCTATATGGGCAAAAAAGTTCTTTTAATTGACTTTGATGCGCAGGGAAATGCTTCGCAGGGACTTTTGGCTATTACCAAAAGAGGACAGCCAAGCATCTACAATGTGCTTTTAGAAGATATGGATCCAGAACAAGTCATCGTACATAAACAAGAACCAGCTATTGATATTTTACCGGCCAATATAACATTGGCCGGAGCGGATCTGGAACTGGACAAGATTGGCAATGGAAAAGAACAGATTTTAAAAAAACGGTTGGCTTCTATAAAAGATCAATATGACTATATCATTATTGATTGTCCACCCAGCCTGGGAATCTTAAATACCAATGCCTTAACGGCGGCAGACAGCGTATTGATACCGGTTCAGTGTGAATATTATGCATTGGAAGGTGTGACACAGCTTTTATTGACAATCCGTTTGGTTCAGCAACTTTACAATCCAGATCTTAGAATTGAAGGAATCTTAATGACTATGTTTGATATCCGTACAAAACTAAGCGTTGAAGTCTCACAGGATGTACGGCAAAATTTCGGCAAGCAGGTTTATCAGACCAGTATTCCAAGAAATATCAAATTATCTGAAGCACCTTCACGCGGCATGTCCATTTTTGAATATGATGTGACCAGTGCAGGGGCTAAGGCGTATGGAGAACTGACAAAAGAATTAGTAAAACGTAACGAGAGGGGGTAGTGCTTATGGATAATAACCGTTTGGGAAAGGGTTTGAATCAGCTTTTCGGACAGGACATTTCAAAAGTGCTGGATGAGATTCAAAATGGTGAAGTACATACAGAATCACAGGAACAGACAAAAATCGATGTCGATCAGATTCGACCTAATCCTTATCAGCCTCGAAAAGTATTTAATGATGAAGCCTTACAGGAGCTGAGTCAAAGTATTGCACAACATGGGGTGTTTACACCGATCCTGGTAAAAAAGAGCATTCAGGGCTATGATCTGATTGCCGGCGAACGAAGGCTTCGTGCCAGCAAATTAGCAGGATTAAAAGAAATACCGGCGATTGTTGTTAACTTTAGCGATCAGGAAATGATGGAGATCGCTTTACTGGAGAATATTCAGCGAGAAGATCTAAACGTCATCGAAGAAGCAAAAGCGTATGAACAACTTATGCATCGACTGAACTATACGCAGGAGCAACTTGCCAATCGTGTCGGAAAATCCCGAGAACATATCACAAACACGCTTCGTTTGTTGAAGCTGCCGGAAGATGTACAAGATTTGGTTGTACAAAAGAAATTGACAATGGGGCATGTGCGCGCTTTGCTGGGATTAAAAAATGAACTGGATATGCGTAAAGTAGCAAAGCAGGCAATCGAGCAGGGCTTATCGGTTCGTAAAGTCGAACAAATTGTAAAAGATAAGACTTCTAAAAAGGTCACAGAACCAAAACCGGAAGAAGATCCGTATGTTAGAGATGCGAAAAGTAAATTGGAAGAATATTTTCAGACGTCTGTTTCTATTTCAGCACATTCGGTTTCGATTCATTATCAAGACAAGGAAGATTTAACTCGACTTTTAGAGCTTTTACATCTGATTGAGGAAGAGTAATCTTCCTTTTTTTGTGGAGGAATTTGTCAAAGCTTATCTT
>NZ_JBQKEP010000031.1:0-2956 GCF_052121255.1 Faecalicoccus sp. LCP19S3_E2 | reverse complement strand
AGCCTTTGCGACTCAAAGTTCGGCTGCAACATTACCGGTCAATAAGGAAGCTTGTGAAAAGATCGGTGTACCATCGGATATCAGTGATATTGTCTTACCGATGGGATGCACGATGCATATGGATGGTTCGGTATTAAGTTCTATTACTAAAATTGCTTTTTTATTTACAACATTTCATATGTCTTTCTCGGGCATTGATACATATGCGATGTCAATTTTAGTAGCCATCTGTTCTGCCTTTGTACTTTCGGGAGCACCGGGTGGTGGCCTAGTAGGAGAGATGTTGATCGTATCGATGTTTGGCTTTCCACCGGAAGCCTTTCCATTGATTGCAACTCTGGGCTTCTTGTTTGATCCTATGGCAACGGCTTTAAATGCCAGTGGAGATACGATTGCCAGCATGATCGTAACTCGTTTGGTCGAAGGGAAAAACTGGCTAAAGAAATCAGGTGAATCTTTGTGACTGTAAACTTTATAGATTTATTAAAGAGAGAAATGGTGCCGGCTCAGGGATGTACAGAACCGATTGCAGTGGCTTATGCGGCAAGCATAGCTTCAAAAGAGCTTTTACCAGATAAAATTATCAATTCTATTGATTTATATTTAAGTGGAAATATCATTAAAAATGCATTGGGAGTAGGTATTCCGGGGACTGGACAAGTAGGACTCAATATTGCGGCAGCACTAGGTGCTGTAATAGCAAAACCGGAAAAGAAATTAGAAATTCTTCAAGGATTTGATGCTCAGCAATTAAAGCAGGCGGAATCATTACTTAAAGAAATAAAGATTGAACAAAAAGAAACAAAAGAAAAATTATATATTGAAGTTGTTATTTCGGGAGCAAATCATAAAGTAAAAGTAGTGATTGCACAAACACATACAAATGTTATTTATATTGAAAAAGATGGTAGAGCACTTTTTGAAAAATCATGTGATGATAAAGACGAAATGGGTGTAAACAGAACGGGATTAACTGTTGAAAATATTTACCGGTTTATAGAGACTGTTCCATTTGAAAAAATATCTTTTGTGTTGGACTGTGTAGAAATGAATCGCAAAGTGAGCAAGGAAGGATTAAAAGGACAATATGGATTGAAAGTTGGAAATAAGGTAAACCAAGAGAATTCACAAATGTTTGTCGATCCTGTAACATTACAAATTCTATCTGCCACCTGTGCAGCCAGTGATGCGAGAATGGATGGATGCCCTTTACCAATCATGACAACGGCAGGAAGCGGAAATCAGGGAATTGCTTGTTCTATGCCAGTCATCAAGATGGCCGAAATTATGAAAGTAAATGACGATAAACTGGCAAGAGCGCTGGCTCTATCTAATCTTATGGTCATTCATATCAAAGAATTTATGGGGCGTTTATCTCCTTTGTGTGGGGCTGCGATCGCCGGTGGAACGGGAGCCTGTTGTGCCATGACATATCTGCAAGGTGGCAATCTAAATCAAATTAATTGTGCCATTCGAAATATGGTGGCATCTTTGTCTGGAATGATTTGTGATGGTGCAAAAAAAACATGTGCTTTAAAAATTGCAACTGGAACGAATGCTGCTCTTCTTAGTTCCACACTGGCATTAAATAACATTTCTGCTACAAGCCAAGATGGCATTATCTTTGACGATGTGGAAGATACTGTGCATAATATTGAAAAGCTTGTAAAAGAAGGTCTGAAACAAACAGATCAGACGATCTTATCCATCATGTTAAATAAAAAAGAAGGAGGAATTCAACATGAAACAAGTTGTTAAAAGTGAAAAAAGTGCAAAGGCTTTAGGCCCTTATTCAGCAGGTATTGCGATTGATTCATTTGTTTTTTTATCTGGTCAGTTGGGAATTGATCAAAATGGTGATTTAGTCAGCGACAATGTGGTTGAACAAACAAAACAAGCGTTTGTAAATATTAAAAATCTTTTAGAATCACAAGGTTTAACTTATTCCGATATTATCAAAACAACTGTATTCTTATCAAATATTGAAGATTTTGGAAAAGTAAATGAAGAATATGGAAAATACTTTGATAATGCTTATCCTGCAAGAAGCTGTTTTGAAGTAGCTTGTCTGCCGAAAAACGCAAAAGTAGAGATTGAATGCATCGCATGGAGGGAAAAATAAGATGTTAAAAGTTATCGGGTCAACGCAATGTCCAGATACTAGTGAAGCGTTACAAAAGTTGGACTTAAAAAATATAAAGTATGAATTTATAGATATTTTTGATTCGTTGGAAAATTTAAAGACGTATCTTAAAGTCAGAGATACACAAAATTGTTATGACGTGGTCCGGAAAAATCATGGTATTGGAATTCCATGCTTTATTACAGAAGACAAGACTACATTGGAAATAACAGAAATTTTATAGTTGCGAAGAGAACATCTTCGCACTTTTTATTTATAGACTGTGCCAAATAATTACAGCATTAATCGTCTTTTAATAGTCAACTTATCTTAGATATATAAGAGCGTGAACAAATTGCAATGGATATAAAACAATTAGAATCAAAAACAACCAAGTATATTTTTGGTTTCTTTGTTTCGCATCATAATAAAGCAAAGACCAAATGTATGCCATGATTATATATCCGATTATATGAAAAATAGGAGAAGAGATTCTTTAATCCATATCACACAGGCCTATGAAGACATTAATGGTGATGAGCGCAAAAACTGATCTTTTTACTGTTTGACTTTTCATGAGTAGCCTTTCTTTTTGAATTGAGAAGTAGGTAGTAGTGTAAATAACTTGTAAATGACTCTATTATGAGTATAGTATAGTAAACATACGAAATAAATGGGAATAAGGAAAGAAGTGAAAGATGATGAAGTATAACTTTGATACAGTCATAGATCGTTCCAAGAATCATGCAGCCAAGTATGATGAACGAATCAAAAAGTTTGGTACAGAGGATGTCATTCCTCTATGGGTGGCGGATATGGACTTCAAGACCGCAC
>NZ_JBQKEP010000030.1:0-4818 GCF_052121255.1 Faecalicoccus sp. LCP19S3_E2 | reverse complement strand
GCAGCAGTGAGAGCGTTGCAGGTAGCCGGACTGAGCATCACGATGATCAATGATGTGACCCCAATTCCACACAATGGATGTCGTCCGCCAAAACGACCTCGTGGATAGAAAGGAAGTGTCGAATGCAGGAATTTGAAAGAGCTTTATTTCATAAGGAATCGGTTGATGAAGAAAACAACAAAGGCTCTTATGTATTCGAGCCTTTGGAAAGAGGGTTTGGTACTACAGTAGGAAGTACCTTGTGCAACGTCATGTTGTCAAATCTTCCGGGATGTGCCATCATCGGCTATCGCGTGGAAGGTTTAAATGAAGAAAAGACAAGTGTTGATGGTCTTTTAGAAGACGTTACAACGCTTTCCTTACGTATCAAAGAATTACGATTAAACTGTCAGCAGGAAGGTGTGTTTACTTTACACATTTCCAAAAAAGGGCCGGCTACGGTACAGGCAGCTGACATCATCTGTCCGGAAGAAGTAACGATAAAAGATCCGGAACAGGTAATCTGTAATCTGGAGAAGGGAAATTCTCTGGAAATGGATCTGTTTGTGACAAATGGATTCGGTTATAAAAGCGCATTAGAAAATGAAAAGGATTATGCATTGGATGCCGATACGATCGCACTGGATACTTTGTTTACGCCGGTACGCAGTGCACAGTATCTTTCTGAACCGGCTCGTGTAGGCCAGGATGCCAAGTACGACAAGGTTCATATCGAAGTGGAAACCAATGGAACGATCAGCCCGCTGCAGGCAATCAGCCAGGCTGCCGGCGTTATGGTCGATCATTTAGATGCATTGATTCCATTAGCGGATCTGCATTTGGAAGAAAGCTTTGTGGTACAACAGCCACATGAAGAAGATGTGAAAAAAGTCAACACGATGATGATCGAAGATCTGGATCTTTCCGTACGTTCTTATAACTGTTTGAAACGTGCCGGTATTCAGACGGTTGATGAATTGACGCAAAAAACTGAAGATGAAATGATGCATGTAAAGAACTTAGGTAAAAAGTCTTTGAAAGAAGTCAAAGACAAAATGTACCAGTTAGGATTGTTCTTTAAATCGTATGAGTAGGAGAACGATAAAGTATGTGGAATCGTAAATTAGGACGTACCGCCGATCATCGTAAAGCGTTGTTAAGAAACATGGCAACATCTTTGATTGAAAGCGGACAGATCGAAACAACAGAAATGAAAGCCAAAGAATTAAGTGCTGTAATGGATCAGCTGGTGACACTGGCCAAGAGAAATGATCTGCATGCCAGAAGACAGGCAGCTGCCTTTGTACGCAACGTAGAAGTGGATGACGAAGGAACAACGGCATTACAGAAACTGTTCAATGAAATCGGACCAAGCTATGCCGACCGCAACGGAGGATATACACGTGTAATCAAGACACGTATCCGTAAAGGGGATGCGGCACCGATGGCAATCGTACAATTTGTGAAGTAGAGCAATCTACTTCCTTTTTCTTATGAAGAAACAAGATTTTTTTACACGTCCCGGGATTGTTTGTATAACGGCTGTTTTCTGTTGTGCCTTATGGGGCAGTGCTGTTCCATTTATAAAAACCGGGTATCGTATGTTTTCTATCGATGCGACGGATACAGCCAGTATTCTGGTCTTTGCGGGCTTACGTTTTGCCCTGGCAGGAATCCTGGTTTTGATTGCCGGCAGTTTTCTACAGAAACGAATTCTTTTGCCGACAAAGACAAGCTTAAAGGCTATTCCGGTTTTAGCTTTGTTTCAAACAGCCGGACAATATTTTTTGTATTATATCGGTTTAGCGCATACCAGCGGGGTTAACGGTTCAATCATTTCAGGAACCAGCGCTTTCTTTGCGCTATTGGTTGCCAGCTTGTTGTTTCGTTTTGAAAAGCTTTCTTTGACAAAAGTAATAGGATGTATCTTAGGCTTTTTTGGTATTTTGATCATGAATCTGCAAGGGGTTCAGCCATTTTCTCTGTTGGGAGATGGCTTTATGATCCTCTCACAGCTTTCCTCCGCCATCAGCGCTGCCTTTATCAAGCTTTTTACGCAAAAGGATGATGCCGTGATGTTAAGTGGGTATCAATTCTTTTTAGGCGGTGTAGTCTTAATGACAGTCGGTTTTTTGATGGGTGGACATTTAGAGTTAAATGATGTTTCTGGTCTTCTTGTATTGTTTCATTTGGCTTTTGTATCGGCCTGTGCCTATACTTTATGGGGAATCCTGCTATCTAAGAATCCCGTCAGCAAGGTCGGTATCTTTGGCTGTCTGATACCGGTAATGGGCGTATTGCTTAGTGCTTTGATGTTACAGGAGACAGGACAGGCCTTTTCATGGACAGGTTTATTAAGCTTGACCCTGATCGTGTGTGGTGTATGGATCGTGAATAAAGGAGAAAAAACAAAATGATTAACAGTGTGGGAATTGTTGGACGAGGTGCGATCGGTTCTTTGTATGGTACCTTATTGAAAGAGAATGGTTTACGTTCACTTTGTTTTATCGTGGATGAAAGTCGAAAAAAAAAGATATCAAAATACGCCGTTTTATATCAATGGTAAAAAAGCAAAGTTTCGCTATGTGTCAGAGGCAGAACCATTGGATCTGATTTTGATTTGTACAAAGTATGCCGGCTTGCAGGCAGCCTTGGATCAAATAAAGCCGTTTGTACACGAAAATACGATTGTGTTATCTTGTTTAAATGGCATCAGCAGTGAAGAAATCTGTCAAAAAGTCTATCCAAATAACCCGGTCATTCGCTGTATTGTGCAGGGCATGGATTCAACATATTTCGATAATACTGTTGATTTTGCCCATGTTGGAGAAATTTTATTTGGTTCAGAATGTAAAGAACAGGAAAATACAGTCAAGGAATTAGAATCTTTCTTTGCGTCGTATCAAATTCCGTATCGAGTTTGTGAAGATATCGTGCGTGAGCAGTGGAATAAGCTGATGTTGAATTGCGGCATCAATCAAGTTTGTGCAGCGTATCAGGGCGGTTATGGTATCTGTCAGGATGGCGGCCGTCATCAGGAAGAATTTATTCAGGCTATGAAGGAAGTACAGGCTGTTGCCAGGGCAAAACATATTGCACTGACACAGGAAGATATCAATGCGTGGGTACAACTGGTCAATTCACTTCGACCGGAAGGGATGCCCAGCATGGCGCAGGATATCAAAGCTCATCGTAAAACAGAATTGGCCCTGTTTTCAGGAACGATCGTACCGATGGGCAAGGAATTAGGTATTTCAACGCCGGTTTTATCCGATTTGATGAATAAGATTCAAACATTAGAATGTGATTTTTAGGATTCTTGTCAAAGAATCCTTTTTTAAAGGGTCGGATTCATACATTCTTTTTGTATAATAGAATAAAGAGGGAGGGTGAATATGCGACCTTGTTTTCAAAAATCTAATTTTTTATTACCCAATTCTACAATCAATATGCATGCGTGGTCTGTGATTGCCTGTGATCAATACACCAGTCAACAAGATTACTGGCAAAACGTACAAGAAGTCATTCAGGATAAACCATCAACGTATCATATGATCTATCCGGAGGTGTACCTACAGGAAAAAGATGATCGAATCTCTAAAATTCAACAGACGATGGAAAACTATGTTCACAACAACATATTGGAGGAAAAAGTAAAGGATGGCTTTATATTGATTGAGCGTTCTACGTTTTCTGGCAACCCATGGGTTTGTTGGGAGTCATTGATCTGGAGGCTTATGATTTTGAACCGGGCAATGTAAAGCCGATTCGAGCTACCGAAAAAACGATCGCATCCCGTATCCCGCCACGCGTTAAGATTCGTAAAGGGGCACCTTTGGAACTAAGTCATGTTTTAGTGTTGTTGGATGATCCAAAGGATGAACTGTTTTCTGGTTTAATGAAAGATAAAGATACATATCCTGTACTCTATGATTTTGATTTAATGATGAATGATGGTCATATCAAAGGGTATGCGATCGAGAAGGAAAATGCAGATCAGCTTGAATCAAAGATTGCTCAGATGCAGCAGGAAAGAGATCTTTTCTTAAGTGTGGGTGATGGAAACCATTCTTTGGCCACCGCAAAGGCATGTTGGGAAGAAATCAAAAAAGGATTGAATCCACAGGAACAAGAAAATCATCCGGCACGATATGCGATGGTGGAAATGGTCAACCTGTATAGTTCGGCTTTGATCTTTCAGCCGATTCATCGTGTATTGTTTCATGCGAATATGGAAGAGCTTTATGAAGGTCTGGAGGTTTTCTGTCAACAGGAAGAAGCTCAAATTCAACCGGGAAAGGAGATTGTCTTGTATCAGGATCATCGCGAAATCGGCATAAAACTGGTCAAACAGGATGATCGTTTGCCTATCGATATCCTGCAGGCCTTTATAGATGCCTATCGCCTGGAACATCCGGAAGTGGATATAGATTATATTCATGGGCAGGATGCCATGTACTCTTTACTGCAGACAAAGGAGAACTGTGGAATCTTTTTACAACGGATTCAAAAAAGTGCCTTGTTTCCGGCAATTGTCGCAGGAGGCGTTTTGCCAAGAAAGACATTTTCTATGGGTGAAGCCGATGAAAAGCGATTTTATTTGGAAGCACGATGGATCAAAGAAAAGGAATCGCACTGATATATCCCAGTCAAGTAGACATGGGAAATATTTAAAAATCTCATCGATTAACAGCCTGTGCCAATTTGGCTTGGGCTGTTTTTCATTTTTTCTCTAATATTTCTTTTTGTCGTTTTTTCTTTGCTTCAATTTCATTCCAATATCTTACATACCTTGCTGCCGGAACAATTGGATATTGCGTACATTCTTTTTGCTCCATA
>NZ_JBQKEP010000029.1:0-5010 GCF_052121255.1 Faecalicoccus sp. LCP19S3_E2 | reverse complement strand
GTGGATTTGGTAATATAACTGAGCACGGCGCGGGAAAGCGCTGAGCGAGATCTTTGAAAACTGAACAAGAACAAACCTGAAAGAAAAAGGAAACGTCAATTTCGGTAAAAGAGAAAACGATGTCAGAGGACATCTGAAAGAGCTAAATCAAATGGAGAGTTTGATCCTGGCTCAGGATGAACGCTGGCGGCATGCCTAATACATGCAAGTCGAACGGACTAAAGAGAAAAGCTTGCTTTTTTTGGAAGTCAGTGGCGAACGGGTGAGTAACACGTAGGTAACCTGCCCATGTGCCCGGGATAATTTCTGGAAACGGAAACTAAAACCGGATAGGTAGGGATCTCGCATGAGGACCTTATTAAAGGGGCTGCGGCCCTGAACATGGATGGACCTGCGGTGCATTAGCTGGTTGGTGGGGTAACGGCCTACCAAGGCGACGATGCATAGCCGACCTGAGAGGGCGAACGGCCACATTGGGACTGAGACACGGCCCAAACTCCTACGGGAGGCAGCAGTAGGGAATTTTCGTCAATGGGGGGAACCCTGAACGAGCAATGCCGCGTGAGTGAAGACGGTTTTCGGACTGTAAAGCTCTGTTGTAAGAGAAAAACGGCCGACATAGGGAATGATGTCGGAGTGATGGTATCTTACCAGAAAGTCACGGCTAACTACGTGCCAGCAGCCGCGGTAATACGTAGGTGGCGAGCGTTATCCGGAATGATTGGGCGTAAAGGGTGCGTAGGCGGTACGGTAAGTCTGTAGTAAAAGGCGGCAGCTCAACTGTCGTAGGCTATGGAAACTGTCGAACTAGAGTGCAGAAGAGGGCGATGGAACTCCATGTGTAGCGGTAAAATGCGTAGATATATGGAAGAACACCAGTGGCGAAGGCGGTCGCCTGGTCTGTAACTGACGCTGAAGCACGAAAGCGTGGGGAGCAAATAGGATTAGATACCCTAGTAGTCCACGCCGTAAACGATGAGAACTAAGTGTTGGGGGAATAACTCAGTGCTGCAGTTAACGCAATAAGTTCTCCGCCTGGGGAGTATGCACGCAAGTGTGAAACTCAAAGGAATTGACGGGGGCCCGCACAAGCGGTGGAGTATGTGGTTTAATTCGAAGCAACGCGAAGAACCTTACCAGGCCTTGACATCCCCGGCGAAGACATGGAGACATGTTGGAGGTTATCCGGGAGACAGGTGGTGCATGGTTGTCGTCAGCTCGTGTCGTGAGATGTTGGGTTAAGTCCCGCAACGAGCGCAACCCTTGTGATATGTTACTAACAGTAAGATGAGGACTCATATCAGACTGCCGGTGACAAACCGGAGGAAGGTGGGGATGACGTCAAATCATCATGCCCCTTATGGCCTGGGCTACACACGTACTACAATGGCGGCTACAAAGAGCGGCGAACCCGCGAGGGGGAGCGAATCTCATAAAGGTCGTCTCAGTTCGGATTGAAGTCTGCAACCCGACTTCATGAAGTTGGAATCGCTAGTAATCGCGAATCAGCATGTCGCGGTGAATACGTTCTCGGGCCTTGTACACACCGCCCGTCAAACCATGGGAGTTGGTAATACCCGAAGCCGGTGGCATAACCGCAAGGAGTGAACCGTCGAAGGTAGGATCGATGACTGGGGTTAAGTCGTAACAAGGTATCCCTACGGGAACGTGGGGATGGATCACCTCCTTTCTAAGGAGAAAGAGTGTAGTTAAAAGAAGTTTCCCGATCAGGACAGTGTTCTTGTTTAGTTTTGAGGGATCTCGGAAGAGAGAACTCAGAATCGATCTTTGAAAACTGAACAACATGAAGAAGACATAACAGAAAAGGTCTAAACGAAAGTTGTAGACTAAGATTTTTAACGAGAAACAGTTAAAAAACAGTTCTTTGTAAGTGTGAAACATCTCGAAGAAAACACGAGAAGTAAGAAGAGAACCACTGATTAAGTAAGGAAGGGCGTACGGAGGATGCCTGGCCACTCCAGAGTGAAGAAGGACGCGCCAAACTGCGAAAAGCGTCGGCGAGCTGTAAGGAAGCGACGACCCGGCGGTGTCCGAATGGGGGAACCCGGCAGCCATCATCGGCTGTCATCCGTGACTGAATACATAGGTCATGGAGAGGTACCCGGGGAACTGAAACATCTAAGTACCCGGAGGAAAAGAAAACAAGAGTGATTCCCCGAGTAGCGGCGAGCGAAAGGGGAGCAGCCCAAACCGGTCCTTGGACCGGGGTTGTAGGACCGCGACACGGCAAGAACGAGGATAGGAGAACACGATTGAAAGCGTGACCGTAGAGGGTGCAAGTCCCGTAACCGAAATCCGAGTGAAGCCCAGCGGGATCCTGAGTACGGCGAGACACGAGGAATCTTGTCGGAAGCAGGCAGGACCATCTGCCAAGGCTAAATATCCAGGGAGTGAGCGATAGCGGACCAGTACCGTGAGGGAAAGGTGAAAAGAACCGCGGGAGCGGAGTGAAAGAGAACCTGAAACCGTATGCCTACAAGAAGTCAGAGCCCGTTAAAGGGTGATGGCGTGCCTTTTGTAGAATGAACCGGCGAGTTACGATGGACTGCGAGGTTAAGCGGGAAAACGCGGAGCCGAAGCGAAAGCGAGTCTTAATAGGGCCAAAGTAGGACATCGTAGACCCGAAACCGGGTGATCTAGCCATGAGCAGGTTGAAGTTGAGGTGAAACTCAATGGAGGACCGAACCGACCACCGTTGAAAAGTTGGCGGATGACTTGTGGCTAGGGGAGAAATTCCAATCGAACCCGGAGATAGCTGGTTCTCCCCGAAATAGCTTTAGGGCTAGCGTCGGAAAGAACTTGTGCGGAGGTAGAGCACTGAATGTGTGATGGCCCCATCCCGGGGTACTGAATACAATCAAACTCCGAATGCCGCATGAGATGTCCGGCAGTCAGACCGTGAGTGATAAGGTCCATGGTCAAGAGGGAAACAGCCCAGACCGCCAGCTAAGGTCCCGAAATACAGGCTAAGTGGAAAAGGATGTGGGGATGCCCAGACAACTAGGAGGTTGGCTCAGAAGCAGCCATCCTTCAAAGAGTGCGTAACAGCTCACTAGTCGAGTGACCCTGCGCCGAAAATGTACCGGGGCTAAGCCTGATACCGAAGCTGCGGATTTGAATCGAATTCAAGTGGTAGGGGAGCGTTGCATACAGGTGGAAGCCGTACCGTGAGGAACGGTGGACCGTATGGAAGTGAGAATGCCGGTGTGAGTAGCGAGATGTAGGTGAGAATCCTACACACCGAAAGCCCAAGGATTCCAGGGGAAGGTTCGTCCGCCCTGGGTAAGTCGGGACCTAACGCGAGGCCGAGAGGCGTAGTGGATGGCAAGCAGGCGGAAATTCCTGCACCCGTACATGGAGCGAAGGAGTGACGGAGAAGGCTAGTATGACCCTCTTAACGGATTGAGGGCGAAGCGGGGTACCTGATGGTTAGGCAAATCCGGCCATCGAAAGGGGAAGACGTGACAGGTAAGCGAACGTTTCGGCAAGTAGCGAAGCATATGAGGCCAGCTTCCAAGAAAAGCTTCTAAGCGTATGCATGTGCGGCCCGTACCAAAACCGACACAGGTGGGCAGGGAGAGTATCCCGAGGTGAGCGAGAGAACTGTTGCCAAGGAACTCGGCAAAATGGCTCCGTACGTTCGCAAGAAGGAGCGCTCATGAAGAGTGAGCCGCAGTGAAGAGGCCCAAGCGACTGTTTAACTAAAACACAGCTCTCTGCGAAGTCGCAAGACGAAGTATAGGGGGTGACACCTGCCCGGTGCCGGAAGGTTAAGAGGATCTGTCAATCGCAAGATGAAGCAGTGAGTTGAAGCCCCGGTGAACGGCGGCCGTAACTATAACGGTCCTAAGGTAGCGAAATTCCTTGTCAGGTAAGTTCTGACCCGCACGAAAGGTGTAACGATTTGGGCGCTGTCTCGGCAGCAGACTCGGTGAAATCTTAGTACCTGTGAAAATGCAGGTTACCCGCAACTAGACGGAAAGACCCCATGGAGCTTTACTGTAGCTTGGTATTGAACTTTGGTCATGCATGTACAGGATAGGTGGGAGACGAAGAGACGCGTACGCCAGTATGCGAGGAGTCGCCGTTGGGATACCACTCTTGTGTGATCGGAGTTCTAACCTGGTCCCCTGAATCGGGGATGGGGAGAGTGCCAGGTGGGCAGTTTGACTGGGGCGGTCGCCTCCCAAAGAGTAACGGAGGCGCCCAAAGGTACGCTCAGATTGGATGGAAACCAATCGGCGAGTGCAAATGCAGAAGCGTGCTTGACTGTGAGAGCAACAACTCGAACAGGGACGAAAGTCGGGATTAGTGATCCGGCGGTGCCGAATGGAAGGGCCGTCGCTCAACGGATAAAAGCTACCCTGGGGATAACAGGCTGATCTCGCCCAAGAGTTCACATCGACGGCGAGGTTTGGCACCTCGATGTCGGCTCATCGCATCCTGGAGCTGGATTCGGTTCCAAGGGTTGGGCTGTCCGCCCATTAAAGCGGTACGCGAGCTGGGTTCAGAACGTCGTGAGACAGTTCGGTCCCTATCTGTTGTGGGCGCAGGAGATTTGAGGAGAGCTGTCCTTAGTACGAGAGGACCGGGATGGACCTACCTCTGGTGCACCGGTTGTCGCGCCAGCGGCACAGCCGGGTAGCTAAGTAGGGAAAGGATAAGCGCTGAAAGCATCTAAGCACGAAACCTACTCCAAGATGAGATCTCCCATTCGCAAGAAGTAAGACCCCTTAAAGACGATAAGGTAGATAGGCCGGAGATGGAAGTGTAGCGATACACGGAGTTGACCGGTACTAATCGGTCGAGGACTTAATCAGAGATGTCTTGAGCATGTTGTTTAGTTTTGAGGGAGCGATCCTTCAAAAGAACGATCCGGTGACGATAGCGAAGTGGAACCACCTGAACTCATACCGAACTCAGAAGTTAAGCACTTCAGCGGCGACAATAGTTGGGCCTGCCCCTGCCAAGATAGCACGTTGCCGGGTC
>NZ_JBQKEP010000028.1:0-7224 GCF_052121255.1 Faecalicoccus sp. LCP19S3_E2 | reverse complement strand
AGATTGAGAGGACAAGTTAGTTACTTTTTTATTCGTCAAATACGAAAAGAAGATCTTTTTAAATTTGCGATTACTTAAAAGGCTATGTCAACAAATTGGAGGTTAAGCGAACTGCGTTTTTAAGGAGAACGATATGGCATTTCTTGTTTTAGCAATTTTATGCAGCACCGCAATTTCTGTTTTCTTACGGATGAGTAATAATAAAGAACATAGCCTATATGGTAAGCTTGTCTGTAATTATGTGACCTGTTCCTTGTGTGCGCTGCTTTTTTCACGTGTGTTTCGATGGAATGAAACGACCTTGGTATTAGGGACTGTCAATGGCTTACTTTTGGTGATGAGCTTATACTTAATGCAGCTGAGCATGAAACTCAATGGTATTGCTTTGACAGGTTTATATGGACGGTTAGGTGTTTGTGTACCCTTATTGTTTTCGGTTTTCTTGTTTCATGAAATACCAACCTGGCTTCAACTGATTGGTATGGCTCTATCCTTTTTATCGATTGTCTTATTTTTCTATCAATCAAAAATAAACTTTAAATTGGGGCTGACATTGCTTGTTTTTATGATCGTGAGCGGATTGATTGATACCATGAGCAAGATCTATCAGTTCTATGGAGAATCGTCTTTAGCCAGTCAATATTTCTTCCTTTCTTTTTTTATGGCTGCGATTTTAAGCTTTATTTTGATGGTGATCAAGAAACAAAAAATTGCTAAAAACGAAATCCTTTATGGATTTTTGATTGGTGTTCCTAATTATTTATCATCTTATTTTTTACTTATATCGTTAAATGAGTTGCCTTCTATTATCGTTTATCCCATGTATTCTATGCTGACGATCATGACAATCAGTCTATGTGGATACTTTTTCTTTAAAGAAAAGATCAATAAGGAAATGATGATGACATTTGCTTTGATCATGATTTCTATAGGCTTGTTGAATATCTGATACAGAAATAGATTATCTGTAGATTTTGTACTAAGTAATGATCAGTGATACAATAACAGGCGAGGTTGATAAATATGATCAAGGCAATTGTAATGGATATGGATGGAACTTTACTTGATTCCAACAATCAGATTCTTCCTAAAACAAAGCAGGCATTATTAGAACTGCAGGAAAAAGGAGTTCGTTTGATTTTGGCCAGTGGACGTAGTTATACACGTTTGGTGCCATACGCAAAAGAGCTGCAGATGGACAGCCATCATGGTTATTTACTGGAGGTTGATGGTGTTGCCGTTTATGATATACATCATGACCAAAGGAAAATCTTACGGCGAATGACGATCGAAGAAGTACGTAAGGTGTTTTTAGAATTGATGACTTTAGATTGTGAAAGCATGGCTTGTTTTGATGATGGAGTCTATGATTATTTCCCGGATTCGATTCGAGCCATCAAAGAAAAGCTGCGTAAAGAGCAGGGCTTGCCAAAAGATTATCCCTGGACAGCGGGGCCATGGAGCTGGCTGGCGGATATGCGAAAAGGATATCCGAAAATCACCTATTTAAAAGATATAGACCAGATTCAACCACCGATCAATAAGCTGCAGGTGATGCAGGAAGAAGAGAAGCTGGAATCTTTATATTTGTATCTAGTTGATCGTTTTCCGGAATTTAATGTATTTCGTACCGCACCAAGGCAATTAGAGATTTTACCAAAAGGTGTTTCCAAAGGAGAAACCTTAGGGAAGATCATGAAAGAAAACGGTTGGAGTGCCGATGAAGTCATCGCTTTTGGGGATGGAGAAAATGACGTAAGCTTATTTGATGTTGTGACATGTAGCTATGCGATGGGACAGGCTAGATCTTATGTTAAAGAGAAAGCGGCGCATATTACGCTTTCCAATAATGAGGAAGGAATATGGCACGCTTTAAAGAAACTTGGTTTGATTGAAGAATAGAGTTTTTCTGTTCTTCTTTTTATTTTCGAGTATAATACACATTATGTAAGGAGGGGGTAAATTGTTGTATTTCCTGCTTGTACTTTTCGCATCTATACTTGTCAAGACGGTATCATGGGCTTTTTCTTATTTTGGATTGTCATCTTTTGAACAGTTAGTATTTCATATAAAAGTGCCTTTGGAAGGGACCAATAAACGATTTTTGGTAGATTGGTTTCGATTGTGTTTTCTACGGTGTTTTGTAATCTCGATAATTGTGACTTTGCTTATCATTCATATTTTTGCGGCGCTCTGGCTTTGTTGGGTAGGGCTGCTTATGTGTATCGTGTATTCGGCCTATAAAGTGGGATTGATTCAATATGGGATCCATCAGTTTCAAAAGTCGGATCTTTATGAACAGGACTATATCAAAGTCAGCGCTTCGACTTTACAGGCGCCAAAGAAAAAAATGAATTTGATTCATATTTATTTAGAATCCATGGAAACCACATATGCGCTGAAGAAAGATGGAGGCGATTCCCAGGAGAATCTACTTCCTTTTTTGACAAAACTGACAAAAGAGAACATCAGTTTTTCAAATACAGATCAAATAGGCGGTGCTAAAGTTGTGACAGGAACCGGATGGACAACCGGCGGCATGATTGCTTCTACGGCAGGGGTTCCCTTAAACTTTCCGATCTATCATCCATTTTGTACACCTAAACAAGCATTTATGAATGGTTTGGTTTCTTTAGGTGACATTTTAGAAAAAGATGGTTATTCCAACACCTTGATGATTGGTTCGGATGCGGCCTTTGGAGGGCGCAAATCATATTTTGATCAACATGGACATTATGATATTCAAGATATTAAAAAAATAAAAGAAGAAGGCTGGCTGGATAAAAAATATCATGTGTTCTGGGGTTATGAGGATGAAAAGCTCTTTGATTTTGCCAAACGAAAACTGAGCATGCTGGTAAAGGAAGAACAACCATTTAATTTTGAAATGTTGACGGTGGATACCCATCATCCTTATGGCTATCAGGAAAAGAAATGGGAGGCACCCTTTGTCAAAGGTATTTCCAATTCTATATATCACACCGATCGTCTTCTGGAAGATTTTATGACATGGTTAAAAAAACAGCCTTTCTACAAGGATACTCTGATCGTGATTCAAGGGGATCATACAAGCATGGCTGCACAATACATTCATTCAAATTTTGATCAGGGCTTTGATCGAAGGGTATGGAACTGTTTTATTCACAGTCAAAAGAAGCCGGTGCAGATCAAAAAAAGAGAATTTACGACAATGGATTTGTTTCCAACGATTCTTTCGGGAATGGGTTATACATTATCGAAAAAGGGATTGGCTTTGGGGCGTGATCTTTTTTCGGATGAAAAAACAGTCTTAGAAAAGGAAGGAGAAAAAGCTTTGAATCTGAAAATACAAAAGCAGTCTTCTTTCTATAAAAAGAAAATTTTAGGTTTAAAGCACTGAAAGGATTTTCAGCGACTTATTCGTTGACACTTCAACTAAATTCCGATATGATGAAATCACCTTATATGACTGACGGAATGAGTGGAATAGACCACGTGAAGTATAAGAGTATTGAGCCGACCGTCTGGGCAGAAAAAGAAGCCCGGAGGCCGGCATTTTATATGGTTCAAGAATAGGAGGAAAGACATGTTTGAACAGTGGACCGGATTTAAAGGAAACAAATGGCAGGAGGAAGTCAATGTCAGAGACTTTATCCAGAATAACTATGAGCCTTATGATGGTGATGAAGCCTTTTTGGCGGATCCAACAGAAGCTACGAATACATTGTGGTATGCCTTACAGAAGCTTCAAAAGGAAGAACGCGCCAAAGGCGGTGTATTGGATATGGAAACGGAAGTGGTATCCAGCCTTACTTCCTATGGACCAGGATATATTGATGAAAATTTAAAAGATTTGGAACAAATCGTAGGTTTACAAACGGATAAGCCTTTAAAAAGAGCCTTTATGCCTTATGGTGGTATTCGTATGAGTGTCGAAGCGTGCGAAACTTATGGATATACACCAAGTGACAAACTAAAAGAAATCTTCACAAAGTATCATAAAACACACAACGATGCGGTATTTGGAGCTTATACTCCGGAAATGCGTCTAGCTCGTAAAAATAAGATTATTACCGGATTACCGGACACCTATGGTCGTGGACGTATCGTTGGGGATTATCGTCGTGTAGCTTTGTATGGAATTGATTTTTTGATCGAGGAAAAACAAAAAGATTTTGATTTGTGTGGCGATGGAACGATGCTGGATCACATCATTCGTCAAAGAGAAGAGTTAGCTGATCAGATCAAGGCATTAAAAGAAATGAAAGAGATGGCGGCTATTTATGGCTATGATATCTCAAAACCGGCCAAGAATGCCAAGGAAGCAGTACAGTGGCTTTATTTTGGATATTTGGCGGCCATCAAAACACAGAATGGGGCAGCAATGTCGGTTGGCCGTGTTTCCACCTTCTTAGATATTTATATGCAAAGAGATTTAAAGAACGGAACATTGACAGAAGAGAAAGCACAAGAGCTGATCGATCATATGGTCATGAAGTTTCGTATGGTTAAATTTGCGCGTATTCCTTCCTATAACCAGTTGTTCTCGGGTGATCCGGTCTGGGCCACTTTGGATGTAGCCGGTATCGGTATGGATGGCCGTCATATGGTCACCAAAACATGTTTTCGATTCCTGCATACATTAGAAAATATGGGACCAAGTCCGGAGCCCAATTTGACGGTATTGTATTCCAGTCATCTGCCAGAGCCCTTTAAAAAGTATGCGGCCAAGGTCAGTGTGGCAACATCTTCTCTGCAATATGAAAACGATGATGTGATGCGTCCGGAGTGGGGCGATGATTATGCGGTATGTTGTTGTGTCAGCGCCACACAGACGGGTAAGGAAATGCAGTTCTTTGGAGCCCGTGCCAATTTGGCAAAATGTCTGTTGTATGCCATCAACGGTGGTGTGGATGAAAGAACAAAAATGCAGGTAGGTCCAGAGTATAAGCCAATCACCAGCGATGTGCTTGATTTTGATGAAGTGATGCATAAATATGATTTGATGATGGACTGGTTGAGTGGACTCTATGTCAATACTTTAAACCTGATTCAATATATGCATGATAAATATTACTATGAAGCAGCCGAAATGGCTTTGATCGATACCGATGTAAGACGTACATTTGCCACGGGTATTGCCGGTTTCTCTCATGTTGTGGATAGCTTATGTGCCATCAAATATGCTAAGGTAACACCGATTCGTGATGAGGATGGTATCGTCGTTGACTACAAGGTAGAAGGTGATTTCCCACGTTATGGAAACGATGATGATAGAGCCGATGATATCGCAGTATGGTTGTTAAAGACATTTATGAATAAGATTCGTAAGCATCATACGTATCGCAACAGTGAGCCAACGACTTCAATTTTGACGATCACAAGTAATGTGGTTTATGGTAAGGCAACCGGAACTTTACCGGATGGACGTAAGGCCGGAGAACCTTTATCGCCGGGTGCCAATCCTTCTTACGGAGCCGAAAAGAATGGATTACTGGCTTCTTTGAATTCCGTTGCGAAGCTTCCTTATGAATATGCCTTAGATGGTATTTCCAATACACAGACTATCAATCCGGGTGCGCTGGGCCATAGTGATACAGAGCGCGCAGAGAATTTAGTGCATGTGATGGATGGTTATTTTGATCAGGGAGCCCATCATTTAAATGTCAATGTCTTTGGTGTTGAGAAGTTAAAAGACGCGATGGAACATCCGGAAAAAGAAGAGTATCAAAACTTTACGATTCGTGTCAGTGGCTATGCGGTCAAATTTATTGATTTAACGCGTGAACAACAGCTGGATGTGATTGCCAGAACCTGCCACGATCATTTGTAGGATATGAAAGGAAGCATACATTCCATTGAAACATTCGGGTCGGTTGACGGCCCGGGTGTTCGTTATGTAATTTTTCTGCAGGGATGCCAGATGCGATGTCAGTTTTGCCATAATGCTGATACATGGCAAATCAAAGAACCGGATCAAGAGGCAGCCGATGTCCTTACCAAAGCTTTGCGATATCGCCCTTACTGGAAAGATAAAGGCGGCATAACGGTATCCGGAGGCGAACCATTATTACAGATTGATTTTGTATTAGAATTGTTTCAATTGGCCAAAAAAGAAGGGGTTCATACCGTACTGGATACGTGTGGACAACCATTTTGTGAAACGAAAGAGTTCATGGATAAAATCAATACATTGATGGAAGTAACTGATTTGGTTTTATTAGATATCAAGCATATTGATCCTCAACAACATCGATTATTGACAGGTCATGGCAATACAAATATACTGGCCTTTGCGAAGTATTTAGATTCGATTTCCAAACTGGTTTGGATTCGCCATGTTCTGGTGCCGCAAAGAAATGATGAAGATATTTATTTAAGAAAGCTGGATACGTTTATTCAAAGCTTATCCAATGTCGAAAGAGTGGAAGTTTTACCCTACCATACATTGGGAGCCTATAAATGGGAAGCACTGGGTATGAAGTATCCTTTAGAGGGAATTGATCCACCATCAAAAGAACGTGTTGAAAACGCCAATCGTTTACTACATACAAATGAATATCCAAAAGAAAAGGAATGAGAGACTGATATAATCCCACTAAAGTAGATACACGAAATAATTAAAATTATCCCATCGATGTGAAACTACAAAGGTGGGATTTTTTATATGGGAAGAAAAGCTAAATACACGAAGCAACAAAAGGTACAGGCATGTGAAGATTATTTAAGCGGAAGAAAAACAGCCATCCAAATTTCTGTTGAATTAAATATGGGCAAACGTGGAGATGACAGGGTTAGAAAATGAGAAGAGGATTATCGTGCAAACGGACATTTGATCTTTGACAACAAGTCTACCAACAACCGATATTCCAAAGATTTCAAAGAGATGATCGTTAAGGAATATCTGGACGGTCTTGGATCGTCTTGTGATCTGTCAGCTAAATACGGAATATTGAAGGATGATACTGTTCTAAACTGGGTAAAAAAGTATAATAGTCATAGAGAGCTTAGGGATTATGATCCAAAGCCGGAGGTCTATATGGCTGATACTTTAAAAGTAAGCAAGGAAAAGAAAATAGAAATCATAAAATACTGCATAGGTCATGATCATGATTATAAAGGAACAGCTGACCGATCTGGAAAAAGCACAGCGCAGAATAGCCGAGCTTGAAAGGATCAACAGGCGACAGGAAATGGAGCTTGAACTGTTAAAAAAAGACAGAGCCTTCGAAAAGACCTATTTAG
>NZ_JBQKEP010000027.1:0-13932 GCF_052121255.1 Faecalicoccus sp. LCP19S3_E2 | reverse complement strand
AAAATCAGAACTAGTATTCATCAACATATAAGTACCTCGTTTCTCTGTACTTATAAAATACTGTCTGATTCGACACTATTTATGTCATATCAACAAATTGAAGGTTAAGCGTCTAAAAAAAAGAGTCCAGAAATATTTCTGAACTCTACTCTTCCTGTTGGGCAAACTGAGAGTGATACAGCTTTTCATAGATGCCTTGTTTTTCTAACAGACTTTCATGGGTTCCTTGTTCTACGATATCACCATGTTGTAAGACAAGGATCAAATCGGCATTTTTGATGGTCGATAAGCGATGGGCAATGACAAAGCTGGTTCGATTTTTCATCACTCTTTGCATAGCCGACTGCAACATTTTTTCCAGGCGCGTATCTACGGAGCTGGTTGCTTCATCTAAAATCAAGATTTGGGGATCCTTTAATATGGCTCTGGCAATCGTTAAAAGCTGTTTTTCTCCCTGTGAGATATTATTGGCTTCTTCATTTAGCTCCGTATCATAACCATGCGACAAGGTACGAATAAAGTGATGAACATTGGCCATCTTGGCAGCTTCGATGACTTCATCCTTACGTGCGCTTAAACGTCCATAGCGAATGTTGTCATAGATCGTTCCATGGAAAAGCCATGTATCCTGCAAGACCAGCGAAAACAAAGATCTTAGATCTTCTCGTTTAAAATCACGGATATCTACCCCGTCAATCTTGATGCTTCCGCCTTTCACATCATAAAACCGCAACAACAGATTCATGAGTGTTGTCTTCCCGGCACCGGTAGGACCGACGATCGCAACCATCTGTCCGGCTTTGACATCAATATTGACATCCTTCATCAATAAGTCTGCATCATAACCAAACTGGACGTGTTCGAATTTCACATCCCCTTTCATGGTATCGACTTCTTTTACTTCTGTTTTTTCTAATGGTTCTTCCTCTTCTGCCAACATACCGAAAATTCGATGCATACCCGCAAAAGCAGATTGTACCTGTGAAGACAATTGGGAAATCTGCGAAAGTGGATCATTGATCTGCCAGATATAGCGGATAAAAGCCTGTAAGCTTCCTACCTGCAGTTTTTGTTCAATGACCAGTACACAGCCAAATACCGCAACAGCCCCGATGGCTAAATACGTACACAAGGATACTAATGGAGAAATCAGACTGGAAACAAACTGGGCCTTGAAGCTTGCCTTACACATCTTATCATTGACATCCTGAAATGTCTGGATGGCATCCTGTTGTTTCCCATAGAGAATGATTTCATTAAATCCTCCATACATTTCAGTGATCGTTCCATTCAGCTCCCCTAATGTATTTTGTTGTTTTTCAAAGAGCTTTTGCGAATGAGAGACAACGACCTTCGTAATGATCAATGAAAGTGGAATGATCAATAAGGCAATGGCAGTCATGATCGGATTGATCATCAGCATCATCGTGATTACGAAAATAAACGTCAAAACGGCACCGAACACTCTGGTCAATGCTTGTTGAAGTGCATTGCTTAAGGCATCGACATCATTGGTCACACGACTTAATATATCTCCAAAGGCATGATCATCAAAATAGCGTACCGGCAGTCGCTGGATCTTTTTTTGTAATGCGTTTCGTACATCGTGCATCGTCATTTGAATCGCATCGGTCAAGAAAAAAGCAGTGATGAGTTGGGAAACTGTCTTGATCACATATAATCCCAATAAAAGCAGCATAATGCCTAAAATGATTTCAAAATGCACATGGGCTCCGGGCACTCCTTGAATGATATCCATCGCATCCTGCATCAAAGAGGTTGTGATCATCCCTTCTACTGTCGGATTTAACGCAAAGGATAACTGTGTCAAAACGATCATCAAGATCGCAATACTCAATTTAAAACGATAGGGTTTCATAAAATGAAGAAGAGCTTTTAGACAATCTTTTGTCTTGATGGTTTTATTTTCCATAAGTCAGTTCCTCCTCACTTAACTGCGATAAGGCAATTTCCTTATACACTGGACATTTTTTCAACAACGCTGTATGCGTTCCATAGCCTACGGTCTTTCCTTCATCCAGTACAAGGATATGATCGGCATTCATGATCGTAGAAACACGTTGGGCGACGATCATCATGATAGAATCTTTGATCTCCGGCTTTAAAGCTTTACGAAGTTTGGCATCGGTCGCAAAATCCAGGGCAGAAAAAGAATCATCATAAATGCAGATCTGCGGATATCTGACAAGGGCACGGGCAATGGAAAGACGCTGTTTCTGTCCCCCGGATACATTGGTGGCCCCTTCTACGATTCTTTCTTGAAACTGTTCCGGTTTTTCCATGATAAAATCATAAGCCTGTGCGACATGGGCTGCATTTTCGATCTCTTGTTGGCTCGCATGGGCATTGCCGAAGCGAATATTTTCTTCTATACTTCCTCGAAATAAGACGGCTTTTTGGGCAACATAACCGATACAGGCACGAAGCGAATCGATTTTATACGATCGGATATCCCTGCCATTGATACGAATGCTTCCCTGACTCACATCATAAAAACGGGGTACCAGAGAGATCAATGTACTTTTTCCTGAACCGGTCGAACCGATAAAGGCAATCGTCTCTCCTTTTTTGACAGTAAAACTAATATCTTTTAAAACCGCTTCTTCCCCATCCGGATAGGCAAAGGTCACGTGATCGAATTCCAGGGAATCTACATGTTCTAAATCTATGGCATCGTTTTGTTCTGTAATCTCGGATCGTGAATCAAAGATGGCACGAATTCGTCTGGCAGATACACTGGCTCTTGGATACATCATAAAAACGGTGCAAAACAACATGACCGACAACATCGCATGAAACAGATATTCCATAAAGGCAATCAATTTACCGACTTGTAAGGTATTGGTATCAATCATGCCGGCCGCCACATAATAGATCGCCAAAGCGGCCAGATTCATCACAAAGAAAAACATTGGTTCCGTACTGGACATCAGCTTAAATAACTTTCGAGACTGATTCATGAAAAAGCGGTTTTCTTGATCGAATCGTTTGGATTCGTAAGCATCGTTATTAAAAGCACGAATTACACGGATACCGGTCAGATTTTCACGAAAGATGCGGTTGAGTCTATCCAGCGAACCTTGTTGTTTTTCACTTATAGGCTCTGAAAAACGACCAACCAGAATAACGCCCAATATGATCAAAGGAATCGTAGAGGCAATGATCATGGAAAGCTGCAGATTGGATTGAATTGTCAATGTATAGCTGACAAAAAACATCACCGGTGCAATTAAAGCCGTTCGCAGGATTACATTTAAAAAGACCATGATTTGATACGCATCATTATTCGTTCTGGTAATCAAAGACGATACGCCAAACTCATTCATCTGGGCATGTGAAAAAGTCTGTACCTCTTTAAATACATCGTTTCGAATATCTCGAGTCACTGATGTGGAAATCTTGGCACAACAATATCCCAACAGAATCGTTCCACATACACCGATCAAGGCGATGCACGCAATGATCAGACCCGTTCGAAACAAATACTGGCTATCCTGGTGCAGCACACCTTCATCGATCATATCGGAAATCAATGTCGGAATACCCAATTCAGCCAGTGCAAACCCAAAGATAGACACAATATTCAACAACACTAAAAATTTATAGGGTTTTAAATACTTGATGATCAATTTCATTGTTTTCCTCCCTCTCATTGATAAAAAAGAAGAGGTGCTCATTCGCATCTCATTCTAAAATATAAGGATGTTGGCGGATAAAATCCTGTCGGACCTTTTCATTTTGAAAATTAACGGGATGATAATACCCCGCCATACGTGCCCACACCGTACATTCTTTCTCACATTGCGGGCATTGTTTGACTAAGCCAGAGATATAGCCGTGATCCGGACATATCGAATACACCGGCGACAACATAAAATCATAGATAGAAAAATGTTTGATGATACTTTGTACCAGCGTTTTAACAGCTATCGTATCTTCCATGCCTTTAGCCATCGGTATGGAAAAAGAAACTCCACCGTTATAAAGCGACTGAATCGTTTCCTGAATCTGTAAAGAAGCAAAAAGATCTTCCTCATTTTCCAAAGGCAGCTGGCTGGAATTGGTATAAGATACAATACCGGCTGTTTTCATAGCAGGATAAAGATCCTGATCTTTTTTCGCAAAGCGATACGATACACTTTCGGCCGGTGTGGCTTCCAGATTATATAGACAATGCGTACTTTCCTGCTGCTTCATCAAAACATCTCGTATATGCGATAAAACTTTACGGGCAAATTCCTGTGTACTTTTATGCCCCATATCTTTTTGAAGCCATTTGGCATTGATACCGGATTCATTCATACCTACGATTCCAATCGTGGAAAAATGGCGTTCAAAGCTATCAATGTAACAGGCTGTGTAAGGATACAAGCCACTGCGAAACAGCTTTGTCAAAACCTGACGTTTGATCTGTAAAGAACGACAAGATAAAGCTAACACTTCATCTAATGATCGAAAAAAATCCGTTTCATCCTCTGCCAGCCACGCCAGCCTTACAAGATTGATTGTAACGGTACCGATGCTTCCTGAGTTTTCCGGATAGCTGTAAAAGCCCGGCTTATAGTTCCAATGTTTTAAATCCAGTGGTCGATAGGGATCTCTTTGAACCATCGATGCGTTTACAAAGTATGGCATACCATACTTGCCAGCGCATCGAAAGAGATTTGTGTAGCTTTTTTCATCAAAATCAAAGTTTTTATCCAGCAAGACTGTCACGATCGGAAAAGGAAAACCATTTTGTTTGGCATCCCCCTCCAGTAGAATCGAAAAGAAAGCTTCCTGGATGATATGCATTTCCTTTTGACATTGTCCATAGGTAAAATCCATCTGTTCGTTGCCTACCCAGGCTTTGGTATCCTTTAAAGCCTGCGGTACCTGCATATCAAAAAGCACGTTACTAAATGGCGTTTTCGTTCCCCAGCGTGAAGGGATATTCACACCATATATAAAAGCTTCCAGCGCTTTCTTCACATCGGGAAGTGAAAGCTTTTCTTTTTTCACATAAGGAGCCAGGTACGTATCAAAGCTTGAAAAGCTTTGCGCACCAGCCCATTCATTTTGCAGGATGCCTAAAACATTGACCATCTGATTACATAAGGTCATCAAATGCTTTGGCGCTTTAGAATGTACCTGACCTGGCATACCGGTGATACCCTGTCTAATCAACGTCAACAAAGACCAGCTGGCACTATCCCCTGTCAACATATCCAGATCATGAATATGGATCAAGCCGCTGTTATGCGCTTCCTTGATCGTGGCATCATAGACTTCACTCAACCAGTAATTTCTGGTGATGGCACCGGAATTGGATAGTATCAAACCACCGACAGAATATAATGAAGGCTGATCCTGAAGCTGTTCTTGTTCCACATCATCCAGATAGGCATCTACAATATTCTTATAATCCAACGTCGTATTTTCGATGCGGCGAATATTCTCTCTTTGTTTACGATACAAGATATATGCTTTGGCCACCTCTGTATAACCGGCCTGAGAAAGCACACGTTCCACACTGTCCTGTATGTCTTCAACAGAGACGATATCGTTTTTGATCTTTGGTTGTACATCCGCGCTGACACGTAATACCAGCAGATCAAAGATTTGTGGGTCATAAGCCATCTTGCAGGAATCAAACGCTTTTTGAATCGCATTTACGATCTTGGCGATCGCAAAATCTACGATGGTTCCATCTCTTTTTTCCACCTTCAGCATACAACCCCTCCTATCGTATCTTTACATTAGGTATATAGACTTCCAACTCTTTTTTTATCTTATTCAATTCTTCTCGGGTATAACCATGATATCCTTTTTGAATGACCGTTTCTTTCTCTTCAAAAATATGCAGTTCCAAGCTAGGCGCCGGCTTAAGCCATTTTGCCATAGCAACCAGATCCTCTGGTGTATGAAACTCATGCACCGGTGTGATCACAAATACGCTTTCTATCTTTTCTGTATTTAAAAGATGAATCGATTTTTCAACTTCATGGATCTCATATGTTTTCAATCCGATCGTTTCCCCATATTTTTCCGGTACATTTTTAATATGCATGACAACTCGATCCACTAATTCTTGTTCAACCAGGCTTTTTAAATGTTCAAAATACGAACCATTGGTCATCAAATTGATGAAAAATCCCATCTGTTTTACTTTTTTTAAAAAAGGATCAAGCTCTGTATGCATCAAAGGTTCTCCACCGGTGATTGTTATTGAATCCAGCATATCCTTTCGACTCTTTACGTATTGTAAGATTTCTTCCTGAGAATAGCTGATGGAATCCTCTTTTAAAAAAACCAGATGCGATTCATTACAACAAGGGCAGCGATAGTTACAACCCCCTGTGGCGACAATAGTTGAAACCTTGCCCGGAACGCTTTGAAAGCTAAGCTTCTGATGTTCAAAAAAAGAGATCGCATTTAAATCGGCTTTCGCAAATTCCTTGGCGGAAGCCGCCATATTTTTATAAAAGCCGGAGAAGGCTGCCATATCTTCTTTAGGAATGGAAGAACTGATATGCCGCCACCAGGAAGTACGGATCGCATAGACCTTGCTCATGATAGCTCTGGCCTGTGAAGTCGTATAAAGCTCTTTGGCTCGTTTATCCTTTTTGGATGGCTGTACCCGAATATATCCCATTTCTTCTAGCTTCTGTACCTGCTTGGTAATCGTTCCTTTGTCATAGCCGCCATCCTGCGCAATCTGCTGCTGAGAAATGCCCTCATTTTCATAAATCAGAATCAAGATCGGGAGCTGTGCATAGGTCAATGAAATGCTTTGAAGCATTTGATCATAATACTTTTGTGTACTTCTATATAAGATGCTGATATCCAACAATAAATCCGAACTATTTTGAAAATCTCTATTCATGGTCACACTATAACAGAGTCTTTTTGAAAGTGCAACTGACAACAAAAAAAGGGCTTTACGCCCTTATATTACTGTGGTTTGGCATCAAAACTTTCATCACGTACCACAACGTCATGTGCACCGCCTTCAACGATACTTGTGCTGGAAACCAAAGTCACTTTGGCATTCTTCTGCAAGTCAGGAATCGTCAGACAGCCACAGTTACACATCGTATGAGAGACTTTAGAAAGGGTCAAACCGACATTTTCATGAAGTGTTCCCGCATAAGGCACATAGGAGTCAACTCCTTCGACAAAGCTCATCTTGCCTTCTCCGCCGACATCATAACGCTGCCAGTTTCTGGCACGGGCACTTCCTTCGCCCCAATATTCTTTCATATAGTTTCCATTGACGCTGACCAAATTATTCGGTGCTTCCTTAAAGCGGGCAAAATAACGTCCCAACATCACAAAATCAGCACCGAAGGCTAAAGCCAACGTGATGTGATAATCATGTACGATACCACCATCAGAGCAGATTGGAATATACACACCGGTTTCTTCAAAGTATTTATCACGAGCCTGTGCGACTTCTAAAGTTGCCGTGGCCTGTCCTCGTCCGATTCCTTTTTGTTCACGGGTAATACAGATGGAACCTCCACCGATACCGACTTTGATAAAGTCCGCTCCGGCTTCAGCCAAAAAGCGGAATCCTTCTTCATCGACAACATTTCCCGCACCGACCTTAACGCGATCACCATAAGTATCACGGATCCACTGTAATGTCTTTGCCTGCCAGCAGGAATATCCTTCACTGGAATCAATACAAAGTACATCAACACCTGCCTTTATCAGAGCCGGAACACGTTCCTGATAGTCACGGGTATTGATACCGGCTCCTACGATATAGCGTTTTTGGTCATCTAATAATTCATTGGGATTTTCTTTATGTGATGCATAGTCCTTGCGAAAGACAAAAGCTTTTAAACGCTGCTTGTCATCAACGACCGGAAGCTGATTCAATTTATGATCCCAGATCAAATCATTGGCTTCACTTAAGGTAATATCTTCCTTTCCTACGATCAGCTTATCAAACGGTGTCATGAATTCTTTGACTTTTGTATCTAGGTCCATACGACTGATGCGATAATCACGGCTGGTTACGATGCCGACCAATTTGCCGTCCGCTTCGCCATTTTCTGTCACTGCCATAGTGGAGTGGCCTGTTTTCTTCTTTAATTCGATCACATCTTTTAAAGTGGCTTCCGGTGAAATATTGGAATCACTGCCGGTAAAACCGGATTTTGTTGCCTTGACCTTGGCAACCATTGCCGCCTGTGATTCAATCGACTGGGAACCATAGATGAAACTAACGCCCCCTTCACGTGCTAAGGCACAAGCCATTTCTTCACCGCTGACGGCCTGCATGATGGCTGACACCATAGGAATATTTAAATGAAGTGCCGGTTCTTCTCCTTTTTTAAACTTAACTAACGGCGTACGAAGATTCACGTTATCCGGTGTACAGTTTTCATCGGTATAACCGGGAATCAATAAATACTCACTAAATGTTCTGGATGGTTCTTTACAAAACTTTGCCATGGTTTCCTCCTCTTGTCTTTACGCATTATTGAAACTATTGTATGTTTTGATGATGAACAAGTCAAGTGAATTCGTCTTAACTCAATGTACAAACGACAACACAATACGGAGCGATTCCTACCCGATAAGTCGTGGCCGCATTGATATTTCCATTATCAAATAAAATCGACAGCTTTTGATGCGAATCGTATGTAAAATGTTCCGAAGTCGGATTAAAGAAACAGAGGCAGACATCCTCTTTACACTTTGCCTGATAGACCAATACTTTTCCATCGATATCACCAAAGCTAACATTAGTTTCGATTTCTTCTTTTGTAGCCAGGCGAAAACATGGATGCTCTTTACGAATTTTGATCAACAGCTTGGTATCCACTACGATCGGCATATGCTTATTGCGCAGGTTGTAGTCGATATGATTATAGTGGTCGCTGCGATTGTAGCTGTTTCCTAAATTATACTTTGTGCGGCCAAATTCCTGGCCGGCATGAAGGAAAGGAATTCCCTGTGCTAAGATCACCAAAGCATTGGCCAAGGTTTGTCGCTGCATCAAGACCCCTCTGGACTCATGTTGACAACACACACTGTTTTTATCCCACAGCGTATGGTTGTCATGGCACTCCACATAATTGATAGCTTTTTGCGGCGAATCAAAAAGATGATCCAGGCAACCGCCACCCAAACATTGTTGCATAGAATTCAATAACCCGGTATCGCCATTGGAATAACCACAAATCTCCAAATCTCCATTGGAACCGCGACATGTTTCCCGAAAACGATCACTGAAATGACCAATCAATGGCATTTGGTCCTGATTCAACATCGAAGCTCTTAGATGCTCCGGCACAAAGCTTGGCATATTCCAGCCCTCTCCATAGATCATAAAATCCGGCTTCAGTGCCCTGCACTTCTCGGCAATTTCATTCATTAAGTTATAATCTAAAATTCCCATCAAATCAAAACGAAAACCATCCACATCAAACCATTCTACGATACGAAGACATGTATCTACAAAATATTTGCGTGACATCGGTGGTTGCGTATCAATATCATTTCCACAGAAAGAGCCGTTACTGAACTCGCCTTCTGTATCCATCAAAAAATAATAGTTGGGAACCAGAATTTCCAACGGGTACTTTTCTTTGGTATATACGTGATTAAAGACTAAATCCAGATTCACCTTTAAGCCCGCCTGGTGACAATCCTGTACTAAATGAGCCAGCTCTTCGATTCGTTTGGTCGCATCGGTACAATCGGTTGAATAACTGCCTTCCAGGGCCCGGTGATGAACCGGATCATAGCCCCAATTGTAGAAGATATCCGTATAGACCTCATCCACACTGCCAAAATCAAACACCGGTAAAAGCTGAATGTGGCTTACTCCCAAAGATCGAATATAGCTAAAGCCTGTGCTCATGGACTTTGTCGTGATGTTTTCCTCGGTAAAGCCTTTAAACTTTCGTGGATGCTTCACACCGATACCTGGTTCGGATGTCATATCGCGAATACTGGCTTCATAAATGATCGCATCTGTATTCGATCGCATCAAAGGTACTTTTACCTTTTTAGGAAGCTTTACATTTTCAATGGATTGCACAACACTATATTGCGTATTGGGACCACAGAAAGAATTGTACGGATCCACCGTTTCTTTCCAGGTTCCGTTAGCTCGCACCATAAATGTATAATGCGCATTTAAAAGGTCTTTAGATACTGTTGTCTCAAAAATTCCTTTTTCTTTACGCTCCATTTCAATCGTTGATTTTTGTCCATGATCATCCAGCCGCAACAAAATCTGATAAGCTACCGGCGACCATAAACGAAATACGGTACGCTCCTTTGTGTAAAAACAGCCAAGATCAATATCTTTTACTTCATATTCCTGATTAAATCGAATCGTTTTGACGATATGAGAATACTGACAGATCGTTTTTTGACAATGTTCATCATAAACGACATATTCTTCTCCCATGATCAACGGTTCTTTTAAGGACAATACATATTTGGTATAACCGTTTAAAAGATCCTGTTTATGATCAATATTTAAATGAATGATACGATCACAGGAATCCTTTAGATGAAAAATACGGGAAGATCCGTTAAAAAAGTTTTTTGACATATAGACTTTCAAACAATTATAGTCATCAAAATATGCCTCATAGTCTCGTTCCATTCGCATACTATCTCTTCCTTTTCACTTTAAGACCACACCCATTTTAACATAGAACCCACCTAAAAAAAATGTTACACTTACTGTATTGGAGGTCCTATCATGTCAGAATACAGAATTGAAGAAGATGTACTGGGGAAAGTAAAAGTACCCGCCGATAAATACTGGAAAAGTCAAACACAGCGCAGTCTGGAAAACTTTCCGATTGGAAAGGAAACCATGCCAAAAAGCTTGTTGTATGCATTTAGCTTGTTAAAGGAGGCTTGTGCCAGAGCCAATGCTTCCTATGGAAAGATCACCCAGGAACAATGCGACGCCATTTGCCACATATGCCAACAGATTCAGGAAGGCCAATATTTGGATCAGTTTCCACTACATATTTGGCAAACCGGCAGCGGTACCCAGACCAACATGAATTTTAATGAAGTGATTACCACTCTGGGAAATCTTTGGGCTCATGCCACGATCCTGCATCCTAACGATACCGTCAACTGTTCACAAAGCAGCAACGATACCTTCCCAACAGCACTACATATGATGCTGGCGCAAAAGACAAGAGAAGAACTCTTGCCTGCCTGTCAAAAAATGGCTGATCAGCTTCAAAATCTGGAAAAAGAGAATGAGGGCATTATCAAGATCGGACGTACCCACTTACAAGATGCAACGCCACTCTATTTTTCACAGGAGCTCAGCGGTTATCGTTCTATGATTGAACACAGTATGCGTCAAATTCAGGAATGTCTGCCTTTTGTAGATGAACTGGCCATCGGCGCAACCGCAGTAGGAACCGGGATCAACTGTCCAAAAGATTTCGATGAAAAGATCTGTACGATTTTAAAAGAAAAGACCGGCATTGATTTTAAGCCGGATCCTAATAAATTTCATGCCCTGACCAGTAAAGATGCCTGTGTGATGTTGTCCGGCGCATTAAAAGGCTTGGCGTGCAACTGCATGAAGATTGCCAATGACATTCGCTGGCTGGCTTCCGGTCCACGATGTGGCATACATGAAATTGAAATTCCAAGCAATGAACCAGGAAGTTCGATTATGCCCGGTAAAGTCAATCCGACACAATGTGAGGCTTTAACGATGGTCGCTGTACAAGTCATGGGAAACGATACTACAGTTGGCATTGCCGCTAGTCAGGGAAACTTCGAACTCAATGTTTTTATGCCGGTCATCGCCTATAACTTAGATCAAAGTCTTCAACTTCTCAGTGATGCGATCGATTCTTTCACAAAGCGCTGTCTTGTCGGCTTAAAGGCCAATCAAAAGACAATGGATGAAAACCTTCATCATTCTTTGATGTTGGTGACATGTCTAAATCCGGTAATCGGATATGAAAAAGCAGGAAAAGCAAGCCAATATGCATATCATCACAACTGTTCTTTAAAAGAAGCCATCTTACATCTTGGCTATCTAAGTGAAGAAGAATTTGATCGTTACGTCGATCCTAAAAAGATGTTGTAGAGATTGGAGATGCAGTTCTTTCAACTGTATCTTTTTTTTGCGAAAAAAAAGAAAACAAAAAGATGGAAAACACAACAAATTTGTGATCCTTCCATCTTTTCTATAACATTGGACCAAATATTTTTAAGATCTTTCTAAATTCTCGAACAAAAAAGTTCACGTTCTCACATTCTTGCAGGGTTACTTCATGGCATACTTTAAAGATTTCTTCAAAATCCTGCTTTATGTCCTGAATACAAGGTGTATCACGCATATAGACACCACATTCATAATGAAGGTAATAAGAACGGAAATCCATATTTACCGTACCTACTAAAGCACTTCGATCATCGCTGATAGCCACTTTTCCATGAATAAAGCCCGGTGTATATTCGTAAATCTTGACACCTTTTTTGATCAAAGCATCATAGTTTGCCTTTGTGACCTGATAGACCATTTTTTTATCCGGAATGGCCGGTACAATAATGCGAACATCCACACCATTACTCACCGCAAGCTGTAAACTGGAAACCATTTCATCATCCAAAATCAAATACGGTGTAGAAATCCAGAAATAATCACACGATGTATTCAAAAGGTTTAGCTGCATATACTTTCCGGTATAGTTTTCATCCGTTGGAGAATCACTAAAAGGAATGACATAACCTGGATCATTATAGGTAGCCTGTAAATCTTTAGAAAGCACGAATGGAGCATACGGTGTTGGATCCTGCGCCTGATAATTCCATATTTGTAGAAAAGAAACCGTAAAAGTTTCAACAGCGGCTCCCTTGATACAAACTCCCATGTCCTTCCAATGTCCAAATCGTTCTCTGGTATTAATATATTCATCAGATATGTTACAACCACCGGTAAAAGCAACTTTTCCATCGACAACTAAAATCTTGCGATGGTCGCGATTGTTCATCTGCATGGCGATTTGAGCCTTCATTGGATTAAATCGATGCGTCTTTACACCACGTTCATTCAACCATCGATCATAATGAGCCGGAAGATAAGTAATCGTACCAAAATCATCATAGATCAATCGTACATCAACACCTTCACTGGCCTTATCCATTAAAATCTGTAAAATCGTATCCCACATCACACTTTTATTAATGATAAAAAACTCCATAAAGATATAGATCTTGGCTTGGGATAATGCTTCTAAAAACGCCTGATACTGTGTTTCTCCGGAAGGAAAGTAAGTTACATGACAATGATCATACACGGGAAAATAACCATTGGACCATGCCAAAGTAACCATCTTATCTAAAACAAAGTCATTTTTTACATTCTGCATAACCTGCATGCTTTGTTTGGCATAACGCTGATAATCTCGATTTGCCTGTCTATCCTTGATCATCAAGGCCTTTGGAATCTTTCTGGCTCCAAATAGAACATACAGCAACCCTCCAAAAACCGGCATAAACATGATTACTAAGACCCACAAGAGCTTGCTTGAGGAATCCGAATCACGATTGATTACCTGAACACTGACAAAGAAGCTTAAAATAACTAATAATAGATAAAAGCCAAAGAATCGCCGGGATAGCCATGTGATCAAAAAGGCAAACAACCATAATTGAATCAAAAAAGCCATAGCGATAAAAAAGGGCTTTGATTTAATAATTCGTATATATTTATGCATAATTCTCCTTATATGAAGCATATTTTAGCATAACGAAAAAAAAACTCAAGTTGACAGACATGAGTTTAAGAAAATCTTAAGAAATAAAAAATGACCCGGCAACGTGCTATCTTGGCAGGGGCAGGCCCAACTATTGTCGCCGCTGAAGTGCTTAACTTCTGAGTTCGGTATGAGTTCAGGTGGTTCCACTTCGCTA
>NZ_JBQKEP010000026.1:0-14501 GCF_052121255.1 Faecalicoccus sp. LCP19S3_E2 | reverse complement strand
TGACAAAAGACATATGTTCTTTTGAGCTGCCAATTGATGTGTTTACACTCTATCAAAACTAAAAAACATCATTTTTAATTCTCTACATCAACTTTTTAGTTGAACTTAGCGTTTTTTTTCTTTAGTTATACTCTTTTTACAAAGTTGAAGATATAAATTCTCTCTACTTATTTGATGCGATTAGCATCTGAAAATATCTTGTAAATATGAAATAATTAAGCCAAATGTGCTATAATGTCTACTAAGATAATAAAAATGTGGCAAGGAGGAATAATAGTGGCAAATCTAAATGTTTCAGATGTGATAAGAGAATTAGACATTTCTAAGTCATATTTATATAAATTGATACACAAAGCAAATATTTCAATTCCTAAAAGTGAAACTGGCAGATACTTTTGGGATGAAAATATAGTTGAAGATATAAAAAATGTTTTGCATGTTGATGAAATGAAAAAAGCAACTAATACAGAACTCTTAATGTCAAAGCTAGGTTTAAAGCAATCATTTATAAATAATAGAAGGTATTTGGGCAATAAGTATTCTCTTTCGGAGTTTATTAGAAAAACAGTTGAACAAAACTGTAAAGGTGTGAACATAGTTGTAGATATTTTTAGCGGTACAGGAGCGGTATCAAATGCATTTAAGGATAAAATGCTTATTACAAATGATTTGTTGTATAGCAATTATATTTCCAATTATGCTTGGTTTGGGTACGAGAAATATTCAAGTAAAAAGATAATTGATCTTATATACAAATATAATCAAGTGAAAACTAACGAAAACAACTACATGCGTGAAAATTTTGCAGATACATTTTTCTCTGCTGATGATTGTAGCAAAATAGGATATATAAGAGAAGATATAGAAAAAAATTTTATTAATAAAGAAATAAATTTCAAAGAATATGCTATATTAATCACCTCACTTTTATATGCGATGGATAAGATTGCAAATACAGTTGGGCATTATGATGCATATAGAAAGAACGCAAATTTTGAAAAGCAATTAACATTGAATGTTTTATTACCAGAAGAACTTAATTCTAATAATACTTGCTATAACCTTGACGCAAATGAGCTTATAAAAACAATAGAATGTGATTTATTATATTTAGATCCTCCATATAACTCGCGACAATATTGTGATGCGTATCATTTGCTTGAAAATGTAGCACGATGGGAGAAACCAGAGGTTCATGGTGTTGCAAGAAAAATGGATAGAACTGCTCTTAAAAGCGACTACTGTATGATTAGTGCAACAAAAGCTTTTGAAGAACTGATAGAAAATGCTGATGCTAAATATATATTGCTTTCATACAATAATATGTCGGATAAAGGAAATGATAGATCAAACGCTAAAATATCAGATGAAGATATTTTGAGGATTCTCAGCAAAAAAGGTAAGGTTAAAATATTTGAAGCTGACTATAAAAGTTTTTCGACAGGCAAATCAGATATTAAAGATAATAAGGAAAGACTTTTTTTATGCGAAGCATTTGAAAAAGAAAAAAAGAAAATGAATATATCATGTCCTTTCAATTATATTGGTGGGAAATTTAAATTGTTAGAACAGATACAGCCTTTATTTAATGAGTCCGAGGTGTTTTTAGATTTATTTGCTGGTGGTGGGAATGTAGGCATAAACTCATTGTCTTCTAAAGTGATTTTTAACGATATAAATGAGAACCTAATTGATTTAATAAAATACATTAAAGACTGTAGCACGGATGCATTACTAAAGAAAATAGATGATATTATTGATGAATATGGCTTATCTAATACATCTTTATATGGATATGCATATTATGGTTGTAATAGTAGCACAGGATTGGCGAAGTATAATAAAGAAAAATTCTTGAAATTAAGGGATGACTTTAATTCCAAAGTGTTTATCGGAGAAACTGATTATGTTATGTTATATGTGTTAATGGTATATTCATTTAACAATCAAATTCGCTTTAATCGTAAAGGTCAATTTAACCTTCCAGTTGGTAAAAGAGATTTTAACTCTAAGATGAGAAGTAAATTAGTTTTATTCTCGGAAGAATTAAAGAAGAAAGATATTCATTTTATGAAAAAAGATTTCAGAGAAATTTCCTTAGATTCAGTTTCTCAAGATACTTTTATTTATTGTGATCCCCCTTATTTGATTACAAGTGCAACATATAATGAAAATGGAATGTGGGCTGATGACGACGAAAAAGATTTGCTTGCTTTTTTAGATGAAGCTAATAAACAAGGCTTTAAATTTGCTTTGTCGAATGTTTTGAAGTGTAAAAATAAAATAAATACAATATTGAAGGATTGGATTGAAAATAATGGATATTATTGCCACTATTTAAATAAAAGTTATTCAAATAGTAATTATCACAGAAAAGATAAAGAAAGCCTATCAGAAGAAGTATTAATTACTAACTACCCTGTTGATTGGAGGAATGAGTAAATGGCTAATATAAGTATTCCATATCAAAGTTTTTGCTGGGTTATAGGAACTACAAGCTTTAGAATGGCAAAATTGAATTTAAAAATAGAAGAACAATTGTTGTTATTAGACGAATTTCATAATGGAATCATAAAAAATTCTGATTGGAATTGGAATAATGAATTGCAAGAAAAGTATTATGATTTCATGAAAGATAAAGAATTTGTTGCAGGGGATGCAAAAAGAAAAGATAAAGATGCCAGAGAAAAAACTTCAGGTTTGGTAGATATTGGCTTAATTACGGATGACAGATTGATTACGGAAGCTGGTAGAGAGCTTTTAAGCTTAGCGAGTAATGGGAATTTTAAAACAAATAATTTGTTTAATATCAATAGCGATAGCTTCGTTTATTTAAGACAGCTTCTTAAAACTAGCATAGATGTAAGTGGAAGCATGGTCAGACCGTTTATTATTACTGTTAAATGTCTTACTGAACTTGGATATTTAAGTTATGATGAATTTACTTATTTTGTTCCTTTAATTAAAGATGAGGAAAGTGCAAAAGAAATTATTTCGGATATTAAGTTGTATCGTGAAAATAAAATAGAACTTGATGAAATAATTTACAAAAGGCTTATACAGATGCCTAACTATCAATTTGCAAAAGAAATTATCGTTACATCAGATATAGACGAAGATTTAATTTGTTTAATTGGAATGAACCGAAAAAGTAGAAGCTATGATAAGCCATATTATAAACTGTACGAAAACATAAAGAATATATTCATTGATGGTGGAAATGATTATGAATCTTTACTAAAATCTGCGAAAGGAATCAATCAAAAGCCAGGAATATTATGGAGAAACCTAATATTCAAAACAACAAATATTGGAATAATAAGGAAAAATGGAGCAAGCTCAATTAATAATCAATGTCCTTTTTTTAATTGTAAAAATGAGCAAGAACTGAAAGAGACATTCTTTAAATATTTACATGTATTTAAGGCAAAGGCAACCCTATCTGATTACTTTGATTTAAATAGAAGATATTTTAATATTACTGATACTATAATATTTGAAGACAGAATGATTAAACTTGATATGATTCCGAAGTATTATTTTAAAGAAATAATGGATAATCTTTATAAAGAAGCATTTAAAAAAGATGATAATCTTCAGATTAATGTTGAATTAGGAACTATTTCATCAGCATTTGAAATTGATATCAATAAAGTATATGAGTCATTAAGTAAAGATTTGGGTATCACGCTAAAGAGTCCAGAACAAGCAGCAACTTATGTCAACGATGAACGATATCGCAGATTCAATGAAATGATTGATAAGAGATTTAGCGATTCTGTTCTTATTGAATTGCTAAATTGTTTTGAAAATCGTAATGACAAAAGAATTGAAGAACTTGTTACCGACGAGGCTACAATACCGACTATTTTCGAGTATATTTTAGGAATAATATGGTATAAGGTGAGTGAAAGACAAGGAAATATTTTAGACTTCATGCAATTATCTTTAGAAGCTAATCTATTACCTAAAACACATGCGGCTGGTGGATATGCGGATATCATTTATGAGTATGAAGCGTGTCTAGCTTATCCAAAACATGCGTTGTTACTAGAAGCAACACTTGCTGATGGAACAAATCAAAGAAGAATGGAGATGGAACCAGTTTCAAGACATTTAGGAGATTATAGAATTAGGTTTAACAATCCATTTGACTATAGTTTGTTTGTTAGTACATATTTAGATAAAAATGTGATTTCTGATTTCAGATATAGAAAAATTATTCCATACACAAGAGATGAAGAAACCATCACAGGAATGAAGATTATTTCAATGGATACAGACTCTCTTAAGAAGATAATTGAAAATAATATCAAATATAAATACCTTTATGAAGTCTTTGATAAATACCATGAAATGCCTTTAGATACAGTAGATTGGCATACTGGAATGATAAAAGAAGCTACTGGAGAATATAAAGCTTAATTTGTATTAAAAGGGAAAAAATGATGGAAGGTATAGTTGAAAGAAAAAATGGTGAAACTACTATTTTAGAAGTTAAATACTTATCTGAAGATCTTAAGAAGAAAATACAGGATGAATTAGTAGAAATTTGTCATGGAGAATATGCACTAGTTTCAGATTTTGATGAACATTCATTTGAAGCTACTGTAAAAGAACTGATAAATTATAGAATTCCAAAATATAAAAATAAAAAAATAGGTGCTATAGGTGAACTATTATTAAATGTAATGATGCGAGAATTCACAGATATGAAAGTTGTTTCACCGTTTTTTAACTTAGAAGAAAGAAATGCAAAAAAAGGTTTTGATATTATAGCAGTTGATTCTAATATGGAATTATGGATTATAGAATCAAAAGCTGGAGAATTAGGAAAGTATAAAAATTCCACGGATAAAGTATGTGAACGAATTAACGCTGCTAAAAATGACTTGGATATAAGATTAAACGAGCATAATTCACAGTTATGGTTAAATGCAATGAATAGTGTTAGAAGCGCATTGGATGATACTAGTGAAAAAAATACAATATTGAATATACTTAGGGATAATAAATCATACTCTAGTTGTGACAAAAATGTTGTTTTAGGAGGTACAGTGTTTTGTGTTTTTGATACAAAGATAGATTTAGCAAAAATAGAAGAATTGTACAATTCTATACTAAAATCGAAGAAGTTTTCAAAATTGAAATTAATTGCGATACAAAAACAAACATATCAAGCGATAATAGATTTTTTGGCAACACTAGTGGAGAACGATTATTATGGACAGATTGACTCTTAGAAAACTATATAACACCGAATTTCCTAGATTGTATGAAAAAATTTTGAAAAATGAGGATTTGTCTGATTTAGAATTAGAAAAAGTATTATCTATTGGTATTTTTCTAGTTGGATTAGAAGACACTAAACTTCAAAAACTAGGGTATAGATTATTTTTGCTATATAGTAAAATTACTCATGATTATAAGCCCCTATATGAAATTAGTTTGAACAAAGGATTTATTCCTATATCTCAATTTATAGAGAATAATTTAAAGTATTCGGATAATTACGATAATTTACATACTATTATAAATGATATAACCAGTGCTAAATATAAATGGAATAAGTCGTATCAAACAATAGGACAATATGAACTGTTTAAAACTTCGGTGAACTTGAAATTAAAATCTCAGATTGTTGTAGCTCCGACATCATATGGAAAAACAGAATTGATATTGTCATTTATTGATCATGATAATTTTAATAAGATCTGCATTGTTTCTCCAACAAAATCTCTTTTAGCACAAACTAAGAAAAGAATTATAGATAAATTTGGTTATAGGAAAATAATAACATACCCAGAAATGTATAATGGTAATGATGAAAATATTATTGCTGTATTAACTCAAGAGAGGCTATTACGGTTGTTACAGAATAATCCGAATTTAAAATTTGATTTATTAGTTGTAGATGAAGCACATAATTTGTTAGATGAATTCTCAGAAGAGAATTACCGAAGTGTAATATTAGCGTCAGTTATTATTATATGTACTAAAAGAAATAATAATATTGTGCAGAAATATTTGACTCCATTTTTAACTAATAAAGATAGTATAGATATAGAACATATAACTAGTAATATTAACTGGTATAAGGTAAAAGAAAATATTAAATCTGAATTGTTTTATTTTTATGATTTGACTAACAATAAAAAGATGATATTAGATCAATATTCTCCACTTAAAGAAAAATTTATTGAGATTGAGGTTAATTGTCTAGGAGAAGATTCTGATGTTGTTATTAAATATTGTGATGCTAAGAACATAATATATCTTAATAGCCCTAAGAAACTTGAAGAATTTGCAAATGAACTATATGGAAAATTATCTTTGAAACAAAGTAATGTGTTGAATAAAGCAGCTAATGATTTAAGAGAGTATGTGCATGATGACTATGAATTGGCTAATTGTGTTGAAAAAGGTATTATATATCATCATGGTTCTATGCCTGAGCAAGTTAGATATTTTATAGAAAGCTTATATGCGGATATTCCAGAGATAGGAATGCTTATTGCAAACTCAACTCTATTAGAAGGTGTAAATATTCCAGCTACAAAAATGTTTATTTTAGATCCAAGTAGAGGTAGCGGATACTTGTCAGTCTCTTCTTTTAAGAATTTGATTGGAAGAGTATGTAGGTTTGGAGAAATTTTTAACGAGAAAACAGGAAGTTTAGATTACTTAATGCCTGAAATCCATATTGTCAAAGGAAAATATTGTAGAACTAACTTCAATGCCTTAAGTTTTGTTAAGAGTAGAAAAATTCTTGTTGAAGATTCAGATAAAATTGTTGACGAGATAAATAATCCGTTATTAAAAAATAACAATTCTGAAGCTGAAGAGGTTAAAAAAGCAGAAGAAATTTTGGAAAATATTTCATCTACGGATTCAATCATAGAAGAATATGATAATAAACCTAAAACTAAAGTGGGTAAACTATGTTTTGAGAATAGTGTAAGCATATTTAATATATTTGAAAAGGAGATACAAATTTCTGAAGGATTAAAACAAATTGATAAGGTTCACAGCTTAGATACAGTGTTCGCGGTGATGGATTACTTGTTTTTCTCTAAGATAGATAAAGTTGGTGGAGAATATAATAATTTAAAAAGATTAAGAGAAGTAGAAGCACAAAAATTTTATAAAATGCTAATCAATTGGAGAATTATGGGTTTTACAATAAAAGAAATGGTGAGTGAAGTGGTAAACTATTGGAATACTCTCAGAGAAGGTTCACAAATAGTTTATGTAGGTAAATGGGGAGATAAGACTAGAGGCGGTTATAAAAAGTATTGGACAGATATTTCTCAAAAGAGTGAGCACGAAAAAAACAATTTAGCAATTGTAAGATTAAAGGAAGAGTATGATTTTATAGATAATGAAATTGTAAAATATATCGAAATATTACATTCGTTAGATTTGATAGAGGAATCTTTTTATTTGAAAATTAAATATGGAACAGATAATAAAGAAAAAATAGCTCTGTTAAATTGTGGAATTAGTAATACATTAACCAAATTGCTAAAAGATAAATATAAGAATATGTATCAATTTGATTTTGATAGAAGCACAGTAATTTTTTCCAAAGAGCTTATTCCTAAAATGATTGAAAATAATGAAAATGGGATTTTGATTTCTGAAGTAAAAATGAATTCCAAAGAGTAAATATATTTAATTATTTTAGTTTGCTATTGAAATACTTTTGAAGTATTTTCTAAGAAAAAGACATAAAAAGATAATCAAGAGATATAAATATCATCAAGATAAATAGCTTAAAACCCTTATTTTCAATGGGCACAATGGTGTCAATTCTTTACATTCTTTTCGCTGGCTTTCCATATCATAAGGAATAACGGCAGAAAAGTTGTTGTTTGCATTTTGCCGCTGCTGCCAGTTGGTGATATTGGTATTCACGCCCAAGAGCTTGTTTTCGGCTTCTTTGACCGCTTCATCCGTTGGAATTGTTAAGATATTCATGGAATAGATAAGATTTTTATTGAGACCGCATATCTCGGCAACAAACCTGCCCTTCAGATATTGCGGATAGTTTTCAAGATACAATACACGCCCATATCTTTCATTGAATTTAAAATAGTTCTTTTCATATTTCGGCATGTCCGGACAGATCTTTTCTTTGAAAGAATGTCCTTTATATATCGAATCATTGATATCAAATTCAAAGGATTCATATGGATCGCGGTAAAAAGCATGAAGGATCTTGAGCGTTTCATTGGTTGTCAGTTCTTTGCAGTTGGATCCGATTTTGTCGAAGTAAGATGAAAGCTCAAGCGAGATCCTGGAAAAGAAAGTTCTGGCTTCTGAGATACTGTTCTTGAAAGTGGTAATGGTTATATATTTTTCCTGGATTAGATTGTCGCTTTTAGCCAGATTTTCCAGGATCAGATCATTGTAGGCTTGTCTAAGATCGTTGAGCTCATCATCCGCTTTATGGATCAGGATCTTATTGGATATTTCCTCTGGATCCACTTTCCGGTTTAAGATCGTGATCTTAGCTGTACCGGATGCATCAAGGGAATTGAGCATTTCACCGTATCCCAATAAGATGCCTTTTTTGTCTTCTCCAGCTGCATTGGAGTAGTTGATGTCACTGAACATATAGGTTTTGGAATAACGCTTGCCGACAGAAAAAATACCATCCTTATAGACCTTGTCGATAGGGATGGTATCCTGAACACATCGGGGAATTTTGAATTTTTCCTTATTTTGACGTTTGAATTTGCTTAGACTTTTTAACATTTCTTTTTGTTAGCTCCTTTATCTGTTTTTTGATGATTGGTTTGGCCAATTCATAATATAAGTTGAATGGTTTATCGACCAGTTCAGTCTTTTTAAGAAGCAACGACCTGAAAGCCTCGTAGATGATCTTTTCCATCGTCATCGGCTGATATCTGATAAACCCGATGGCCGCAAAAGGGGCAGCACCTAAGATGCATAACCAGCTGGTGATCTCCATGCCAAAAGTGTTGATAGAACTAAAGTAAATAAGAACTGCTACAGCGCAAGCCAGAATTGAATAAATAAACTGTTTTACAGAGAGTCCAAAGAAGATACTTTCGGTGTAGCTTCGTATTTCTTTATTGATCTTGATTTCCATGTTAGAAAGAAGCCTCCATATATTCTCGAAGCTCATCTTCTTTTAGGATGATGACATCGATATAAAGGATATGTTCAATCGGTATGGTTGTGATTCCTAAGTTATTGCCGTCCTTAACGGCTATTTTGATAGTCTTAGATCTAGGATTCTCATATTGAGAAATAATGTCACTTCTCTCATGAGAAATGACTTCTTTTACAGTTTCACCTGTGATGAGGTGTAATTTGATTAGATTTTGTTTTTTGTTCATTATGACCTCCATAAAAAAAGCAAGACTTTTAAATCTTGCCTTGTAATCTTATTTGGTATAGTATTGCTAAAATAATACATCCGGATCAGAACACTCTATTGTTACCATTTCTTGACAATGATCACATTCATGATCAACTTCAAAATGTGTAGTTACTTCATCAATGTTGCTAGTAAAATAAAATCCGGAATTGTATTCGCCACACACTGGGCATACCCAGTCAACACTAATGAAAGCACCTGTACTATCTTTCGATACTTTTACGTTTTGTCCAATTGTTCTTTCCATTATCTTTCCTCCTATGGCCTATTCATTAAATAAAAAATACAGAATAATTGCATTATTATTGTTAAGGGAACACCTACAGTAAAGTAATCTTGTCTTGTTTTTGTAGAAAAATATACATTGCCAATAAAGCTCCTATTGATCCTCCGATAAATGATAAAAATAACAATACAGATATTCGAATTTGCTTATGTCCCTCAATTGAATGTATCTTATCTAAGGCGAATGCAATCAAAGTAATGATGTTGATAACCAATAGATATATCACAATAATTGGATTAGCTTTAAAGTATTCAATAGCATTAATAGTTAAGTCATTTCTGATATATCCTTTGATGATTAACAGAAGAATAATTTGAATCACTAAGATGCACCAAATAAACACTCTAGACATCATCGCTTCTTTTTTTCTGTACTTTGGAGTTCGACCAAAAATAATCATAGACAACGCAATCCCCAAAGAACCAAAGCACAATGATAGAATAGTCATTATGGTGTCGGAAATATTACTAGATTCACTTGCTAGCAAATAGATGTATATAATGAAGTACAGAAAACCAATTATGTTGATAGCAATTAGATAATAATCAAATCTAGACAATTCTAGCATTATAAATCTACCGCCTTGTTGCATGAATTAAGATATGCTTTTCGATATGCCATTTGTTGGCCGCCAAATGATCCGCCATGTCTTAAGTCGTTTGAGATTGCCTTATTAAAGAAACTTTCTTTTATCTCGGATAGATTTTCCAAATTATTAATTCTGCATTTTAATGAGTCAATAATCTGTTTGGAATTTTCTAAAGCCTTTTTTTCAACATCCAAAGAATTTTTGTATCTCTTCATCATAATAGCAGTTATTCCCAACCCTGAAACTAAAACGATGTATGAACCGACAATAATTTCATTCTGATGGTTTTTGCAAAAAGATTTTGCTTTATGCAAGTATTGAGAGATTTTATCTTTTGCTGCCATTTGATGTTTTTTTAAATTAGTCATTCCTCCTGTTTTTTTATTTCTTTTTAGAAGCAGTGGCTTTGTATATCCAAGATCCAATTTCTCTAACTAAATGGGGATTTGTTGCTAGAAACGTTAAGCTTGCTGCGCAAATTGTACCCGCTATTTTCATCCATTCTTTTGATGCTTCTTTTCTTGTTGCAGTTCCGGCAAGAATAGAAGGTGAGATTAGTTGAGCCTTTTGAATCAATTCATCTTTTTCTTCGGGCTCATAATTTTCTGGATGATCCACTAGCATATCTAGCAATGTGGCCAACATTTCTGTTTCATCTTTATTTCTTGCTATTTCAGCATCTAACACGCTCCTGATAGCAATATATTGAAGCTTAGTTAAAGGGTATCTGCTAGTTTCAATATTACTTATTGTCATTTTAGAAACGCCAATCTTATCAGCAAATTCTTGGGCAGTCCATCCAACTGATCTTCGAATTAAAGAGAAATTTTTCTGCAATCTTTCAATTTCATTCATAATTTATTATCACCACTAATATTATATATCTTGTATACTGACTATACAAGATAAAAATAAAATGTGGTAATAATATTGATATATTATAATCCCATCATGTCTTTCACTAACCGGTCACTCATCTTAACGGTTCCGATAAGAATCAGCATATTAAATACGATTTCACCGATATAGCTCCATAACATAATGACAGCATTGGCATCGGTATCAATAACAGGCGGAGCCGAGGCAAAAGCTGAGAAGATCACACATGCCAGTACGATCATCGCTCCTTCAAGGCAAACGCCGGCATAAGACTTCATGAAAGTATAGGAAATGTTTTGAGTGGCTTCACCAGCCGATGACGATAAAGGAATTGGGGATATGGCTGTATAAATATAAAGCTTAAAGAATCGCCCATAGACAGTAAGGATCATGATAAAGGACAAAAACGTAAAGAATATACCGCCTAATAATGTGACTTCTCATAATATGGGATGGACTCCAAGAATCCTACGTTTTCTACAGTGTCTTTGATATCCTAGATTGCAGTAATTGCTATAACTATTCTTTTATATAAATCGGCTTTCCTTGTGAGACGATGACGCGGATCTTTACGTTATCATTAAAAGTAAATCAACATTATCGGAATATTATTTATAATCGATATAAGATGACTTATTGGCAATAAGGGCAATCTGATTCATATTGCTGCCAATGTGTCTTAGCTCGCTTAATATCTCCAAATATTCCAGGTTTGGTTTGTTGCAGGGAACGATTTCATTGATCAAAGAGCGAAGATAAGATTTAATGGATCTTCCACTTTCTTTGGTCAATGCGTTTAATTTGATAAGCTCCGTTTCACTAAGACGGATCTTTATTTTTTTGTCTGGTCGTGCCTTTCCTTCTTTCTTTAGCGTATAAAAAACCAACGTCTATGCGTTGGCTAATGCTATTGATAGTATTTAAGACTTTTTTGTTTCTCTGGTTTTCCATATGGCCATGGGATGATTTTGAATTCTTTTTAATTCATCGCCGTCATAAAGCAGTTTAGGGATATATTTCTTTCGTTTAAACTGTTCTATGAACATGAATTCATTTTCATCTAATATAAAGTGATTGTTAAAGAAATCATTAATAGTTTGTTTAGCTTCTGATAATGAGAAAAATTCTTTGGCATTGATAACAGGTATCAAAAATCTTTTGATATTATTTTGTGTAATAGAATCTAAGTTGTCTAAGTTAAAATCAAACATTCCATCTTCGTTGCTGATTGCTCTATAGAACACAGCACATTTTTTTATTTTTTTAATTTCTTCTTCATTAAAAATATTTGCATTTATCATGTAAAAGAAATCATAAAGGTCTCTTGGTGTCGAACGAGTCATCAAAGCCACAAGTTTGCTTCCAAATATCTCGATGGGATCAACCGTTCGAGTTTCAACTTCGCCAATTAATCCATAGTTTTTGGTTTTTACGATCACCGGCTCATAGATATGAACTCTTAACATATAGTTTATTTCTATTTTGATGTTATCGAGATTTCCTCCAGCATTAGTGTAGGTTGCTTTAATACTGTCAAGCGCATGATGTTCACGTGAGTCTTTACCAAGCTGATAGCCATTTTTTTCTAGATAATCAATGAGCAATGATTTGACTATTTTTCTATCCTTTAACATATCATCTCTAGAAGAATTTTTCGTGTAATCTAAATCGATATCGACCGATAATCGCGGTAAATCAAATATTGTTAAATTTATAGCTGTCCCGCCCTTTAAAGCTAAGTTTTCAAATAAAAATTGTTCAGAACGTATATAAGACAATATATCGACTAAGCGAACAACTTTTTCATAGGTATCTCTTACATAATGATGTTGATCAGCTTCTTTTTGTAATTGTCTTTTGTTAAAGTTCATTCATATCATTTCCTTTACTTAGTATTGTTGAAATATAGTGAGGAACACAAACATTCCACTTTTTATCTAATGTTGTATTGGGTATTTTTTTAGAAGTATTCAGATAACATTTTGATGAACCGATTTTTGATTGCAAATAATTAAGTGCAGCATCACTGATACCGAGATTGGTTTTAAATGTTGCTAAAATATAACCGGATCGCTGGTATAAAACTTTTTTGTTATAAAAGTCTAGTATTTCTAATAACTTATTTTCGTTTATATTGTGAATGCTATTAAATGCTCGATAGATTTCCTCTATGCCGCCGGCTAAATCAATTTGATCAATACAATCGATCATTGTTCTTTCGACGCTCGTGATTCTGAGCCCATCATAATTGGATTCTATTTGCAGATCGCATTTGCTTTGAACAAAATGATAAGTGATATATTCGAATTCAAAATCATTCACTCTGTTATTTCCGGAATATACAAGCTCGTTAAATACTTGATTATTGAAACCGCGATATTCTAAAGCAGAATGATAGGATATATAATTATCGCGATTGAGTTTTGTAGCAATTATATATTTGTTGTAAAGCGGACTATTATTTACGATATCCATTGCAACATAATAATTGTGTTTCACTCTTTTGATATATCCTTTTTTAAGAGAGCGCGATAAAAATGATTCAGCCGTTTTAGGATTTTGAATCACTTTTTCAATATCTTTTTTTGAGAAAACTCCTAAATCTAAAATTTCATCATAGTATTTCACATTCATCACCTGGTTAAATATTATCACAAAAACCTCTAAAAAGTGAGGTTTTTATACTAAATTTTAACCAGATTTTATATCACATTCCATGTCATATGATCTTAGGGATATTCCTTAAAGTTAATTTGGAATGGTGGTGGGGCCATTATTCAATTTCTCAAACTGATTTTGAGCTTATACAGTTTCTTGAGGTCATCATACAATTTGCTGTGTTCTTTATCCATGGTTTTGATGCGTTCTTGATTTCTGGATTTCTTCTTTTCAAAGATAGAAATGTTATAAAGAACTTCTTTGTACATTAGCACTCCTGATTTTTCGATTTATTGTGTTCTGATTTTCCAATGACCTTGAAATGATCTTCGCCAGGAATTAGTCCAAGACTTGATCCGTTCTCCCAAGACATGTGAATCGTACCGGCATCATCAACATGATCGACTGTGCCAATGGAACCTGGGGCAACGGCATGATAAGGATCATCCATTTGGATACACTGGATTTTTGTTCCTGGAGGATATTGTTTTTTTAATCTTTCTACTTGTCTTAATTCATTACCAATTGAGTATTTGTTCATATTCTAAAAATCTCCTTTACAAATTTGATCGCTAAATTCAACTAAAAAGTTGATGATTCAACATGAATAGCGTCAGATTCAGGGATATTCTTTGATATATAAAGGAGATTCCCTATGATCAACGAAACATTCTTGAACC
>NZ_JBQKEP010000025.1:0-15192 GCF_052121255.1 Faecalicoccus sp. LCP19S3_E2 | reverse complement strand
GGTTCAAGAATGTTTCGTTGATCATAGGGAATCTCCTTTATATATCAAAGAATATCCCTGAATCTGACGCTATTCATGTTGAATCATCAACTTTTTAGTTGAATTTAGCGAAAAAAAAGAGGGTCAGTATCAATGTCATTAAGTTAAGACAACTATAACTATCTAGGCAATCAATTCTAGATAGTTTTTTACTAATAAGGCATGACAAAAAATGTAGTATTGCTACTACATTTTTTAAGTTATATAATATGTCTGTTAGTCATATCGATAGTTGAACGATACTGGTGATTTGGACTTCACCTTCCGTTTGTTTTGACGGTTCAGACGGATAGGTAATATTTCTTTGGCTATCATTGACTCAATATCGGGTGGGATTTTCCCACTCTTTTTTTTAGAAATTTACGGATAATATGATAGGCTCTTACATAATTTAACTGATATTCATATTTTCTGTTCTTTTCCTGAATTTTTATATCTTTCGTGATTCTTCTGCAGAAGTTATATAGTAATAGCTTAGAATATATTTCCTGTTGGATCAGGTTTCTTTTCATTGAATGCAGTGTGTTCAAGTCCAAACCATATTTGATTTCACGATAGGAGGTTTCTATCCCCCAACGCATATGATAAAGTTCTTTGATTTCTTCTAATGAAAATTCGTTCTCATCCAGATTCGTGACGATACTTTCATATGTATCATCGCTGATTTTGAATCGTACGACTCGAAAGCCAAATTCAAAAAAATGTCCTTCTTCAAAATGTTCAAACCTCTGATTTTTAGGTATAAACTTATAGATTTCAGGGTGTGCTTTGATTTCATTGGTTTGTCTTGTTGTTAATATACGTTTGACATGAACATCAAATTCTTTATCTTCAAAAGGGCCGAAACTACGTAATACACTAGTTTTTGAATAAATATCTTTGACTCGAATCAAAAACTTCTGGTTAGCTTTCTGTACTTTCACAAAAGAATTGATTGATTCATATCCTCTATCGGCGATAAATATTGCTTTTGGACCTTTGTATCGATCGATGATTGAATTAAATGCACCGTTTTCATCCATTTTCGCCTGTCCTTGAAGAACGACATCGTCATATGTATGTTCTAAAAGGTCATAGCTGATATTGATATGATAAGCAGAAAAGGGAATATTCGAATTGTTTGCTTTCTTAATTGTTGTTTCTTCATCCTGTAGGATATTGCTGATTGGTAATACAGAACCATCGACAGCTAATAAACGATATCCCTTGTGAAGAATCGTCTTATGAGTTCTAGAATTGAACATATCAAAAAGTGTATGAAATGCATCGGGTCGGATCTTATCACGAGCTTGGATAAAAGAAGAAGCAGAAGGGGTATCCAGAGAATAACCAAATCTTTTGAATAATTCATCCTTTAGAGAACCGGATTCGAGTAAAATAACATTCATCAAAGTATCCCCAAAAAGATGTTTTCTTTTTCGAGTAAAGTCTTTTTCCGGATTAACGACAAACAAAGAAGAAGATGTATCCATGGCTTTGATACAGAATTTTAATTGTTTTTTGATTGAGTTAAATATGTTCATAAGTACCTCCAAAATCGTATACCTATAAACAATTGGCCTATTATTCATGTTTTATGAATAATAGGCCGCATTCTCTTCAATGTTTGTCAATATATTTGTTTGATTTTTTGATAAAAAATGACAAAAAATGGCCTAAAATCAAGATGCCTGTTTTCAAAATGTTTTCACGGGCCCAAAAGGGAACGAAAAAAGCCCTAAAACAAAGGGCTTCTCGATGATTTTGTACTACTCGAACTCTATCGTCCCCGGTGGCTTGCTCGTCAAATCATACATGACACGATTGACTCCGCGCACCTCATTGATAATTCTGGACATCACCTTATTTAATACCTCATAAGGTATCTCCGCCGACTCGGCTGTCATAAAGTCAATTGTGTTGACAGCACGTAAGGCAATGGCATAATCATATGTTCTTTCATCGCCCATGACACCGACAGAGCGCATATTGGTCAGTGCCGCAAAATACTGTCCTATGCTTCTGTCCAATCCAGCCTTGGCAATCTCTTCGCGATAAATCGCATCAGCATCCTGCACGATACGCACCTTATCAGCCGTGACTTCACCAATGATACGAATACCTAAACCTGGACCTGGGAAAGGTTGACGGAATACCAAGTTTTCCGGAATGCCCAATTCCAAGCCGGCTTTACGTACTTCATCTTTAAACAAATCACGTAAAGGCTCTATAATTTCTTTGAAATCGACATGATCCGGTAAACCACCGACATTGTGATGCGATTTAATGACAGCACTTTCGCCACCTAAACCGCTTTCCACAACATCCGGATAAATCGTTCCCTGTACCAAAAAATCCACGGTTCCGATTTTCTTGGCTTCCTCTTCAAAGACACGAATAAATTCTTCACCGATGATTTTACGTTTTGCTTCCGGTTCTGTTACTCCTTTTAACTTATTGTAATAACGCTCCTGGGCATTGACACGAATAAAGTTTAGCTCATAAGGGCCTTCCGGTCCAAATACCGCTTCGACTTCATCGCCTTCATTTTTTCTAAGCAATCCATGATCCACAAAGACACAAGTCAGCTGATTACCGATGGCTTTGGATAATAAAACCGCTGCCACCGATGAATCCACACCGCCGCTCAGCGCACAAAGAACTTTTCCATCGCCCACCTTTTCACGAATAGCCTTGATCTGATCTTCAACAAAGGAATCCATACGCCAGTCACCGGCACAACCACAGATACTACGCACAAAGTTATACAACATCTTTGTTCCTTCCTGCGTATGTAGTACTTCCGGATGGAACTGGATCGCATATAGATTTTCTGCCACATTTTCTGCCGATGCACATGGGCAGTTTTCCGTATGACTGGTAATTTCAAAGCCCGGAGCCACTTTAGAAATATAGTCAAAATGCGACATCCAACAAATTGTTTTCGGACTGACACCTTCAAAAATCTTTGAATCCGTTTTATCAACGATCACTTCTGTCTTTCCATATTCACGAGCATCTGCCTTTTCGACTTTTCCACCTAATACATGCATCATCAGCTGCGCACCATAACACAATCCCAATACAGGAATTCCCAATTCAAATAATTCTTTAGAATATGTTGGCGAATCCGCTTCATAACAGCTGTTAGGTCCACCAGTTAAGATGATCCCTTTTGGATTCATAGCCTTGATTTTTTCCAAATCTGTCTTATACGAGTAAATCTCACAATACACATTGCATTCACGTACACGGCGTGCAACCAACTGGTTATATTGTCCGCCGAAATCGAGAACGATCACGAGTTCTTTTTTCATCATTCTGTCTCCTCTTACCTCTAAGCCATTATACCATGGCTGGTTGATTTTCTAAATATGCTATAACGTCCTTTAAACTTTGACAAGTTGTTTGAATATACGGTTTCATTTCTTCATCCGGTACGATCTGATCCGGGACAAAAATCGAGTGCATATGGGCGCCGGCAGCGGCTATGATTCCATTTTTACTATCCTCCAGCACCAGACAGTTTTTCGGATCAACATTTAACCTTTTAGCCGTTTCCAAAAAGATATCCGGTGCCGGTTTAGATGGAATCCCTTCTTTAGAACTTGTTAAAACCTTGTAGGAAATTTTAAACCCTGCATGTTCTACCATTCTTCGAATATCTTCAGGAGCTGAACTGGACGCAATCGCATACGGTATCTTCTGCTGATCCAGATATGCGATCAATTCCTGTAATCCCGGCATATTGGCCGATCCTGGTTCTTTAAACATCGAAAAAAAGTATTCCATTCTATGTTTTTGACAGTATGCCATCGTCTCCGTGATCCCCGGATATTCCTGTTCAAAAATCTGTACTCTCCTTGAATCACAACCAATCATCGCTTCCACTACCGACTCCGGTGCCGGAATATGATTTTGATCCAACACTTCTCGAAATAATATTTTAAACATGGCTTCTGTATTAAACATCAGCCCATCCATATCAAATATAATAGCTTCTATCATTTCTCATTCCCCACTTACCGTCTTATTATATCGAATCTATGGTAAAATAAAACTATGAAAATTTTATGTATTGGCCAGATTGTCTATGATCTGACATTCTCTATGAATGAAACCATCATTGAAAATAGAAAATATGTCATGAAAGAACGCACAGAGTGTATTGGTGCTCCAGCTACAAATGCAGCAGCTTTATTGGCAAAATGGGGTTGTGATACTTCTTTGATTGCGCGTATAGGCGATGATTTTCTGGGAAAAGAAATTCTTGATCAGCTGCATAAATTAAACATTTCCATAGAAACGATATTGATAGATCCATCCGTTTCCACCAGCATCAGCTGCATACTGACCAACCCTGGAAATGGAAGTCGTACGATTTTTAACCATCCTTTGCGGGAATCGCACATAGAACCAAAATGGCCAAAAGAAGATCCCGATTTCATCCTTATTGATGGCCGGGAAACAGAGATCGCATTACAAGCTCTTAAAAAATATCCGAGCGCTACTTCTGTCATGGATGCCGGTTCTGTAAAACCATGGACCTCTACACTGGCCCCGCTTGTTGACTACTTTGTGTGCAGCGAAGATTTAAGTCGCACCTATACCGGTCAGGAAATTGATATTCAAGATATGAATAAATTATCTGCGATTTTTTCAAAACTGGCAGAGCTCAACAAAAAACATATCGTCATTACAATTGGTGGTCGTGGTGTACTTTATCAGGAGAATCAAAAAATCTATCATGTTCCTGCCTTTAAAACTAAAACCGTCGATTCTACCGGAGCCGGTGATATTTTTCATGGTGCTTTTGTCTATTTTCTAGGCCACAACTATCCTCTTGAAACCGTCATCAAATTAGCATCTTTAACCGCGTCGATCTCTACAGAAACAATGGGCGGTATGATTTCGATACCATCCTTAAAAGAAGTGATGCAACGAGCAAAAGAAATGAAGTCCATATTTTAAACTGTTTTTCCAAAGCACGAATATATTCATCATAGATTTTGTTTTCGAATGGTAAAAGTGGCAATTCTAACAGTGCAATGTTTTCTAAATTTAGAACATTTTCTATCCCTTCAATATCACAAAAATAGTATCGGATACATTTTCATATTCATCAATCAATACGTTTGCTTGTCGTTCAAAAGCATCTGCATAAAATATCTTTCCACTAGACACCAGGCGTTCTAAATCATCCTCTGTCCAATTTTGTTCATTTACAATTTTTTTATAATTAGCTTCCTTCAAACATTTAGCTTTTTTTTAGTTTTCATATTATAAAAACACTAGTTGTAAACATCTTTCACCCTTTGAAAAAGTATATAAACTGCTATAATTTGATTAATGTAAGACTATATTAACAATCAGGAGAGGCCATGAATTCAATTGAACAAACCATCCATGACTTGATGGAACAAAATGAAAAACTAAAACGTGAGAATCAGCTATTAAAAAGTGAACTTAAAAAGCGCGGGATCATCCTTTCACTTCCTGAACAAAAGTTAGATAAACAAGATAAAATTCACATATTTATGAATTACTTTAACGGTCGAAAAGATGTGTTCGAAAAAATATACTATAATCAAAAAACTCAAAAATTAGGATGGTCTATTGCATGTAATATAGAATTTAAACCGGGCTGTCGTAAAGGTAAAATCAAAAATCCCTGTACCAATTGTCCTGTAGCACAATATACTCATTTAGATGAAGACATCATAGAAGATCATTTTTTGGGCAGAAATAAAGGTATTGGAATCTTCCCTTTACTACAAGATGATACTTGTAATTTTTTAGTGTTTGATTTTGATGATGATTCATGGTTTGAAGATATGTACAGTGTGTATAAAGCAGCAATTCAGTTTGATTTATATCCTGTTATGGAAAGGTCAGCTTCCGGCAATGGTGGTCATCTCTGGTTCTTTTTTGCAGAACCTCTAAAAGCTTCTCTTGCCAGAAGATTCGGCGAATGGATTCTTCAGGAAACAATGAAAACGAATACACACCTTAAATATTCATCTTTTGACAGAATGTTTCCTAATCAAGATTATCTTCCTAAAGGAGGCTTTGGAAACCAGATCGCACTACCCTTACGATACGCTGCTTATAAAAAAGGAAATTCCACATTCATCAACGATCTTAAACAGCCCCTACAAAATCCCATTGAACACCTGTCTTCCCGAAAGAAATCAACAAGAGAAGAAATAGAAACATTGATTACAAACTATAAAGAACCTGACTATTTTTTTGATCAGGAACAGCTGCGTTTTAATTTGGACAGCACCAGTGAATACTCAAAAAATATAATCGGATTTGAATCATCCATAATTGCCATAGAAAAGAAAAACTTAAACTCCTTAACATACAATGCCCTAAAACGCGTGGCAAGTATGTATAACCCCAGATATTATGAACTCCAAAGACTCCATAAACCTATTTATTATGCAACCACACCCAGAGTATTATCATTCTATGAAGAAGACGATCAACACCTATATTTACCTCGAGGACTTAAAGATAGAATACAAGAAGTTTTACCAGATACAAAGATCGATTTAAAAGATAAACGCTGCTCTGGCATGTCTATTGACGTAGAATTTCTCGGCGAGCTACGAAAAGAGCAAGAAAATGCAATCAGCAAACTCATAAATCATGAAACAGGTGTTTTAAAAGCAGTCCCTGGCTTTGGAAAAACTGTAATTGGTATTTATTTAATCAGTTATTTTAAAGTAAACACTTTGATTATCGTTCCCTCTAAACAAATCCAAGATCAATGGTTAGAACGATTCCAACAGTTTTTAAAATTTCCTAATGCAGAAAAGAAAAAAGATCGATTCATCTGTACATACAACGGAACACAGAAACGATTAAATCATAATATAGACATTGCCACTGCAGCTTCTTTGGCCAATGCAGAAAATCTAACAGAATTACTAAGTGGATATGGCATGGTAATCATTGATGAATGCCATCATGCCGCAAGCAATACTTTTACACACATTTTAAGGCATGTCTTATCTAAGAGAATATATGGATTATCCGCAACCCCAAAACGAAAAGACGGACTTGAAAAAATAATCTATATGTTCTGCGGGAAGCTTCGTTATGGTAGTGTTATTAATCAAGGCAAACAACATCATGAATTTATGCAGCTTTTGATTCCAAGAATGACGAATTCAATCGTACTCAAAGAAAATACATCATATACCGAAATTTGCAAAGAATTGATTCATGATACAGCGCGTAACTATTTAATTCTTAAAGATATACTTTCTGAATATAAGCAGCAAGGAAAAATAATTGTGTTATCCGAAAGAAAAGAACACCTGTATATACTAAAAGAAATGCTAGAAAAAGCTGCGGAGAATGTATTTTTACTTACTGGAAACACTAAAAAAGCAGATAGGAACAATACCTTTCAAAAGATAAACTCGTTTTCGTCCAATCAACCATTTATATTATTGGCAACCAGTAAACTTTTAGGCGAAGGTTTTGATCTACCATCATTAAAAACTTTGTTTTTATTATTACCTATATCAGACGAAAATAGAATCACACAATATACGGGTCGAATTCATCGACCAGATAAAGGAAAAAGCATAGTCAAAGTCTATGATTATGTAGATACACAAATTGCTATGATGCAGTCTATGTTTTATAAACGCTTAAAACAATACCAAAGAGAAGGTTATCATGTACAAGAACGAGATTCCAACCCTTTAGTCAATCAAATACTTTTTGAAAATAATGCGTTTGAAAATATTCTTAAGGCCGACATACAAAACGCAAAAAAGGAAATTGTCATATTCTCTACTCACATTAAATTAACAAAGATCAAAAATTTATATGATGAATTAAAGAATAAATTTACTCAAGGCATTTATATTTTGTTCATATTATCTGACAACACAAAAGAAAACAAAGAAGAACTACATTATTTAAAAGGATTAGGTGCTCAATATCGATTTATGAAACATTACAAGCATTTCATTATTATTGATAGATCTATCGTATGGCATCTTAACTATGACTGGTTTGGCTATACAAAACCAGAACAATATGCAATTCGAATGAACAATGCTCATCTCATACAAGAGATTTTAACAGGTTATATAAACGAAGATAAAACAGATGAGCTCAAACTATTTTAAACAATGCATAAAAACATCCATTCTCAATATCCAACAATCCTGTATAATAAAGGTTGCGTGAATTTTGGGAGGTTATTATGATACTAGAACAAATTGATAAGGATTTATTGGCAATGGCAAAAGAATCCGATTCCGTTTTAAAAGATATTTATGAAAATATCGATGATATTTGTTTACACAATTCTAATCGAATCTTATCCGCTTTTATTGAGAATCAAGTTTCTTATTCCGATTTTGCAGATATCAATGGCTATGGGAACTATGATGAAGGGCGTGACAAAATCGAGAGAATTTTTGCTTCGGTATTAGGTTGCGAAGATGCCCTGGTGCGTCCACAAATCATGAGCGGAACCAACGCACTGTATTTAACATTATCTGCTCTTTTAAAACATGGAGATACCATGATTTCTATTTCCGGTGATCCCTACGATTCGTTGCAGGAGATGATCGGATTATATGGAAATTCCTCACAGTCTTTAAAAGCATATGGTGTAAAGTATGAACAAATTGATCTGGTAAATGATGATTTTGATGATGCAACCATTCTGGAACGTTTAAAAGAAAACAATGTACGATTGGTGGAGATACAGCGATCGAGAGGATACTCACATCGACTTTCTTTAAGCATCGCCAAGATCGAAAGAATCATCAAAAAGATTCGAGAAGTTAATAAAGATGTCATCATTATGGTTGATAATTGCTACGGCGAACTGGTAGAAAAAAGAGAACCTGGACATGTGGGGGCCGATGTTGTTGTAGGCTCATTAATGAAGAATCTTGGTGGAGGTATTGCCACGACCGGTGGATATATCGCAGGAAAAAAAGAATGGATCCATGAAGTCGCCGAAAGATTGACAGCTCCTGGCATTGGTAAAAGCTTAGGTGCTAATTTTAATTTGAACAGTTCTTTCTTGAAAGGGATCTTCATGGCACCCAATGCAGTAAAAAGCGCATTGAAAACTGCCGTTTTTGCAGCTTATATGTTAGAAAAATTAGGCTATAAAAATGTGTCTCCGGCTTATGATGAAAAACGAACGGATATCATACAAACCTTAGAACTTGGCTCTGAAGAAAATCTGGTCAACTTTACCCAAGGTATTCAATCCACCAGTCCTATTGATTCCTTTGTACGTGTTCTTCCGGCTCCAATGCCCGGCTATCCATTTGATGAAGTCATGGCAGCCGGAAGCTTTACACAGGGCAGTACAATAGAACTGAGCGCCGATGCACCCATGGTAGAACCTTATACATCCTATATACAAGGTGGACTGACCTTTGAATACGGAAAATTGTCTATTTTATTAGCATTAACTAATATGAAAAACAAACAGTAGTCTTTCTAAAACCAGACTTCCTGATAAACATAATGGAATAACTTCTTAAGTAAAGAGGTCCTGCTGGACCTCTTTATTCTTTATTTTTCTTTGTTTAAAAATTATTTTTCCATTAATATTTTTGCTTATTAGATAAATTTTTTTTGTTTTATCCGAAATACAAAAGAAATATTGTCCTTTTTCGAAAATCCGACATAATAAAAGCGTAAGGAGGATAAAACATATGTTTGCAAGACACCTGGAAATCAATGAATTTTTAGATATAGTGATGGTAACTCCTAAAAAGATCTGGAAACAAGTCATTTGTTTAGATAACGGTATTGCCGGTATCGTATATGGATTTTTAGATCAGGGAACTTTCTACTATTTGGATCGGTTTTATCCATCCAAACAAAAAGAAGAAGAAATCCAAAATATGGATTTTTATGAACTGCACAAAGAACTTTATACAAAATTAAATCTAAAAGTTCATTTAGTTGCACAACAATTTCATTTAAACTAAGGAGATTTATGTTTGCGGATTATCATGTACATACTGCTTTTAGCGATGATTCCATCTACCCTATGGAAAAAGTCATTCAAGATGCCATAACCATGAAAATGGATGAAATTTGTTTTACAGAACATGTAGATTATGGCATTAAAGTAGATTGGGACAGTGGTCAAAAGATCATCTATCGCGGCAATGAACCTATGGCCAATGCCAATTATCCAGAATATATGAAAGCCATTCAAGCTATGAAAGAGAAGTATGGTCATCAAATCACGATCAAAACCGGTTTAGAATTTGGGATGCAGACACATACAATTTCTCGATTTCAGAAATTGTTTGATCGCTATGACTTTGATTTTATCATTCTTTCCATTCATCAGGTACATGACAAAGAATTCTGGAATCAGGAATTTCAAAAAGGTAAAACACAAAAAGAATACAACGAAGAATACTATAAAGAAATGTTGGAAGTTATTCGACAATACAAAAATTATAGTGTTTTAGGACATATGGATCTGATCAATCGCTACGATGCGCAGGGGATTTATCCTTTTGAGAAAATAAAGCCATTGATTCAAGCCATTTTAGAACAAGTTATTGCGGATGGAAAAGGTATTGAAATCAACACTTCTTCCAAACGATATGGCTTAAAAGATTCCACACCTTCCCATAAAATCTTAGAGTTATATAAAGATTTAAGGGGTACGATTCTTACGATTGGCTCGGATTCTCATAAACCGGAACATCTGGGAGCTTATATACAAGATGCAAAAAAGATGTTACAGGAAATGGGATTTAAGCAGTATTGTACATTTGATCATATGAAGCCTGTGTTTCATGATCTGGACCGGTGATTCCGGTCTTTTTTATTTGCACGCATAGAAAAAGGACCCCGTAAAGGATCCTTTGCTTATTTTTACTTTATAGCTTTATCCACCGCCGTCATTGCGTTCAGACTGCGCGGATAACCAATATAAGGTACACACTGTGCGATGACCTTACGAAGAAAATCGGCATCATTGCCTACATTCATATTCCCCTTGGCATGGGCAATCAACTGTGATTCACAGCCACCTTGCGCCATCAAAAAACAAAAGGTGATCATTTCTCTTTGTGCCAGATCCAGGCCGGTTCGTGTATAGTAATCGCCGAAACAATTATCAGCCAACCAATAATTGATCACACCGTTTTTCCAAGCTTCTCGCATTCCTTCCCCAAAAATATCAACTTGCGCCTGTACCCCTTTTTCCAGTCGAGCTTCCATGGTTGTTGTCGCCTGCCCGTATGAGGATAAAGGAATTTCCTTTTCCAAATGGACTTCATTGGTGATCCTTAAAAAATCCCACATGCGCCCCATTCCCATATAATCCTGAGCCTGATACACCATCTCTTTGACCATCACGGGATCCATGCCATCATCTAATGACTTTTCCAACATCAATCGATAAGCATCCTTACCCTGACATCCGATCAGCGATGCCAATATTGCCAAATAACGTGTTTTCACATCCAGCTTAACGCTCTCCTTTTGCACGACCTCTTCAAACGCAAATTGTTCAAAGCGTTCCATAAACTGCGAATCGGTTTGTTTATAATCCATATCCTGTCCTCCTTTACATCTTTTGGTCCCCTATCGACCAGACATGCTTATCATTCGATGTTTCTGCGGTATTCTGCGCCATAACGCCAACAAGCTTATGAGGAATATAAGGCTCTTCTAAATAAGCAATTTCTTCTGCACTCAGCTTTAAATCACAGGCATCAATAGCACCTTGTATATGCTTAGGTTTGGTCATTCCTACAATTGGTGTTGTCACTTTAGTCAATAGCCAGGCCAGAGAAACAGCGGTTATTGAAGTATGATGTTCATTGGCCAGAATCGCAACGCGATCTATGATTTTTTGATCATAAGCAGCCATTTCATCGTATTTTAAATGAGCATAGCTATCTTCCTGTAATCGCTTGGAGGTCTGTCCGGCATGCTTAGAAAGTCGTCCACCGGCTAAAGCACTGTAAGGTGTCAATGCGATATTTTCCTGGTTGCAATAGGGAATCATTTCTCTTTCTTCTTCCCTAAAAATCAAATTATAGTGACCTTGCACGGATATAAATTTCGCAAAACCTTCTTTTTCAGCTAGTGCATTCGCCTTAGCCAGCTGCCATGCGAAACAATTGGAAATACCGATATATCGTGTCTTTCCCTGCTGTACCATGTGATTTAAACCATCCATAATTTCATACAGCGGAGTACGATAATCCCACATATGATAAATGTACAGATCAACATGATCCATTCCCAGATTTTGTAAGCTTTGATTTAACATATTTTCAATATGTTGCTGTCCGGAGATCCCTTTTTCGATCTCTTCATCACTACGCGGAAGAAACTTTGTCGCAATAACAATATCATCTCGATGTGCCATATCTCGAATAGCTTTTCCTACATATTGTTCACTCGTTCCGCTTTGATAAGCAATCGCAGTATCAAAAAAATTAATACCTGCCGCTAAGCCTTGTTCAATAATGCTTCGTGTTTTAGTTTCATCTAAGGTCCATGTATGCTGCCCGCGTGTTGGATCCCCGAAGCCCATACATCCCATACAGATACGGGAAACATTTAAATCTGAATTCCCCAGTTTTATATATTCCATATACGCTCTCCTAAGATTGAATCAGGATCTTACCTTTGGACGCTGGATCATCCTGTATGATTTCTTTAACAGCCGGTACTTCAATTATGCCATCCAGTGGATTTTTTATACTTTCCACTTCATTGACGATCGTTGCGTTCACTTTCGATTTCTCAAAACATAGATCGGTATCGATCATCTCACAGTCAATCAGTTTCAATCCCTCACAATAACAAAGCGGCTGTGTTCCGATGATCTTACAGTTTTCTAAGACCAACCCCTTGGAATACCATGCCAGATATTCTCCTTTGATCACACTGTTTCTGACCCAGACATCTTCTGAATGCCAGAACGCATCCTTGGTATCAAATACACAGTTTTCAAAATAGGCATTCTTCATATATTGAAAAGAATACTTCCCTTTCAACTCCACATTCACAAATCGCAGATTTTGCGCTCTCATCATAAAATATTCACTAACTGCTTTAGTATCCTTCATCACGATATTTTTTGTCATCCAGCCAAATTCCGGCGATTGAATATCACAGTTTTCGATGATCACATCATCACATTCTCTCAGCGCCTTGATTCCATGCATTTGGCTATCTTTGATTACAATATGATCGGAATACCACAACGCCGCTCGACACTTCTCTGTCATTTGTGCATTGTGAATCTGTAAACTATGATCATGCCAGAAAGGATAACGAAGATTCAAAAAAGTATCTTCCACTTTGATATTTTCACATTCCTTAAAGGCACTTTCACCATCAGCAGGTCCATTAAACTGACAATGTTTTACTGTCAAATTCTTCTTTCCATATAAGGCTCGTTCTCCATCAAATCTTTGATTTTCTATAACCGTCATTTTATCCCTCTTTTTCTTTGACCTGATGGATCATATAATCGACAACATCCACTTTGTGCTGCGCCTTATGCAGCTTATCTATCAGCTTCTTTCTTTGTTGATGTAAAAGGCGAAGCTGATCTGTATCCTTGCAGCACACATATTCTTCAATCTTATCTTTTGTCATATCACAATCCTGAAGGCATTGTCGAAGCCTTGTCTCTTCCTTTTCCATACGATCCATCCTTTCGTATTTTCACTATAAATCCATTCTTTAAAAATCACAAACAGTCATTAATTATCGATTACAATCGTTTTAAAGAATGATAAAATAAATAGGGTGATACAATGATTGAAACAAGACTTTTACAATATTTTCTGGCTGTGGCACGAGAACAAAACATCACAAAAGCAGCTAAAACGCTATACATTACACAATCTACCTTATCAAAACAGATGATGGATCTGGAAAATCAACTGGGTAAGAAATTATTTGTTCGGGGAAAAAGAAAGATTACTTTGACGGAAGAAGGATTTTTCCTTAAAAATCGAGCACAGGAAATCATAGAGCTATTGGAAAATACAGAGACTGCTTTACAGGCTGAAGAAGAAACATTAAGTGGTGAAATTTGCATCGGATGTGGGGAAACCGTTGCGATGGATGCGATCGTCTCTTTGATCAAAGCGTTTCACGATCAATATCCGGATGTGCGCTTTCGTACATACAGTGAAAATGCCGATGGTGTTTTAGAAAAGATTGATAAAGGATTGGTGGATATGGGATTATTGCTGGGACCGATTCGTAGAGAACAATACGACTATATCAATATCCATAAAAAAGATGTCTATGGTTTATTAGTTCCAAAAGACTGCCTACTTGCTCAACAAGATGTTATACAGATCGATCAGCTGAAGGAACTTCCTTTGATCATGTCTGATCAGATCTATCAGGGACATCAGAATGTGGATTGGTTTGGTTCCGCTCCATTACATATCGTTGCCACTTATAACTTAATTTATAATGCCACCTTTATGGTAGAACAAGGTCTAGGATATGCTCTTTGTTTAGATAAGCTTGTAAACACGACTGGAAGAAATCTTGTCTTTAAAAGGATCGAACCTGAAATTTCAGTAGATTTATACATTGTTACAAAGAAATACAGAACATTTTCTCCTGCCACAAAAGTGTTCCTTCGACGAGTTAAAGACTATGCGAATCGTCCTTAACTTCTATCATTATCCAAAAATTTTTAACATTCATGGAAAAGACTTTGTGGAAATACAAACTTTTTAACTTCGATGTTAAAACATTTTGTTTGTCTTATATTTGTATGCGAGTTATAGAAGTTGATTTTTTAGATATCTATCCCCCCAAAAAGGAGCCAGACAGCAAAACACTGACTAGGCTCCCCGCTTGCTATAAAGACCGCCCATAAGTTAGCATTATCTTCCGAGCGATTCATCTTAATTTTAGTTAAAGTTGTTTTTCTTTTTTTGTACTTACTTCATAATTTCTTTGATCTTTTGGGCAATGCTTGAAGCATCCAAATGATAATGGGCTAATAAGTCTTTTGGTTTGCCACTTCGTCCAAAACTGTCCTGCATGCCCATCATGTACTGACGACATGCCAGTCCATACGGTGCCAGGGTTTCCGCTACCGCTCCGCCCAGGCCGCCGATCACATTGTGCTCTTCAATTGTTACAATCACATCGTGT
>NZ_JBQKEP010000024.1:0-16150 GCF_052121255.1 Faecalicoccus sp. LCP19S3_E2 | reverse complement strand
GGTTCAAGAATGTTTCGTTGATCATAGGGAATCTCCTTTATATGTCAAAGAATATCCCTGAATCTGACGCTATTCATGTTGAATCATCAACTTTTTAGTTGAATTTAGCGAATTTTTTTAATTTTTTTTCATAGTTTTTCGATTTTTTTACGTATTAAATAGTATGAACATGCAAGAAAAATTAGAACAGCTTTTAACGTATGCCACACAAAAAAACGCAAGCGATATCCATTTAACGCTCCATCGGCATACTTTATCCATTCAGTTACGTATCTATGAGCAAATGGTAGAGCTTGTACAGGATCTCTGGGATGAATCCCTTTTTGAGTATGTGAAGTTTATATCCGGTTTTGATCTGACAAATCCGTATATCCCTCAAAATGGCCAATTCAGCTGGAAGCTAGGTTCTCAGGTTTTATACTGTCGCTTTAGCTTAATTCCCAATAAGCACCTGCAGACCGGTGTTATTCGTCTTTTGCATACAGGCATTCACCTTCCGATAGAAAGACTAACTTCAAAAAAGGAACATCAAATGTTCCTGGAAAGCCTGATTCATGCAAGACGTGGACTGGTGATTGCCTGTGGACCGACCAATTCCGGTAAAACCACCACGTTACATGCCATTTTACATGCGATTGCACAGCGTTCCATGCACAAGGTCGTATCGTTGGAAGACCCGATTGAAATTCAGGATCCATCTTATTTACAGCTACAGATCAATGAAGAATTAGGCTTTACATATGAAAAAGGAATTGAAGAGCTTCTTCGTCACGATCCGGATGTGATTTTTATCGGAGAAACACGAAACAGTTATACAGCCAAAATGGTCGTTCGCTGTGCCCTGACAGGCTCGCTTGCCTTTACCACACTGCATGCATCCAACGCATTAGAGGCTATACAACGCTTAGAAGATCTATCTGTATCCACCTATGATTTAAAAAACACATTGACGGCATTGATCGGACAAAGACTATATCAAGGCCCTAACGGAAAGGAGTGTATCTATGAAGTTTTATCCGGACAAGATCTTCAATATGCCCTGGAACATAAAGCCTATCCTAAAGGCTTTAAAACGCTCTCTAACGAGATTCAGGAAGCTTTGGATGCCCAAAGAATTCAAGATCCTCAAGCACGATTTGACCTGCAAAATCTCTAAAGAAGAGCTTGTTCAATTCAGTCTTTTATTAAATAAGGGATTGGATACAACTTTTATGATCGAGATTTGTTTTCGATGCCATAAAAACATTCTGGCAAAATTAAACGAAGGAGAAAAACTAGTTTCCATCCTGACAAACGGAAAAGAAAATTACTTTCAGATCTTAAGAATTCTAAAGGATCGACTGCCTTTTAAAGAAGCCATTCATTGTGCCAATGAAATCGATGATGTTGGCAAAGGTTGGATCAAGGAACTGATAAAGACAAGTATCTATCCGGCTTTCCTATTTTTATTCAGCTTTGGAATGATCCTCTTTTTTCAAGAAATGATCCTTCCGGCTATGTCTCAACTGGCATCAAAACAAGTTTTCCTGTTTTTATCGATCTTACAATTTGTGTTTTCCCTGCTTCTCTTTTTGATCTTTGTATTTTTAATATTTTTCCTGACTGTTTATACGCAAAAGAAAACAGAACATTTATACGCCATTTTCTGTCGATTTGCGCTCTTTCGCAAAGTTATTTCCTTGCACTTTTCTCTTTTAATGTCCACTTTTTTAGGCTATGGTCTTTCCACGATGGAATGCATTGAGATGCTTTGTAAGATTCATCCAAAAAGCTTGTATCATCCTTTGGCCATACAAATACAAAAAGCTCTTCATCAGGGAAATACGATGATACAAGCTTTGCAGCTATGTCATATGGATGAAGAGTTCGTACGTTTTTTTACCATGGGACTGCACACTTCATCCACCAAAGAACTTTTACATCTTTACCAGCAAAAAGTACAAAAAGAGTTGGAACAAAAGGCAAAGAAACTATCGCTTTATATTCAAATTGGCAGTTATATCAGCGTCGGTATAGTCGTTTTAACAGTCTATCAAATTTTATTAGTGCCTATGAATGTATTAAACACACTATAGAAAGGAATTTTATGAAAACAAAAAATGCGTTTACCCTTTTAGAAATGATGATCGTATTATTGATCATCACCATCATTCTTTTGATCACCTTGCCAAATATTACACAAAAAGAAACGATCATTCGTGAAAAAGGCTGTAAATCTCTTTTAAGTGTCATTGATTCACAAATCTTACTGTATCAAATCGAAAAGGATGAAGTCCCTTCCATTCAAGATTTGATCAATGATGGCTATCTGAAAGAAGAACAAGCCAAATGTCCAAACGGAAAGTCTGTGGAGATCATCAATGGACAAGCCACCAGTCAATAATGCCTTTACTTTGATGGAAGCTTTATTGACGCTTCTGATCATAAGCTTGTTGACACTGATCAGCTTAAAGCCTTCTATTTCTCACCTGGAGTACTTCTCTCGAAAAATGGCGGCTTATTCTGTTTTGACTCAGGAAAAAGCGTTTATCGCAAAAGAGAACAAAGATGTGCGTATCGAAAAAGACAGAGCTTATTTTGCGGATATCGAATTTCAATATCCACCGTCCATCTCTTGTACACCATTTGCGTTTCACTACAATGCCAAAGGTAATATTTCCCAGGCACATACCATTCAGTGTACAGACAAAGACCGTACCATCCACTTGATCTATCAATTAGGAAGCGGGCGTGTTCGCATTGAATAAAAACGGATTTTTAATGACAGAAGCATTGTTTGCCCTCTTTATCATACTTCTGTGTATCAGTCTTTTATGGAACAACATAGAGATAGTATTCAATAGTAAAGGATGGATCATCGATGAAAAGATCAATAAAGAATGGTTTTACCATGATTGATGCCCTTTTATCTTTGCTTGTTTTCAGTATCGTTACTTTATGCATACTTGTCTTTTTACAGACTTGTCTCAAAATGTTAAACATGGATATGCTTCAACAGGAACAAATGGCTGTGATCCAGCTTCGAGAAATCCTCTCTCTTTCCAAGGATATCGAAGTACAAAGTCATGAATTAACGATGAACTATAAGCATGAATCGATCTGGATCGGCCAGGATAAAGATCGACTTGTCAAAAAAGAGGGATATGAAATTCTTATGGAAGGAGTTAAAAATGTTGCGTTTTATCAACAAGATGAAGAAATTTTTTTATCCTATTCAAAGGCAGACAAAGAATACAACGTACAGATCTATTAACGGTTATATCAGCTCAGGGGCTCTGGTCTGTTTCTTTATCCTGTTGCAGGTGACAAGCCTGATCAGTTTATATCTGTTAGATCATGCCTATCTGATAGAGGCCAACAAACAAAGTACGATCGATCTTTCCTGTATTTCTTATGCCAGAGCCATGATCCAGCATAACGAAAGAATTCGTCAGTGTCATTTTGATCCAAAGGATTTGATTCTGGAAAAGAGTGAAGTGATAAACGATGTGTTGGTGACGTTTCGTGATGAAAATACATTCATCGATTGTATGTATGAGAAAAAAGAAAAGAAAGTCCACATGCGAATCTATTATGATACTCAGGGTATCTTCGACATGGACTTTCTTTAAAGATCATAGATGCTTCATTTCGTAGTTCCACTGTTTTTCAAAACCGATGGTTGTAGCCGGGCCGTGCCCCGGATATACCGGTAGATCATCTTCCAGAGCTGCCAGTTTGCGCAAAGACTCTTTCATCTGCATGACGCTGCCTGTTGGAAGATCCATTCTTCCGATAGAGCCTTGAAACAGGGTATCTCCGGAAAACAAATGATTTTCTATACGAAAACAACAGGAACCGCAAGTATGACCGGGCGTATGATAAACATCGATATCAAATTTTCCGATCGAAAGCTTGCCTTCCTGAATTCCGATTGCCTTGGAATGACAAACGATCGTTTCATAAAATGATAAAGAAGCATTCAACGCCGGATCCTGTAAAAAAGAAACTTCACTTTGATGAACATAAACCGGTACCGAATACGTTTCTGTGATCGAATCAACACCCTTGATATGATCAAAGTGAGCATGTGTCAGTAACACCGCTTCCAAATGTAAATGATTCTGTTCTAAAAAAGGCTGAAGATCCAACGCATCGCCGGGATCGATTACCAGACAAGAATCTTCCTTGACCACCACATAACAATTTGCCTGCACCATTCCTAATGGATATGTATAAATTTCTATCATGATCTGCTAGTAAAAAAGACCGATGATCCGGTCTTCTTTATTTCTTCTCCTTATGATCCGTTTTTTGATTACATTTTGGACAATATTTTTTAATTGTCATACGTTCAGGATGTTTCTTTTTATTTCGAGTTCCGATGTAGTTTTCTTCTCCACAAACAGAGCATTTAAATGTAATACGATCTCTCATGGACTGTCCTCCTTAACAAATATGCGAATGAATTGTATCATATATATTTTTTTGGTGCAAGAAGATTATTGATCCTGCGGATACAATTCAAAATATGTCTGTAAAACCTCCGGCATCACGTTATAAACACAGATGTTGCTTTTGAGGTTTTGTGTATTTTCCGCACTGGTCGGTGCCGAGCAGGCAAACGCAACACTAGGATTCTCATAGGGTGCATAGCCGACAAAGTTAGCGGTCGTCGCATCTCCAACTTCAGCCGTACCGGTTTTTCCCGCAACATCCTGTGATAACGCATTGATCTGGGTTCCACAGTTTTCGTCCGTAACACAAGCTCTAAATCCTTGTTGAATCCGTGAAAGCGATTCTGTATTGGACAAGGTTGATTTAAGCTTGACTGGATATTCTTCGACGATGTTTTGACTGTTGCTTTCGGTTACACGATCCATCATATGGATCTGATACATGCTGCCGGAAGTCGCAATCACCGAAACATATTGTAACAGCTGCAGCGGCGTGTACATATCCAACTGGCCAATGGAATAGTTTAATGTCATTCCCGGCAAATTACCAAAGCCCATATAGCCACTGACTTCCCCCGGTGCATCCACGCCGGTCACATTTCCTAAACCAAAGCGCGAGAAATAAGTGCGCATTTTATCTAAAGTCTGGCCCACATCTTCCATAACTAAAGGTTGGCCTTCTTCATAGGTTGCTCCACCTAAACGAATGGCGATGTTAAACATATAGACGTTACTGGAAACCGACAAAGCCTGTATATCATTGACAGGACCGTGATTTTCATACGAACCAAATTCCTCACCGCCGATGTTCATGATCTCATCGTTGATGACTTCTCCAGGCTTTACTACACCCTCGCTTTGCCCCATATAGATGGTAGCTCCTTTGATGCAGGAACCCGGATTGACCAGCGAAACATAGTTGCCGGAGGCAAAATATGTCATATCTTTGGTTTCCAGATCCATCGTATAGCCGGACATAGCCAAAACACCACCGGTCGTAGGGTCCATCATACAGGTAAACAAGCTGTTGAATTCCTCACGCCCTTCGGTACCACCTTCACGCTGTAGGACCGTCTTGAGCGTATTATCAAGTTTTTCCTGCAGTTCTATGTCGATCGTTAAATACAAATCAAAGCCCTTTTGTGCCGAACGCGTAACTTCCTTATGAGCCAAGCCATTTGAGTCATACGTTACGACCGATTCTTCACTGACCCCGGAAAGATAGTCGTTATAGTAAAGCTCTAAACCGGAAGCGCCTACCGGCGAATTATACTGAAAGCCCCTTTGCAGATAATAATCTACATTTTCGCTGGGAAGACCTTGCGTACTGGTCGTCACTGTTCCCAATACATCAGATAATGTTTCACCATATGGATACTCTCGTTTCCAACCCCCAAAATCGACATCAAAGCCCGGAAACTCGGTTTTGTGTTCCACTAAATACGCGACATCATCATCGCTGATATCCTCCAGAATGACATTCTGCAAAGAGGAAGAATTCACTGTTGTCATCCGACTGTAGATCACATAGGTTGCCTTTTCTTTATTCGAAAGTTCATCGATATCTTCATCAGTGATTCGTTCATACAGAAGTTGTGTTCGTTTGGAGGATGTCATAGAACCATTTTGAATACTATTCCATTCCGATTCACTGAATAGATGTCGACATCCATAATGTGGATCATCCGTATCCAATAAAGAGGTATAGGCAATGTACGCATTCTTTAAATCCGAAGATGAAAATTTATCTGCTTTGACATCAAATACCGAAACAATTCGATTGGCGTACAATAAATAATCATCTGTTGTCATGTTGTTGGGCGATGTATAGACGATATTGTGGCTGACCGTAGTTTTCGCAAGCACATTGCCATTCGTATCGAATATCTGACCTCTAGGCGCACTGATATATTGTGTAACGCTGGTATAATCATTTGTCAGCTGTGTATAGCGTTCATTGGAAAAGACTTGTATATAAACGAGTCTTAGAAAGATAACTAAAAAGAAAACCGTCACCAGACTGGCAAAACCGATGATACGTCTGGATATGACCTGATCTAAGGGCGCATCCAACCCTTGATGAAAGAAACGCAGGATTCTTTTCTTGATGTTTTTAAAAAACTGGCGCATGCAATCCCCCTATCTTGTACCATTTAATCACATTTGTCAGGTTTTGTCACTTGTTCTTCTTGCATGAAACTTATATACTTTCAAGTAGGAGTGATCAAAATGAAAAGAAATCAGACTCGTTCTGTACAAGTGAAAGATTTAGTTTTAGGCGGAAACGATCATGTATATATTCAATCCATGTGTAATATCAAAACATCACATGTAAAAGAAGTGATCGAACAAATTTTAGAATTGGAAGCGATGGGCTGCGAAATCATTCGTGTCAGCTGTATGGATCTAAACGATGCCAAAGCTATTGAAGAAATCGTGTCGAATATCCATATTCCATTGGTAGCCGATATTCACTTTGACTATCGACTCGCTTTAGCATGTATTGATGCCGGAGCGAATAAAATTCGCTTAAATCCGGGAAATATAGGTGCTCGGGAAAATGTCGAAACCGTGGTCAAAAAATGTAAAGAAAAACATATTCCGATACGAATTGGCATCAACAGCGGCTCTTTAGAAAAAGAGATTCATCAAAAATATGGAAAACCTACAGCACAGGGAATGATGGAAAGCGCACAAAGACATGTTCAGATCTTGGAAGATCTTCATTTCTATGATACGGTACTTTCCTTTAAATCCAGTGATCCCCTTTTATGTATAGAAGCCTATAAAAAGGCCTCGGAAATGTTTGACTATCCTTTACACTTAGGGGTTACTGAAGCCGGAACCATGATGACCAGTGCTATCAAAAGCACATTAGCTTTAGGAAATCTTTTATTGGATGGTATTGGCAATACCATTCGTATCAGTGTAAACGGTGCCCCGCAAAAAGAAATTCCCATCGTTAAAGAGCTTTTAAAATCGTGTAACTTGATTCAAAATGTACCGAATCTAATTGCCTGTCCGACATGTGGTCGTACGCAATGGGATATGGAGCCTGTCGTCAACGAAATTGAACAATACCTGCAGACCGTTCATAAAAATATTACCGTAGCCATCATGGGATGTGCTGTCAATGGGCCCGGTGAGGCAAAACATGCGGATATTGCCATTGCCGGCGGTAAAAATGAAGGTCTTTTGATCAAAAAGGGAGAAATTATCGAAAAGATTCCACAGCAGAAAATGGTACAACGCTTAAAACAGGAAATTGAAGCCTTCTAACACAAAAAGCCGGAAAACTCCGGCTTTTTACATCTTATTCACTTTTATAGGCTTTAAGCCATGCGATTTCTTCTTTGTAAGGCGGTTTACCATCGATATACGGTGTCTCCAGGATTTTCGTAATGGATTCCAGTTTAGGGTGATGAACGATCTTCGCCAATAAGGAATAACCGATATGACCCTGATCAATATTGGCATGGCGATCCTTGTGGGCACCTTTTTCATTTTTGGAATCATTAATATGCATAACTGCCAGTCTATCTAATCCTAATATCGCATCAAACTGGTTTAAAACGGCATCGAAATCCGAAAGATCGTACCCCGCATCATGAATATGACATGTATCCATACAGATTTTGACTCGTTCCTGTTTATGAATACCATCCAGAATCCAACGTAATTCCTCAAAGATTCGCCCGATTTCACTGCCCTTTCCGGCCATTGTTTCCAAGGCGATACAAACATCGCTTTCATCGGCATCTAAAACCGCATTTAGACCGTTCTGAATGGATGAGATCCCCACATCCACGCCGGCTTTTAAGTGGCTGCCGGGATGCAAAACTAATGTTTTTGCCCCCAGTGCATCCACTCGTTTTAATTCCTGTGATAAAAATTCGACACCAAACTGTGCAGTTTCCGGCTTGATGGTGTTGGCTAGATTGATCAGATAGGGTGCATGTACGATTACACGATCCATACAAAAATCATGCTTTGCCATCAATTCCTTGGCTTCTTCGATTCGAAACTGATCTAATGAAACACGTCGGGTATTGCTGGGAGCACCTGTATAGATCATGCAGGCATTGGCTCCGTATGAAAGTGATTCTTCAATACTCCCCAAAAAATACTTCGGTGCCTTTAAGGATACATGTGATCCTAAATAGATCATGATTCAAACCTCTTCTGGCGTTGTTTTTCTTTGGCTCTTTCTTTTTTCTGACGTTGAATGTCCTTTTGAATGATTTCTCTTTTTCTCTTTCGTTTTAGCTTTTCAATTTCCTGACGCTGTTTCTTTTTATAATTTGGTTTTACCTTCTTTGCCTTTTTCGATACGATTTTTTCAATTTCCTGCTGTAGTGGATCTTTGGAACGTTTTCTTTTTTGACCAAATGGTTTGAGATCGACCCATTGTCCGTGACGAATATCCTGATGTTCAAAAACGATTCCCTGATGCATCAAATCCTTAATCGCCGCCTCGTCTTTTTCATGATATAAGGCGTAACATACACCATCACGATTGGCACGACCGGTACGTCCGGAACGATGCACATAAAACTTTAGATCTTTTGGAAAACCACATGAAATAACATGGGTAATTCCCTCTAAGTCTATACCACGGCTGGCAATATCACTGGCAACGATATAGCTTTTTTTCTGTGACTGAATCGCTTTGATGGCCTGCATTCGCTCTCTGGATTCCAAATCACTATGAAGCTCTACCAGATCATATTGATGCTCTCTTAAAAAAGCGGCAATCTCGGCAGCTTCCTGATTGGTATTGGCAAAGATCAAACAGACATATGGATTGATATGGGATAGTACATCCAACAGCTTTTCTTCATAGCTTTTATGTTTACAAGGCACCAGAACATGACGAACATCGCTTTGGAAATTTTCACTATCTTCAATAGAGATCATGAAAGGATCAAACAAGTATTTCTTTAAAAATGGCTGTAAAGCTTCCGGTATAGTAGCGGAAAAAACCATCAACTGTACTTTTTTATCCATTTTAGAAAGAATTTCATCGATATCTTCTAAAAAGCCAAATTCCAGTGTCATATCCGCTTCATCGATAATGACCATTTTGGCAGTATCCAGACGCAATGTATTTTCCTGAACAAACAAATCCTTCATGCGCCCGGGCGTACCGATTACGATCTGTGGCTGTACATCGGAAACCTTACGATCCATCCCACCGGTCACAAGCTTTACACGCACTCCAAAATGTGCAGCCAATTTCTTACAACGCTCATACAGCTGAAAAGCAAGTTCTCTTGTCGGTGTAGAGATTACCGCCTGTACCGCATCGACAGTCGGATCAACCTGCTCAAAAATAGCCATGAAAAAGGCATGACTTTTCCCGGAACCAGTACTGGAGATACCGATAAGATCTCTTGTCTTATTTTTTCGATCCATCACTTGTTTTTGAATTGGCGTTAGTGTTTTAAAATGTTCTAACTCCATAATTTCCTTAACGACATTTGTATTTGACATGTTTATCACCTCAAAGCCAACTCATAATACCATAAAACATTTTTCAAAACAAACATCAAACGCTATAATAAAGAGTATGAAATATAAAGTCACAAAAGTAAAACCACAAGGATATTGCGGTGGAGTCCTAAAAGCGATTCAAACCGCAAAAGAATGTCGAAAACAAAACCCGGATATGCCGATTACGATCTTGGGAAATCTGGTTCATAACAGCTATGTCAAAAAAGCGCTGCAGCTTTACGATCTTAAAACCATCGAAGATCCTTCTAAAACCAGATGGGAATTATTAGATCAGATATCGGAAGGAATCGTCATCTTTACAGCTCATGGAGTCAGTTCAAAAGTTGTCCAAAAGGCAAAAGAAAAAGGCTTACAGATTATAGATGCCTCCTGTCCGTTTGTCCTACAGACACAAAGCATCGTCAAGGATAAGCTGGAACAAGGTTATACCGTTTTTTATATTGGAAAGAAAGGGCATCCCGAGGCTGAAGCCATTTATTCAACCAGCGACAAAGTGATCCTGATTGAAACGGAAAACGATATACCAATCAACATCCAGACTCCTATCTTTGTCACCAACCAAACCACCATGTCAGTATTGGAAATCAACACACTTTTCCAGGCAATTCGTAAAGTCTATCCGAATGCCCAGATCCATGATGAGATTTGTAATGCGACAAGAGTGCGTCAACAGGCGATATTGGATCTAAAGGACTCCGATGTAGATACGCTGATCGTTGTAGGTGATCCCACCAGCAACAACACCCAAAAGCTTGCTGCCATTGGAAAAACAGCCGGCATCCAGACTGTACTACAAGTTCAGAATCTGCAGCAGCTTGATACAACATCCATTCAAGAGTCCAAGCATATTGCCATCACCAGCGGAGCAAGTACACCAACGTATCTCATGGAACAGATTTATTCCTATCTCTGTCAATATCCATGTCAAAAAGATGACATTGATTTACATAAAATTCTCGATTAATCTATCAACAAGGCTGACACCAAATTGTCAGCCTTTTTAAACACCCTCTTATAACAAAAAAAAGGAGGACTCAGCTTTGCCTCCTCATGTTTTCTAAAATTTGTAGTCGTTGATTGGCTTCGGTACGCTTATGCTTAGGCATATGCGCTACGATCTGTTTCCACTTTTCCTGCTCTTTTTGAAGAAACAAAGAATACGTTGTATCTTTTCTGCAGGAAACCCCATAAAGAATTTCGCTCTGCGTTAAAGAATACGGTGTATTGGTATAGACAAGCTTCATGATCGGATAAAAATGACCATCTTCTTCCACTACACACTCTTGTTCGATCCTAAAACCTTGTTTAGATACATATTCCCGCAACAAGGAAGCATCCTTATGCGGACAGAAATAAAAGTGGATACCCTTTTTTATATGCGATTTCCCTTGTTCTAAAATATCGATCATCAAAGAAGCACCCATCCCCGCAATCACGATGGAATCCACATCCGAAGGAAGTTCTTTTATTCCATCCATTAAAAGACAAGTAACCTGTTCTTCCAAATGATGTAGATGAATATTCCTTTTGGCATTGTCCAAAGGCCCCGGTGCCACATCACAGGCATAAGCTTTTTGGATGCGCTTTTGTTGAAGTGCCTCCATGATCACATAACCATGATCACAGCCAATATCCGCTAAGCAATGTCCTTCAATCAAGGAAACGATCGCCTGTAAACGTTTGGATACAGCCATTAAGACTTCACAAAATCCTTTAGACGTTTAGAACGATTCGGATGTTTTAACTTCCGCAGTGCTTTTGCTTCGATCTGACGAATCCGCTCTCTAGTGACATTAAATTCTTTACCGACTTCTTCCAAAGTGCGTGTTCTTCCATCCTGCAAGCCAAAACGAAGACGAAGGACTTTTTCTTCACGTTCAGTCAATCCCTGCAGTACATTGTTGATCTCATCCTTCAACAACTGATTGTTTGTATAATCATCGGGTGACAAAGTTTCCTTATCTTCGATAAAGTCACCTAAATGTGAATCATCTTCTTCTCCGATCGGCGTTTCTAAACTAACCGGATCTAAGGCAATCTTTTGAATCTCACGAACCTTTTCGGCCGTAATATTTTCCATCTTTTCGGCAATTTCCTCCGGTAGAGGATCACGTCCTAAATCTTGTACCAGCTGTCGTTGGATACGCGTTAATTTATTGATTGTTTCAACCATGTGTACCGGAATACGGATCGTTCTAGCCTGATCGGCAATCGCACGTGTGATGGACTGACGAATCCACCATGTCGCATAGGTTGAAAACTTAAATCCTTTGGTATAATCAAACTTTTCAACAGCCTTGATCAAACCGCAGTTTCCTTCCTGGATCAAATCCAGAAACAACATACCACGTCCGACATATTTTTTCGCAATGGAAACAACTAGACGCAAGTTACTGGAAATCAGTTGTTGTTTGGCTTCTTCGTCACCTTCCTGGATTCGTTTGGCAATAATCGGTTCATCCTTTGGATCCAACAAAGGAATCTGACCGATCTCTTTTAGATACATTTTAACCGGATCATTGATCTTGGCATGCGATGCATTGGCAAACGATTGTTCCAAATGAGAAATTTCATCCTCGATCGAACTTTCATCGTCATCTCTGGCATCATCAATATTCGAATCCAGATCATCGGTTTCATCATCCAGTTCAAACTCTTCATCGTCCATTGTCTCATCCATAAATGTAATATCATTGTCGTCACACCAGGAAAACAAATCATCCATCGCATCATCATCCAGTCCCAGATCCGCAATCGCATCCATAAACTGGTTCTGTGAAATATCCGTATCGTTATCGCGGGTTTCAATCAAAAACTCTTTTGCCTCTTCAAGACTTTTAAATTTTTTCTTTACATTTGTCTTTAATGTCTCCACCATAGTTACCTTTCCTTTCGCAGACCATTCTTCTTGATGATCCATTCTCTTTTCTGCCTTGCCAGTTCAAGTTTCTCCTGATTATCCACACTTTGTATGATCTTTTGATTGATTAAGTCAATCTGCTCTTGATAAGTACATTCCCGAATCTTGTTCACACTATCCAGAAAAAACTTTTCATCATATTTTGTCATACGAAATGGATCTGACAAGAGGGCAAGCAGAAAATTCCGCACATCTTCTTCATCTATTTTAGATATCAGCTTATCAAAATCAATTCGATTCTGATATCGATATATGTCATAACAATAATAAGACAGCTGGTTACAAATCTCATCTTTAAAGAAACCTATCTCTTCCTTAAAGCGCAAAGCAGCTTCTTTACTGAGTAAGATCATGTTCAGACAGCTTTGTTCAGCCTGTTTACGCCCATCCTTGGGACGCTCCAACAACATTGGTACTTTTCGATATTTAACTTCCGGTTGGGATGTATTTTTAGGCTCGTTCAACGAAAGATCAAAGCCTGTCATCTCCTTAATACGGGCAAAGTACGTACTCTTTTCAAAATCTGTACATGTCTTACGAATACAGTCTTCCATGATCTGCACAAATTTTCGTTTATCCTCATAATTCTCCAGATCATATTTACGACTTAGATAATCCAGATAGAACTCAGCTAAGGAAATCGTTTTATGTACCAGATTCTTGAGGGCCGATGCTCCACCGCTTTCAAAGATTTCATCCGGGTCTTTCTCGGTCGGATTCTTGACAATCTGCATCGCAACATTATTCTCTAGAGCCAATATAGAAAATTTGTATGTGGCATCCTGACCGGCACGATCCCCGTCATAACATACGACCACAGGAACCTTTAGTGCTTTGATCAATAAGATCTGCGCCTTGGTACAGGCTGTCCCCAAACAAGCAATACTTTCATGAATTTCCGCCTTTTCAAAAGCCAGAACATCCATAGCTCCTTCCACCAAGATCACACGCTCGTTTTTACGGGCAAAATTCTTGGCCCGATGATAGTTAAAGATCAGATTTCCCTTTTCATAAATATTGGTTTGGGCTGTATTGATATACTTAGGTCCTTGATCCATATCAGAAAGCTTACGAGCCGTAAAGCCGACAGGATGCCCCTGATCATCATGGATTGGAATCATCAGGCGGTTAAAAAACGTAGCTCGCATTCCCTGTTGGCCTTCATGCACCAGACCCGTATCCAACAAATCCTTTGTGGCATAATTTTTCGCCTTAAAATAGTGCAAAGATCGCTCGTCCATAGGTGCATAACCAATTTCAAAACGTTTGCGAATATCTTCATGAATATGCCGCTTTTGAAGATACTGCATACACAAAAAGCCATCCTCGCTTTGCAGCTCATAGGCACAAAACTGAATATACGACTGCATCAAATCATAGTACGGCTGCTCTGCACTTTGTTCCTTCACGACCGGCGCTTCGATCCGTAGTGGATAGCCAATCATCTCCGCTACTTTGACGACTGCTTCCGGAAAAGAGATGTTTTCGATTTTTTGGACAAATGTAAAAACATTTCCGCCCGTTCCACATACAAAGCACTTAAAGATCTGTTTATCCGTGGAAATCGAAAGACTGGGATCATGGTCGTCATGAAATGGGCAGACCGCCATATAGTTCTTTCCTTTTTTATTTAGTGAAAGATAATGAGATAAGACATCAACGATATCCGCCTGCTGACGGATAGCGCGCATATCTTCTTCTTTGATCCAGCTCAAATTATCACCTACTAAAACTGTACTCGTTTTTCAATATAATCTTTTAGATCCTCAATTTTAATGCGTTCCTGTTCCATCGTATCACGATCACGAACTGTCACACATCCATCCTCCATCGTATCAAAGTCAACCGTTACACAATATGGTGTTCCGATCGCATCCTGACGACGATAGCGCTTACCGATGTTCTGGTTTTCATCATATGTACAGGCAAAATGCTTAGATAACATATTAAACACTTCACCGGCCTTATCCTGCAGTTTTTTCGATAACGGTAAAACCGCTACTTTATAAGGGGCCAAATAAGGATGCAGTTTCAAAACCACACGCGTATCTCTTTCCAATTCTTCAACGGTATAAGCTTCGCACATTAAAGCCAGAAGCAGACGTTCGACACCAACACTTGGTTCAATGACATAAGGAATATATTTTTCATTGGTTTCCGGATCAAAATATTCCAAACTCTGCTTACTTGTTGTCTGATGCGCCTTCAAGTCAAAATCGGTACGATCGGCGATACCCCACAGCTCGCCCCATCCAATCGGATCGGCAAAGTTATACTCAATATCGCTGGTTCCATTTGAATAATGCGCCAATTCCTCTTTGGCATGTTCACGAAGACGAATGTTTTGTTCATCCAATCCCAAATCCTTTAAGAACTGCACACAGGCATTACAGTACGTTTTAAACCATTCCAAATCCGTTCCCGGCTTACAGAAGAATTCCAGCTCCATCTGTTCAAATTCACGAGTACGGAAAATAAAGTTTCCCGGTGTAATTTCATTACGGAAGCTTTTTCCTATCTGACCGATACCAAACGGCAATTTTTTACGCATCGTTCTTTGTACATTTTTAAAGTTGACAAAGATACCCTGAGCCGTTTCCGGACGCAGATAAATCGTACTTTTCGCATCTTCCAAAACACCCTGGAAGGTTTTAAACATCAAGTTAAACTGACGAATATCCGTAAAGTTTTTGGCCCCACACTTTGGACAGGCAATTTCATGTTCACGGATATAGTTTTCCATCTCTTCATTGCTCCAGCCGTTTGGACTCACTTCATTGTGTGTTGCCTCTTCAATCAGCTGGTCGGCACGAAATCTGGATTTACATTCTTTACAATCCATCAACGGATCGCTAAAGCCACCCACATGACCAGAAGCCACCCATACATTCGGGTTCATTAAAATGGCACTCTGGATTCCAACGTTGTTTGGATCTTCCTGAATAAAACGCTTCCACCATGCATTTTTGATGTTCTGTTTCAATTCCACACCTAAAGGACCAAAATCCCATGTATTGGCAAGACCGCCATAAATTTCCGATCCCTGATAGACAAAACCAGAGGTTTTCATATGATTCACTACTTCATTAAAGTCATGTACTTTCATTCCCGATTCTCCTTATCTTTCTTTTTGTTCTGCATAAATTATATACAGAAATAGACGATACTTATTATACAACAAATGTTCAACAAAAAAAAGAAGTCAATCGACTTCTCTAACGATCACTGCATCTCGCACACAAATCCCATCGACTCCAGATTCTCTTTTGTCTTTGTGGCA
>NZ_JBQKEP010000023.1:0-17700 GCF_052121255.1 Faecalicoccus sp. LCP19S3_E2 | reverse complement strand
AAGACATATGTTCTTTTGAGCTGCCAATTGATGTGTTTACACTGTATCAAAACTAAAAAACATCGTTTTTAATTCTCTACATCAACTTTTTAGTTGAATTTAGCGAAAAAATTTTAAAAAGTTGTTTGAAGTGTTTTCTAGACCGGAAATGAAGGTTGACTTACAAAATGAAATAATGATATGATTCAAAGCGTAAAAGCGATGAATTAGAGTAGTAGAAGAGAAAGTCGTTTAGAGAGCTGCTGGCTGGTGAAAAGCAGTGGATCGTATCTTTGAACTCGCTAAGGAGCTGATAAGTAATGTTATCCGTAGTTTCTGCGATAAAGAAAAAAAGAGGGCACAGATCGTTTCTGTGAACTAAGGTGGTACCGCGTCTTTTAACGTCCTTAGAAGAGGGCGTTTTTTTATTGAAGGAGGAGAAAAGAGATGTACGATCATCAGTCCATTGAAAAGAAATGGCAAAAGCGATGGCTGGAAGAAAAGACATTCCGTTGTGATACTTCCGATTTTTCCAAGCCTAAATATTATGTACTGGATATGTTTCCGTATCCGAGTGGAAATGGTCTTCATGTAGGACATCCGGAGGGATATACCGCAACCGATATCATTGCCCGTAAAAAACGTATGGAGGGGTATAATGTTCTGCACCCGATGGGATGGGATGCCTTTGGTCTTCCGGCAGAGCAGTTTGCCTTACAGACAGGGCATCATCCGGCTGAATTTACCAAGAAAAACATCAATCATTTTAGAGAGCAGATTCAGTCTTTGGGATTCAGTTATGATTGGGATCTCGAAATCAGTACAGCTGATCCATCATACTACAAATGGACACAGTGGATCTTTACACAGCTGTATAAAAAAGGGTTGGCATATGTTGATGAAATTCCGGTCAACTGGTGTCCGGAGTTAAAAACGGTTTTGGCCAACGAAGAAGTTATTGACGGCAAAAGTGAAAGAGGTGGCTATCCGGTCATCCGTAAACCGATGCGTCAATGGGTATTAAAGATTACAGCCTATGCAGAAAGATTGTTGAAAGATCTGGATGAAGTGGATTGGCCGACTTCCACTAAAGAGATGCAGAGAAACTGGATCGGTAAATCGCAGGGGGCCAATGTCATCTTTAAGATTGATGGCCATGATAAAGAATTTACGGTCTTTACAACGCGTTGTGATACTTTGTTTGGGGCTACGTATTGTGTTATGGCACCGGAGCATCCGTTTGTATCCGATATTACGACTCCGGAACAAAAGGAAGCCGTTGAAGCCTACCAAAAGCTATGTCAGACAAAATCCGATCTGGAAAGAACAGATTTGAACAAGGATAAGACCGGTGTATTTACCGGAGCGTATGCGATCAATCCGGTCAATGGTAAAAAAGTGCCAATCTGGATCAGTGATTATGTATTAGCCAGTTATGGAACCGGTGCGATCATGGCGGTTCCGGCACATGATACACGCGACTATGAATTTGCCAAGAAATTTGGTATAGAGATCATTCCGGTACTGGAAGGTGGAAACATCGAAGAAGAAGCCTTTACCGGAGATGGCGTACATATCAATTCAGAATGGCTGAATGGTCTAAACAAGGAAGAGGCCATTGCGAAAATGATTCAGTGGCTGGAAGAAAACAAGGTTGGGGAAGCCAAGGTTACTTACAAGTTAAGAGACTGGTTGTTCTCTCGTCAGCGTTACTGGGGCGAACCGATTCCGATCGTTCATATGGAAGATGGAACCATGCGTACTGTAGATGTGGATGAGCTGCCGTTAGAACTGCCGGCAACGACAAACTTTAAACCAAGCGATACCGGTGAAAGTCCGTTGGCACATTGTACCGACTGGTTATCGGTTGAGATTGATGGTGTTAAGGGAACCAGAGAAACCAATACGATGCCACAGTGGGCTGGAAGCTGCTGGTATTATATTCGCTATATTGATCCAAAAAACGATAAAGCCATCGGGGATCCAAAGCTGCTGGAGCACTGGTTACCGGTTGATTTGTATGTCGGTGGTGCAGAACATGCGGTATTGCACCTATTATATGCGCGCTTCTGGCATAAGGTACTTTATGATTGTGGTGTTGTGAAGTCAAAAGAACCGTTCCAGAAATTGTTCCATCAAGGTATGATCTTAGGCTCTAACGGTGAAAAGATGTCAAAATCACGTGGCAATGTCATCAATCCGGATGAAATCGTGGCCAGTCATGGAGCGGATGCTTTGCGTGTATATGAGATGTTTATGGGACCATTGGAAGCGGCTTTACCTTGGTCAACGACCGGGCTGGATGGAACGCGTAAATGGTTGGAGCGTGTCAATCGTTTCTATACAGAGGTGGCAGAATTCACCGAAGAAAACGATCATCGTTTAGATCGTGTTTACCATGCGACTGTCAAGAAATTGACAAATGATATCGATACGTTAAACTTTAATACAGCGATTTCTCAAATGATGATCTTCATCAATGAATGTTACAAGACAAAAACGATCTATCGCCCTTATGCGATTGGTTTCTTAAAGATGTTTGCCTGCTTTGCCCCACATTTAGGAGAAGAGCTGTGGGCAACGATCTTTGACCAGAAAGATTCCATCACTTATGAGCCATGGCCGACATATGACGAAGCTATGTTAGTGGATAAGACTGTAACAATTGTGGTACAGGTCAATGGTAAGGTGCGCGGTAAGTTTGAAGCGGCTGCCGATGCCGAAGAAGCCAAGATCCAGGAACAAGCATTACAGCTGGAAAATGTACAACATCAGCTGGAAGGAAAAACTGTTCGTAAGGTTATTGTGGTTAAAGGAAAAGTTGTAAATATTGTTGCGAATTAACGCAGGCTGCACTTCGGTGCAGCTTTTTTTATGAAAAAGCATATGAAACAAATATAAATTATGAAAAAATATATGTAAATTTCTTGCAAAAAATGAAAATCTGTCTTAATATATAGACAATTGTTCGTTGTATGCGAACGATCAATTTTTTAAATCTTTATGACCAAGGTTGCAAAATGGTCATAAGATGAAAAAGCACAGGTAAAAAGGTGCCAAGGAAAGGGTGGATTTCTATGAAAAAGCTGGTATCGGTATTGATGGCAGGAACCATGGCTTTATCTTTAGCGGCTTGTGGTTCTGGCGGGGATAATGCCAACACATTTACATTTGCGAATGAACTGGATATTAAAAATTTAGATTCCAGTGATGCCGATGATGGTATGTCTTTTAATGCGATGCATGCGGTCATTGATGGCTTGATGGATGTTGATAAGGATGGCAAGGTGACTTATGGCATTGCCAAAGAACATACGGTAAGTGATGATGGTTTAACTCATACCTTTGTTTTGCGGAATGCCAAGTGGTCAAACGGTGATCCGGTAAAAGCACAAGATTTTGTGTATGCCTGGCAGCGTATCCTGAAAAAATCAGGGAACTATGCGTATATGATGGGATCGGATGGAGCTCATTTAGTTGGTGCGGATGAGCTGATGGCAAAAAATGAAGCTGGCAGCGAACTGACACAGGAAGATCTGGATACATTAGGTGCTAAAGCTGTGGATGACCAAACCCTGGTGGTGACACTAACCAGTCCGGTATCTTATTTTGAGGAGTTGATGACATTCCCGTGTTATTTCCCACAAAATGAAAAGTTTACGGAAGAACAGGGACAAAACTATGGAAAGAGTGCCGATGCGATTCTTTCAAACGGTGCCTTTGTCATGGAATCCTGGGAGCCGGGTTCTAAAGCCGTCTTTACAAAGAATGAGGATTATTGGGATGCCGATTCTGTAAAACTGGATAAGCTGGTCATGAATTTGGTACAGGAGCCAACGGTAGCTGCACAAAACTTTGATAGTGGTAACAATGATTATGCACCTATCGATTCGGATTTAGTGGATAAATACAAAGATAACGATGCGTTCTGGAATGTAAAAAGCGGATTCTTATTTTATGTAATGCCAAATCTACAAAATGCCGATTTACAGAATCAGAATTTGCGAAAAGCGTTATCACTGGCCATCGATCGTGAGGATTTTGCCCAGAATGTTTTAAAGGATGGTTCGATTGAAGCCAATGGCTTTGTGCCGGAAGATTTGTCAAAAGGTCCAAATGGGGAAGATTTCCGAGAAGATGCCAAAGATTTTACAACTTATGATGCCAATGCGGCACAGGAAGCTTTGAATCAAGCATTACAAGAATTAGGTAAATCCGAAGTGACCTTGCGTTTGTTGTATGGAACCGATGAAAGCCCAATGGATACGATGGCAACGTATTTACAAAATGCCTTTACAAAGCTGGATGGTTTAAATATTGAAATGGTTGCCACGACCAAACAGGATCGTATCTACAATAAAGAAGCCAATGGTGACTTTGATCTGGCTTGTACAAGATGGGGACCGGACTATGGGGATCCGACAACGTATTTGTACTTAATGAAGACCGGTAACCAAAATAACTATGGAAAATGGTCCAATGAACAATATGATGCATTGTTGAATCAGGTCAATACAGAATTGGATGTTCAAAAGCGCTGGGATCTGATGTTGCAGGCTGAAGAGCTTGCTATGAACGATTATGCCAACATCCCTGTATTCCAAAAAGGAAATACGGCTTTATTGAACCCAAAAGTAAAAGATCTGGTCAACCAGCAGGTCGGAACGCCGTTTACTTTCAAATATGTATATAAAGAGGGCTAGACGCATAAAAATATATTTGAACTCTCCATATTGGACATAGCAAACTTACTTTAGGTTGTGTATCGAATGTATAGACATTTAATTGAAAAACGTTCATGAATTATGAAAATTATTTGAAAGGTTTTTCATAAAATAGGAAACATATGAAAATAATTTCAATTTATGCTTGTAAAAAATTAAATTGTATTCTAATATATACACATGTTCACAGAATGAACACAACTTAGGAGGGTTCGATATGAAAAAATTATTGTCGGTACTGATGGCTGGGACAATGGCCTTGTCATTAGCTGCCTGTGGATCCGGTTCTGGCGGAGCCAATACGTTTACATTTGCCAGTGAACTGGATATCAAGAACTTAGATTCTTGTGATGCAGATGACGGAACGTCTTTTAACGCTATGCATGCGGTCATCGATGGTTTGATGGGCCTGGATGAAGATGGAAACATCGCCAATGCCATTGCCGAAGAACACACGGTGAGCGATGATGGTTTGACACATACGTTCAAGCTGCGTGATGCCAAATGGTCTAATGGAGAATCGGTTACAGCACAGGACTTCGTGTATGCCTGGCAGCGTATCATTAAAAACGTTGGAAATTATGCATATATGATGGGATCCGATGGTGCACACATTACCGGTGCTGATGAATTAATTGCCAAAACAGGAAACGGTGAAGAGCTGACACAGGAAGATTTGGACACTTTGGGAGCCAAAGCCGAAGATGATAAAACATTGGTTGTGACTTTAACAAGTCCGGTATCCTATTTTGAAGAGTTGATGACATTCCCTTGTTATTACCCAATTAACGAAAAATTTGCGGAAGAGCAGGGTGATGGATATGCCAAGAGTGCGGAAGCTATTCTTTCCAATGGTGCTTTCGTGATGGAATCTTGGACACCAGGTTCAACGGCAACTTTTGTGAAGAATGAAGATTACTGGAATGCCGATCAGGTTAAACTGGATAAATTAGTGATGAACCTGGTACAGGAACCTACAGTTGCGGCACAGAACTTTGACAGTGGCAGCAATGATTTTGCACCAATCAACTCGGATCTGGTAGATCAGTATAAAGATGATGATGCCTTTATTACCTTTAAGGAAGGGTATTTGTTCTATCTGCAACCAAACTTCCAAAATACCGATCTGCAAAATTTGAATTTGCGTAAGGCTCTATCTTTAGCGATTGATCGTGAAGACTTCGCAACAAATGTATTAAAGGATGGTTCGATTGAGGCCAACGGATTTGTACCGGAAGATTTATCAATCGGTCCAAATGGTCAGGATTTCCGTGACGATGCCAAAGACTTCACAACTTATGATTTAGAAGCAGCACAGGCCGCTTTGGATCAGGCTTTACAGGAATTAGGTAAATCAGAAATTACTTTGAAATTGATGTATGGTACGGATGAAAGTCCAATGGATACGATGGCTACGTATTTACAAAATGCCTTTACCAAACTGGATGGCTTAAATATTGAAATGGTCGCAACTACAAAACAAGACCGTATCTATGTAAAACAGGCCAATGGTGATTTTGATATTTCTTGTACACGTTGGGGTCCGGATTACGGAGATGCGACAACATATCTGAACTTGATGAAATCAGATAATGTCAACAACTATGGTAAATGGGTAAATGCGGATTATGACGCACTTATGGCTCAGATTTCTACCGAAGCGAATGTCGAAACTCGTTGGAATCTGATGTTGCAGGCAGAAGAGATGGCCATGAATGATTATGTCAACATTCCGGTATTCCAGAAAGGAACATCAGTGTTAGAGAATCCGTCTGTAAAAGGATTGGTATTCCGTCCGGTTGGTGTACCATATACATTCAACTATGTATCAAAAGAAGCTTAGTAAGAATTTGAGTTGAATTTTAGTATATAAACACAATATGGTTCAACACTATATTGTGTTTATTTTTTGAAAAAGGAGGTTATTATGTCAAAATCGACAGTTCGTTATATACTGCAGCGTTTGGCGATTTCTCTGGTCACTTTATTTGTGATCCTTGTCGTTTTATTCTGCATGGTTCGCTTTCTTCCTGGATCTCCTATCAACAACGAACATTTAAGTGAGGCACAACGTGCCGCTATTGAGGCAAGCTATGGTTTGAATCTTCCTTTACCCCAGCAGTTTGTCAAATATGTGGGCGGTATGCTGACGGGTGACTTTGGTGTTTCCATGAACTTGTATAAAGACATGCAGGTTTCTTCGTTAGTAGGAACAGCTGCACCGATTTCGTTCTTTTTAGGACTTTGTGCCTGTATCTTAGGTACCATCGTAGGAATTTTCTTAGGCGTTGTAGCTGCCTTGAATAAGAATACGATCTGGGATACATTGACAACGGTTTTATCGGTAATCGGTGTATCTATTCCATCATTTGTGTTTGCGATGTTGATACTGATCATTTTTGGTAGCAATCTTCATATCTTACCAACGATGTACTCTTCTGCTCAGCCGATTTATTCGGCCATTATGCCAATCATTGCCTTATCGATGAGCGTGATTGCCAATGTGGCACGTTTTACACGTACAGAGATGATTTCCGTGTTAAATTCCGATTATATTATGCTGGCAAAGGCAAAAGGACTTTCCCGTAAAGATATTATCTTTAAACATGCACTACGAAATACTCTGATTCCGATCATTACGATCTTAGGACCAATCTTAGTCAATTTGATGACAGGAACCATGGTCGTTGAAAAGGTCTGTAGCGTACCGGGATTAGGTAAATTATTGATCAACAGTATTCAGGCTTCCGATTACAACGTGATCTTGGCCTGTGCCTTCTTATATGCTGCTATGTATATCCTCATGATGTTGGTCATTGATGTTTCTTATGGAATCATCGATCCACGAATTCGTTTAGGAAAGGATGAGTAATATGACAGAAATGCAAGCTTTACAAGAAATGAAATTTCAACCTAAAGACTTTGAATTTACGCATGAAAGTCAAGAACTGGAAAAAGATGAAGTCATGCCGGCTCGTTCTGCCTGGAAGGATTCTGTCAGTCTGTTTGTGCGAAACAAAGGAGCCGTAATTGGTATCGTCTGTATCGCATTGATTACGATCTTTGCGATCGTGGCACCGATGTTGTCCGGCTGGAAATATGATGCGATCGATACTTCTTTACAGAATATTGCACCAGGGGCCCAACACTGGTTTGGTACAGATAATTATGGACGTGACTTATGGGTACGCTTATGGCAGGGAACACGAATTTCCTTGTTTGTGGCAGTAGCAGCCATCTTTATCGATGTGGTCATCGGTGTGACCTATGGAATGATCTCCGGCTATTTTGGCGGTAAGGTGGATTCTGTGATGCAGCGTATTCAGGAGGTTATTAACTCCATTCCAACATTAGTTATCTTAACTATCCTTTTGATGGTGATGAAGTCCAGCTTATTTACGATTATTCTGGCTCTGTCTTTTACTGAATGGATCGGTATGAGTCGTATTACTCGTGCCCAGGTCTTAAAGACCAAAGAGGAGGAATTTGTTCTGGCTTCTCGTACTTTAGGGGCCGGCAGCTTCTTTATTATCTTTAAGGAAATTTTACCGAATATTTATTCACAGATGATCATCATGGTCATGATGTCGATTCCAAATGCGATTTTCTATGAAGCCTATCTTTCATTTGTCGGATTGGGATTGCCGATTCCGGAAGCTTCTTTAGGTACTTTGATCAACGATGGGTTTAATACCTTAACGATCTATCCGTTCCAAATGATCATTCCGGTAGTGGTGTTCTCCATTTTGATGTTGAGCTTTAACCTGGTCGGTGATGGATTACGCGATGCGTTAGATCCAACGATGAAGGAGATGTAATCGTATGAAAGAAAATAGAGAAAGAATTTTAAAGATACGTGATCTGAATATCTCATTTAAAACGACCGGTGGTAAAGTCCATGCGGTTCGTGGTGTGAATTTGGATTTGTATAAAGGAGAAACTATTGCGATCGTAGGAGAATCCGGTTCCGGTAAATCTGTTACGACAAAAGCGGTTATGGGGCTGTTGGCTAATAATGGTTCCATTGATTCCGGATCCATCGAATATCACTGGAATGATGAATATACCGGTGAACCAAAGACCGTCGATATTTGTCAGTTGAGCGAAAAAGAATTACAGTCTGAAATTCGTGGCCGTAAGATCGCCATGGTGTTTCAGGACCCGATGACTTCATTAAATCCAACGATGACCATCGGTAAACAAATCATGGAGCCGATGATGTATCACTATAAAAAATCAAAACAGGAAGCCTACGCCAAAGCTTTAGAGCTTTTAGAGTTGGTAGGGATCACAGATGCGAAAAAACGAATGAAGAATTATCCACATCAGCTTTCCGGCGGTATGCGTCAGCGTATCGTTATTGCGATCGCATTGAGCTGTGATCCCTATGTGTTGATCTGCGATGAGCCGACAACTGCTCTGGACGTTACGATACAAGCTAAGATCCTGGAGCTGATCCAGGACATTCAAAAGAAAAAAGAACTCTCTGTTATTTATATTACACATGATTTAGGTGTTGTAGCCAAGGTAGCGGATTATGTCAATGTCATGTATGCCGGGAAAATTGTAGAAACCGGTACGATCGATGAAATTTTCTATGATCCTCGTCATCCATATACATGGGGCTTATTGTCGTCAATGCCGGATCTGGATACCGACGATGATGAATTATATACGATACCGGGCACACCGCCAAATCTTGCGCATGAGGTCAAAGGTGATGCCTTTGCACCACGAAATGAATTTGCGTTGAATATTGATCTAAGAGAAGATCCGCCGATGTTTAAGGTGCCAGGCTCTGATTCCCATCAGGTTGCCAGCTGGCTGATGCATCCAAATGCACCAAAAGTAGAGATGCCTGAAGCTCTCAGAAAACGCCTGGATAAGATGAAACAGAAAGGAGATCTAAACCATGACGGAAGCACAACCCATCTTGGAAGTTAAAAATCTGAAACAGTATTTTAAAGTCAGCCGTAAATTTACGGTAAAAGCGGTCGATGGCATCTCCTTTAAGATCATGCCTGGTCAAACCTATGGACTGGTTGGAGAATCCGGTTCCGGTAAATCTACAACGGGAAGAAGCATCATTCGCTTGTATAAGCCAACAGATGGTGAAGTTATCTTTAATGGGAAGAATATTTCCGGAAAGATGTCTAAGGAAGAACTTAAGCTGCTTCGAACCAAGATGCAGATGATCTTTCAAGATCCGATGGCTTGTTTAAATCCTCGTCGTAAGGTTATGGACATCATTGCCGAAGGCTTGGATATTCATCATGAATACAGTTCACAAGCCGAAAGAGAACAAAAGGTCTATGATATGTTGGAACTGGTTGGTCTTTCCAAAGAACACGCCAACCGTTATCCGCATCAGTTTTCCGGTGGGCAAAGACAACGTATTGGTATAGCGCGTGCTTTAGTGATGCGACCGGAACTTGTGATTGCCGATGAGGCTATCTCGGCATTGGATGTATCAATTCAGGCGCAGGTCGTCAATCTGATGAAGAAAATCCAGAAAAAGACCAATACTGCTTATTTATTTATCGCCCATGATTTAAGCATGGTCAAATACATTTCCGATCATATCGGTGTTTTGCATTTGGGTCACTTGGTGGAAACAGGCACAACGGATGAAATCTTCAACAATCCGATTCATCCTTATACTAAGTCTTTGTTGAGTGCAATCCCGGAACCCAATCCCAGAGTGGAGAAATATTGTAAATCGGCATCGTATGATTATAAAACCAGTGGTATTGATTATCACAAAGGAACGGAACATCTGGTAGATGGAACACATTATGTACTGGCTACAGATGAAGAGTTTAAAGAGTGGACAAAAAAATAATTTTTTACTGTGAGGAGCTTTCATCTTCACAGTTTTTTTCTTGTTCAAATGGCATCTAACCAAAAAAGAGGTATAATATTTACGTGTTTTTTACATGGATTTAATGTATTTGACTTATAATAGTCTGGAAAGGAACCGTTATGACATACGGAATTATTGATATTGGATCGAATACGATTCGCTTAAATATATACAAAATTAAAGGGGAGAGTTTTGAACTGCTGCTGTCGAAAAAGGAAGCAGCCGGATTGGTTCAATATGTAAAAAAAGAAAAGATGAGCGACGAAGGCATTCATCGATTGGCGGATTGTTTAAATCGTTTTAAAGAGATGATGGATTTACTGCATCTGGATGGTTATGCAGCTTTTGCGACAGCCTCTTTACGTAATATTAATAACTCGAAGGAGGTTATTGAAGCCATATGGTCGCTTTGTCAGATTCGTATTGATTTGTTAAGTGGAGCACAGGAAGGACGGATCTCCTTTCACGGAGCCATTCATGGCTTACATTATGACAGTGGAATTTATGTGGATACCGGTGGCGGAAGCAGCGAGATCATTCTCTATGATCAAAAACAGATTGGCTTTGTGACAAGTCTTCCGGTGGGATCCTTAAACCTGTTTAATAAATATGTATCGAATATCATTCCTTCAAAAAGTGAGATCAAAATGATACAGGATCGTCTATTAAAAGAATTAAGGGCCTGTGACCAGAAAAAAAGCATTCTTCGCTGTGATGATCTGGCAGTGACCGGAGGAAGCATGCGTGCAATTCGTTCCCTGCTGGTGGAGATGAAGTGGATCAAAGACGATGTCTATGAATTGGATGCCTGCATGTCAAAGAATCTGATCAAGACGCTGCAAAATGATATCGGACAGACGATCCATCTGTTTTTAAAGGTAAAACCGGACCGGGTGCATACGATGTTTACCGGGTTGTTGATCATTGATGCGATTGCCCGCTATACCAAGGCAAAACGCATTCAGGTATCGACCAACGGTGTTCGGGAAGGTTATTTGATGGAAAAAATACTAGGAGAGTAGATTATGCATAAGAAACTATACCCATTTACACAAAATCGTGAACTTTCATGGCTGAAATTTAACCAGCGTGTTTTGGAGGAAGCAGCCGATCCCAGAGTTCCGTTATTGGAACGGGTGAAGTTTCTGGCTATATTTACCAGCAATCTCGATGAGTTTTTCATGGTGCGTTGTGGCAGTCTGTATGATTTATCTTTAGTCAATGGGCAACAAATCGATAAAAAGAGCGGAATGACACCGGTCCAGCAGCTGGATGCGATCTATGAAGAAGCACATAAGCTTTACGGAATGCGCGATGGCATCATCAAGAACATTAATTCTACACTGGAGTCGATTCATATTTCCAGTTTGACTAAAAAACAGCTGACAAAGAAACAGTTGAAGTTTATTCATCAATATTTTGATGTGCAGATTTTTCCGGTATTAAGCCCGCAGATCATCGATACACATCATCCGTTTCCTCATTTGATGAATAAAGCGCTGTATATATTTGTGGAAGTCAAGGAAAACGATACGATCATGCGCGGTATCATTCCGGTTCCCAACTTTTTAAAACGCATCGTTTATGTACCGGATACGGATGGAAATTACATGCTTTTGGAGCAGATCATCCTGCATAATGTAGAAAAGCTTTTTTCACAAAGCACTATTGTTTCCAAGACAATCATTCGTGTAACACGAAATGCGGATATCAATCTGGATGAAAAAGAAATTGATGAAGACGAAGATTATCGTCAATATATGAAAAAAATCTTAAAGAAAAGAGGACGATTGGCACCGATTCGTTTAGAGTTATATAAAGAAGCTACGGAAAGTGTGGTTACTTACTTATGTGACGAGCTGCATTTAAAAAAGAATCAGGTCTTTGTATCCAAGACACCACTGGAAATGAATCATGTTTATGATGTGATTGACCAGGCGCCGAGCGTAAAAACAACACCTTTGTTGTATAAGCCGTTTACACCACAGCCAAATAAGTACCTGCGTCTAAATAAACCCATCATAGATCAGGCATTAGATCATGATGCCTTATTGTTTTACCCATTTCATGATATGGAGCCGTTTTTATTGTTGTTGAAAGAGGCAGCGGAAAATCCGGAGGTTAAGTCGATCAAGATTACGATTTATCGTTTGGCCAATCATTCTCGTATCGTGCGTTACCTGGCAAGAGCTGCCGAAAATGGAAAAGAAGTCACTGCTTTAATGGAGCTAAGAGCACGATTTGATGAAAAACATAATATTGAAGCTGCCGAGCTGTTGGAAGAGGCTGGATGTACGGTCATCTACGGCTTTGAAAATTATAAGGTGCATTCCAAGATCTGTATGATCACCTTACAAAATAAAAAGGGAGAATGGAAGACGATTACGCAGATCGGTACCGGAAACTACAACGAAAAAACGAGCAAGATGTACACGGATATTTCGTATATCACCGCCAAACCTTCTATTGGAAAAGATGCGATCACATTCTTTCAAAATATGTCGTTATCCAATTTAGAGGGAGAATATGATCATCTGATCGTTTCACCTCATTCATTAAAGCAGACTTGTCTGGCGTTGATGGATGAACAGATTCAACAAGCCAAAGTGCAAAAAGAGGCACAGATCTTGTTGAAAATGAATTCTTTGACCGATCTGGATATCATCAAAAAACTGCAGGAGGCTTCTGCTGCCGGTGTTAAGATCAAAATGGTCATTCGCGGTATTTGTTGTATATTACCAAATTTAAAGGGGTTTACGGACAATATCGAAATCTACAGTATTGTGGGGCGTTTTTTAGAGCATTCCCGAATTTATTGTTTTGGATGTGGTAACCAGCAAAAGGTCTATATTTCCAGCGCAGATTTTATGACACGAAATACCGAAAAACGTGTGGAGATCGGTTGTCCGATCGAAGATGAAAATTTAAAACAGGAACTGTTAGAGTATTTTAATATTCTTTTGAGAGATAATGTCAAGACGCGAAAGCTGTGCGGCAATGGAGAATATGTGAAGATGGATACAAGCGGCGATCCATTTATCGCCCAGGAATATTGTATGCAGAAGGCCGTAGAAGAAGCGGATCAACTTCCCGGTGAGGAAGGAATTTCCTGGCTGGATAAACTCAAACACTGGTTTCAGGGAGCGTAATGACTAATATGTAAAGTAAGCATAAGGATGGATATAAGGAGTGCATGAAAAATGCCTCCTTTTTTTGTGCATATCAATAGCCTTTCAAAGAGAGCTTCCTTTATACTGAAGCCAGGAGGTTTCATATTCATGAAAGGTTATATTGGAACATATACAACAAGTCGATCGAAAGGGATTTATTCCTTTGAGTGGGATGGAAACAAGCTTTCTACACCGGAGCTGTTTTATCCCTGTCAGGATCCTAAGTATCTGACATCCTTTCAAGGCGGTATATTAGCTGTTGCAAAACTGGAGGGAAAGGGTGGTCTGATCTATGTGGATGGCCAAGGCAACCAGATTGCTCAGCTTGTCTATGAAGAAAGTCCATCTTGTTATGTTGGGGTGATTCAAGATCATATTTATACAGTAAATTATCATACAGGTGTTGTTTCTTGTCTGGAATGGGATGGAAATCAATTGACATTAAAGCACCAGATTCGTATTCAGGATAAGGCGGGCTCGCATCATATTTTAGAAGTGAACGGGTATCTGTGGGTGCCTTGTCTAATGTTGGATCAAATCGTGATTTTAAATTTTGATCTCTATGAGGTCGGACGCATTAATATGGAAAAAGGCTCAGGACCAAGACATGCGGTCTTAGTAGATCACTATTATTATATATGTGGTGAATTATCCAATGTTCTGTATGCGATCGATGTAGATACTCGACAGGTAGTTTCCCGGGAAGAACTTCTGGTTTCTAAAAAAGATACCAAAGGTACGGCTGCTATTGCGTATGAAAACGAAAAAATCTATGTATCGACACGTTTTAGTGATGTGATTTCCGTAGTATCGGTACATGAAGGACAAATGCATTTGGAACAAGTTGTTTCCAGCATGGGCATTCATCCCAGAGATTTTGTTTTAGGGGAAAATTCTTTGCTTGTGGTGCATAAGGATGATGATGAGGTTGCGGTATTAAAAAGAGATCAAAATGGGTATTTGACCAAGCGTCTGGCCCATCAAAAAGCACCGGAAGGTGTTTGTGTAATTTGGGAGGAAAAAGAATGAATCAGATTGCGGTAATTGGATTAGGTGTGATGGGGAAAGCCATTGCACAAAATATGATGAATCATGGATTTCGTGTGGCCGGCTATAATCGTACCTATGCGGTTACGGAAACGATGCAGGGAAAAGAGAATTTTATCGGTTATAAAGAATTAAAAGATGCGATCGAATCTTTAGAGAAACCACGTAAGATTTTTATGATGGTACCGGCAGGTCCTGTGGTGGATGCGATGATCGATCAGCTGGAACCTTTTGTAGAGGCTGGAGATATCGTTATGGATGCCGGCAATTCTTATTTTGAAGACGATGCTCGAAGAGGCAAACGATTGGAAAAACTGGGTGTACACTATTTAGCCGTTGGTGTTTCCGGAGGTGAAATGGGCGCACTTCATGGGCCTAGTATCATGCCAAGTGGTTCAAAGGAAGCCTATGATCAGGTTGCTTTTATCCTGGAGACGATTGCGGCACAAAAAGATGGAGAGCCTTGTTGCACATACATAGGACCGGAAGGTTCAGGACATTATGTAAAAATGGTACATAACGGTATAGAATATGCAGATATGCAGTTGATCGTAGAAGCATATATTGCCATGAAGGCCGCCGGTATGAGCAATCAATCGATCAGTGATGTTCTGGAAAGTTGGAACCAGGGACCCTTGGAAAGCTATTTATTGAGCATCACGATAAAGATTCTTCGTGAAAAAGATCCGGATACGCAAAAGGATTTGGTTGATCTGATCGTAGATGCCTCCAGCAATAAAGGAACCGGAAAATGGACCAGCCAATGTGCTTTGGTACAGGATATTAATGTTTCTTTGATTCATGGAGCTTATATGGCTCGCCTGACTTCAAATGATGAAGAATTGCGTCATCGCTTTCCAAAAGTGCAATCGCACATTGAATTAGATACTGAACAGCTTCGTCAGGCTTATTTTTTAGCGCGTGTTGTAGCCTATGAACAAGGTTTTAGGCTGTATAGTGATGCATCAAAACGCTATGGATGGGATTTGAACCTTTCTAAAATCGCCAGCATCTTTAGAGCAGGTTGTATCATTCAAGCCAATTTACTCGAATATATACGAGATACTTTTGGTCGTTTGGGACCGGATGCCAGCTTGTTTGATGATTTTGAAGAAATGGCGATTGCCCATCTTCCGGCTTTAAAAACGATCGTCACTACCGGCTTGCTTCATGATATCAGCATGCCTTTATTCACAGCTGCTCTAACGTATATCATACCGATGCAGCAGGTTGCGTTAGGAGCTAATTTAATTCAGGCACAACGTGATTTCTTTGGCGCCCATACATTTAAAAGAGTGGATAAAGAAGGCGTATTCCATCATCACTGGGAGTAATCTATGGTACAGAATCGATTTATTATTTTTGGTGGTACAGGCGATTTGACATATCGAAAGCTTTTACCCGCTTTCTACAATCTCTTTGTTTCAAAAAAGCTGACAAAACAAGATGAAATTTTGATCATAGGCCGAAGAGACTGGACCAAGACAGACTATATTCGCAAAATGGAACTATGGGTAAAGGAATTTGCCCGTTTTAAAGTAGAAGAAGATAAATTTTTAGAATTCATTCAGCAGATTCAGTATTTAAAGATGAATTTATCTGCTTTGGATGATTATGCGATTTTAAAGGACTATGTCTCAAAAAGTGAAGCGCAGGTCCATGTATGTTACATGGCGGTATCACCACAGTTCTTTGATCCAATCGTAGAAGGTATTCATCAAATCAATCTTTTCAATGTACGTCTTGTCATGGAAAAGCCTTTTGGAACAGATCTTCTATCGGCTACGAAGCTGCAGCGAAAAGTCACTCGTTATTTTGATGAGGAAAACATCTATCGTATCGACCATTATCTTGGAAAAGATATGGTGCGTAATATATTAACGATTCGTTGTGAGAATCCGATTTTTGATGCTGTTTGGAACAATCGGTACATCGATCATGTGAATATTTTTGCCTTAGAACAGGTAGGGGTGGAAAACCGTGGCTCATATTATGATAAGGCCGGTGCTTTACGTGATATGGCACAAAACCATCTTTTGCAGCTATTGAGTATCGTTGCGGTCGATAATCCACACGATCTTCATACGCTATCTTTACAGCAGAGTGTCGTTTTACACTCATTAAATCTTTTGGAAGATTCCATGATCATGGGGCAGTATCGAGGTTATCTGGATGAAAAAGATATCGATCCAAAGAGTCAGACCGAAACCTTCGCTCGTTTTAGTGTGGGTGTGGAGACTTCCCGGTTTCAAGGTGTACCTTTTCATATCATCACCGGTAAGGAAATGATGTATCGGGATACCGCAATCCAGATCGTTTTTAAAAGTCCATATTCGGGGCAAAAGCCAAATGTTTTGACGATCCAGGTTCAGCCAAAAGAGGGAGTGGAAATTTCTTTTAATATTAAAACACCGGGCAAATCGGATAAAATCTCAGAAGCAACCATGGATTTTTGTCAAAACTGTCAGATGCAGAATCGAATCAATACACCGGAAGCCTATGAATGGATGTTGATGTCGATCATGCAAGAAGACGGCAGTTGGTTTAGTCATTGGGATCAGATTGTAACAAGCTGGAAATTTATGGATGAATTGATCAGAAAGAAGCCGAAACCGATCCTTTATGAAAAAAATTCACTGGGACCAGAAGGTGGATTAACTTCAGAAATCGTAGAATGTATAGAAAAACCATTTATCTGTAAAATTTAATAAATAATTTTTATCTGAAATCTCCTTTATATAAAGGAGATTTCAAGATTTGTTTAAAAAAAGATAAAAAAAGTGAAAAAAGATGTTGACGGAAGGGAGTGGATTTGGTAATATAACTGAGCACGGCGCGGGAAAGCGCTGAGCGAGATCTTTGAAAACTGAACAAGAACAAACCTGAAAGAAAAAGGAAACGTCAATTTCGGTAAAAG
>NZ_JBQKEP010000022.1:0-17810 GCF_052121255.1 Faecalicoccus sp. LCP19S3_E2 | reverse complement strand
TACGATCGTAACGATCACAGATGAGAGTGGAAATGCGGTAGCATGGAGCAGTGCGGGAGCCTTAGGATTCAAGGGAAGCCGAAAGAGCACACCGTATGCAGCCCAGTTAGCTGGAGAAGCAGCAGGTAAAGCTGCAATGGATCACGGGATGAAGACGGTCAGCGTGGAAGTAAAAGGACCGGGGCCGGGACGAGAAGCAGCAGTGAGAGCGTTGCAGGTAGCCGGACTGAGCATCACGATGATCAATGATGTGACCCCAATTCCACACAATGGATGTCGTCCGCCAAAACGACCTCGTGGATAGAAATTAGAACAATAGGAGGTGTCCCAATGGCAAGCTATACAATTCAAACGATAGAAGAATCTAAAACGCAAGGAAAGTTTGTTTTTACCCCATTACAGAACCGCTTCGGTACGACAATGGGAAATGCATTGCGCCGTGTCTTACTTTCTTCTTTGCCGGGTGGATCCGTGTTTAGTATCCGTATTGATGGAATCTATCATGAATTCACTGGTGTAGAAGGTGTAAAAGAGGATGCTGCTACAATTATTTTAAATATTAAACAGCTTTTACTAAAGATTGATATTAATGATAATGATGTTTATACACTTCGTATCAATAAAAGTGGACCTTGTGTCGTTACGGCAGCTGATATTGAATGTCCGACAGGTGTTGATGTACTGAATCCGGATTTAGTGATTTGTACATTGGCACAGGGAGCTACATTCAATATGGAAATGCAGGCACGTTTGGGTCGAGGCTTTAAAAGAGCAGATGTAAGCAAGCATCTTTATCAGAATGATGGACAACCTCTGGGAATTATTTATACAGACTCTTTATATTCACCGGTTAAAAAAGTAAGCTACAGTGTCGATGTTAACGCTGATGATACAGAAACACTGACGATGGTCATCGATACAGATGGACGTTTGATGCCTTCGGAAGCTTTATCAATCGGTTCAAAGATCCTTCGCGATCATTTTGCGATCTTGAAAGACATTGATGAGGCCAAATTAGAGCACATTGATGAAACAGAAAATGAAACGGAAGAAGATACAAATTCTATTCAACATAAGATGATCGAGGATCTGGAATTATCCGTTCGTTCTTACAACTGTTTGAAACGTGCCGGTATTACTACCGTAGAAGAACTGACACAGAAGACCGAAGAAGAAATGATTCATGTACGGAATTTAGGTAAGAAGAGTCTAAAAGAAGTGAAAGATAAGATTTATTCACTTGGATTAAGTTTCAAGTCTAGTAACGAGTAGGAGGAAGTCATATGTGGAATCGTAAATTAGGACGTACCGCCGATCATCGAAAAGCGTTGTTAAGAAACATGGCAACATCTTTGATTGAAAGCGGACAGATCGAAACAACAGAAATGAAAGCCAAAGAATTAAGTGCTGTAATGGATCAGCTGGTGACACTGGCCAAGAGAAATGATCTGCATGCCAGAAGACAGGCAGCTGCCTTTGTACGTAACGTAGAAGTAGATGACGAAGGAACAACGGCATTACAGAAACTATTCAATGAAATCGGGCCAAGCTATGCCGACCGCAACGGAGGATATACACGTGTAATCAAGACACGTATCCGTAAAGGGGATGCGGCACCGATGGCAATCGTACAATTTGTGAAGTAGAGCAATCTGCTTCCTTTTTTATAAGGGAGCCTATGTATGAATAAGTTAGAGACTATTAAAAACTATGCGCTAGAGAATGCAGTACCTATTATACAAGATGAAGGCTTTCAGTTCTTAAAAGAAAAATTTCTGGAATATCATTGTCATTCTTTTTTAGAAATTGGAACTGCTATTGCTCATACCGCTATTCAAATTGCCTTGTTGGATGAAAGTATCCGTGTGGTTACGATTGAACGAGATCCTAAAATGATTGAACAGGCTAAAAAAAATATCCAGAATCTTGGGCTTGAAAATCAAATTACGTTGATCGAAGGAGATGCTTTAGAGGTAGAAGTACAAGGTGTATTTGACTGTATTTTTATTGATGCGGCCAAAGCACAATACACACGTTTTTTTAACAAATTTTCCCCATTGCTTGCGCAAGATGGTATAATACTCACAGACAACATGAATTTTCATGGACTGGTAGAACATCCGGAACGTACAAACAATCGAAACACAAAAAGTTTGGTACGGAAAATTCGTGCATACCATGATTTTTTAACAGAGCTGGAAGATTTCCAAGTTGAATTTTATAATGTAGGAGATGGTATCGCTCTGGCAAGGAGGAAAAAGAATGCGTAAATGGATCAAGGTTTTATTGGCATTAGCGGCTGTTGCGGCTGCTTTGACGGCAGTACTGGCTAAACTTCATTTGGATAGAGAACGGAAAAAAGAACTGGATGCGTTCTTACTACCGGAGGATGAGGATACAGTCGTTGTCGATGTTCCTGTTAAATCTGAAGCTGCGCAGGAAGAAAATGAGTTTTTGGCATAAGAGGCAAGATTGAGTCTTGTCTTTTATTTTTGTCAGGTATAAACTTAATATGCTTAAGTATTTGGGGTGATCGAATGAAATTAACATTATCAAAAGAAGTAAATCTTGCCAAAGAACCTATTGGACATTTATTGTGGGTTCTTGCGGTACCGGCCATTACTTCACAAGTTGTCAATGCTCTTTATAATATGGTGGATCGAATGTATATTGGGCATATTCCGGAAGTAGGCAGTGTGGCCTTGACCGGTGTAGGTGTTTGTTTTCCATTAATCATGATCGTAAGTGCATTTGCATATCTGTTTGGTATGGGTGGTGCTCCCAGAGCCAGTATCTACATGGGAAAGAAACAAAACGATATGGCCGAGAAAATCATGGGAAACAGCTTTGTATCCTTATGCATCATTGCGATTCTTCTGACTATAGCTATGTTGATCGGCGCCAGACCACTATTGTATTTATTTGGTGCCAGTGACAATACGATCGGTTATGCCATGGACTATATACAAATCTATGCGATTGGTACGATTTTCGTACAATTGACATTAGGACTCAATGCCTTCATATCCTGCCAGGGATTTTCTTTGATCAGCATGTTTACCGTATGTATTGGTGCGGTTACGAATATCGTGCTGGATCCGATCTTTATTTTTGGCTTTGGCATGGGTGTACAGGGAGCTGCTTTAGCTACGGTAATTTCACAGGCTTTTAGTGCCGCATGGGCTATTTACTTTTTATGTTCTTCTAAAAGTGTTTTGCGCCTGCAAAAAAAGAATCTTCGTTTGAGCGCATCCATCATGCTTCCATGTATTGCCTTAGGTGTGGCTCCTTTCCTGATGCAGGCAACAGAGAGTGTTCTGGTTCTTTGTTTCAATTCCTCACTTTTAAGATATGGTGGCGATTTAGCGGTCGGTGCGATGACCATTCTGTCCAGTGTGATGCAGTTTGCCATGTTGCCACTGCAGGGAATTACACAAGGTGGGCAGCCGATCATCAGCTATAACTATGGAGCTAAGCTATCGGATCGTGTGAAGCGTGCTTTTCGTCTTCAAACATTGGCTTGTCTTGGATATTCAACTATTTTATGGGCCATGGTTTTACTATTTCCCGGCTTGTTTGTGGCAATATTTACCAATGATACTGAATTAGCGGAAATCACTTGTTGGGCTTTACGGATCTACATGTCCACAGTCTTATTGATGGGAATTCAGATTTCCTGCCAACAAAGCTTTATCGCATTTGGAAATTCAAAGATCAGTGCTTTTTTAGCTGTATTGCGAAAAATGTTGTTGTTGATACCTTTGATCTATATTTTGCCGATGTTGATTCCCGATAAGGTTTTTGCGGTTTTTCTAGCTGAACCGATTGCGGATACGATTGCCGTTGCCACGACTGCCATTCTGTTTTACAGAGAATTTAAAAAAATGATGCGTGAAATGCAACGAAAAGAAGGGGTATAACCTTCTTTTTCTTTTAAACTGTTAGACTTTTCGCTATAATGAACGAGTTGGGAGGAGTGCAAAATGGATGCAATCCAAGTGATGAATCTGACATTTTCCTATGATGGGCAAAATGATGTTATAAAAGATGTTTCCTTTTCGATACCCAAAGGAAGCTATACGACCATTATCGGTCATAATGGTTCTGGTAAAAGTACGATCGCAAAGTTGTTGATCGGCTTATTGCCGGCCAAAAGTGGCGAAATCCGCATATTAGGAAAAACACTCAATGAAGAAAGTGTTTATGAACTTCGTAATCATGTAGGGATCGTCTTCCAGAATCCGGATAACCAGTTTATCGGATCGACCGTAGCGGACGATATTGCCTTTGGCTTGGAAAACCATTGTGTTCCTCAGGAAGAGATGCAGGCTATTATTGAGTCTTCGGCACAAAAAGTCGGAATGATGGAGTATTTGGACAGTGAGCCTACAAAGCTTTCCGGCGGTCAAAAGCAGCGTGTGGCCATTGCGGGTATTTTGGCCATTGAACCGGAGATCATCGTATTTGATGAATCAACCAGTATGTTAGATCCTCAGGGAAAGGCCAGCATCAATGCACAGATCAAACAGCTTCATACGAAAAAAGACAGAACAATTCTTTCCATTACACACGATATGGAAGAAGTGGCACAAAGTGACTTTGTCATCGTTTTAAGAGATGGCGAGGTAGCCATGACGGGTTCACCTATGGAAATTTTCGCCCATGCCAAAGAAATGGAAGAAATGAAGCTGGATATTCCATTCGCATTAAAATTCTCAAAAGAATTGATCAAAGAAAAAATCACAGACCAACCGGTCTGTACTTTAGAAGAGGTGGTGAAACAGTTATGTCAATTGAAATCAACCACTTAGAACATGTGTATAATGCAGGTACCCCTTTTGAACACAGTGCTTTACACGGCATTGACTTGAGCATTCCTGAAGGAAAGGTCACTGCCATTATCGGACAGACAGGCTCCGGGAAATCCACCCTGGTGCAGCATTTAAACGGTTTATTGATTCCCAGTGCCGGTACCTTGGATATTTGTGGATTTCATATTCAGCCTCTATTAAAGATCAAAGATGTAAAAGCATTGCGTAAAGAAGTTGGATTAGTATTTCAGTTTCCGGAATATCAGTTGTTTGAAGAGACGATTGAAAAAGATATAGCATTTGGTCCTAAAAATTTTGGAGTGGAAGAAGAGAAGGCCAATGAGCTTGTAAAGAAGATTCTTCCGATGGTTGGTCTGGATGAATCGTATCTACAAAGATCTCCGTTTGAATTAAGCGGCGGTCAAAAAAGAAGAGTGGCGATTGCCGGAATATTGGTATTAGATCCCAAGGTTTTGGTATTGGATGAGCCAACGGCCGGTTTAGATCCTCAGGGAGCCAAAGAGATGATGTCTTTGTTTATGGATTTAAATCGTATACACAACAAGACTATTCTTTTAGTTTCCCACGATATGGAGCATGTCATGCGTTATTGTGATCATGTCATCGTACTGGATCATGGAAAAGTATTACAGGAAAGCGATGTGCATACATTCTTTGAACATCCGGAATGGATGATCAAGGTAGGAATCAATCCGCCGGCAATCATTCGTTTAAAATTGATGTTGAAGGAAAAAGGCTTTTTGATACCGGATGAGATCCTGGACTTAGATGCTCTGGTGAAATGTGTTAGAGAGCAGGTGATGCTCCATGAATAATATCGCGTTAGGACGATATTTGCCATTGGATTCTAAAGTTCATGCGATGGATCCAAGAGCCAAAATCATGATCTTGTTGTTTGTGATGATTGCGGTCTTTATTCCGGCAGGTGCTATAGGCTATGTTGTGATTGGTGCTTTTATTTTAGCTTGTCTTTTCTTATCAAAGCTGCAGATACGATTTGCCCTGCGTGCCATGAAGCCGATCATATGGATGATGATCTTTCTTCTGGTAATCAATGTCCTTGTCATCAAAACAGGCAGACCATGGATCGAATGGGGATGGTTTTCCGTCTATTCCGATGCGGTGTTTCAAACCTTATATATTGCCGTGCGACTGATGTTCATGATCGTGCTTACGACCATTTTGACCGCAACGACAAAGCCATTGGATTTGACACTGGGAATTGAAAAGCTGTTAAAACCGTTTGAAAAGATAGGCTTACCGGCTCATATCATTGCGATGATGATCAGTATTGCCTTGCGTTTTATTCCGACTTTGATTGAAGAAACACAACGCATCATGAATGCACAGGCCAGCCGTGGTGTCGATTTTGAAAATGGAAGCTTAAAAGAGAAGGTAATGTCGATCCTTTCCTTGATCGTTCCTTTATTTGTATCGAGCTTTGATCGTGCTGAACAGCTTGCCAATGCGATGGAGGCAAGAGGATATGATCCCAATAAACAAAGAACAAGATACAAAGTGTTAAAAATGCACGGAATCGATCGTTTAGGCATGTTCTGCAGTGTCTGTATATTGGGTGTCTGCATAGGAATTTGGCTATTATGATCATAAAATGTACGGTAGCTTATGACGGTTATAATTATGCCGGTTGGCAAAAACAGGAGAATGCTTTAGGGATTCAAACGATCATCGAAGAAGCATTAGAAAAAATACAGAAAAGTCCGGTTGAAATTGTAGCCAGTGGGAGAACAGATGCTCATGTGCATGCCCTTGGCCAGGTATTTCATTTCCAAAGTGAGATAGCTATGCAGCCATGGCAATATGTAAAGGCTATGAATGCTTTGTTGCCACAGGACATACGAATTCAAAGTGCTGAAATCGCACCAGAAGATTTTCATGCTCGTTTCTCCTGTAAATCCAAACAATATGCGTATATTGCGACCTATGATGTCAACGATCCGTTTGCCTATCGATATAAAGCGCCTTTGTATCAAAAGCTGGACATGGAGAAAATGTTGGAAGCGGCTTTCTATCTTATAGGAGAACATGATTTTACCAGCTTTTCCAGCAGTCGAATCGATCCCAGAAAACCAAGAATCAAAAATGTGCGGTTGATCGAGATACGAAATAAAGACAAAGACGTTCATTTTTTATTTGAAGGAAATGGTTTTCTACGCTATCAGGTTCGAATGATGACGGGGACTTTAATCGAAGTTGGAAAACAAAGAATCCAACCATTGGATGTTCAACACATGCTTCTGGAAAAAAATAAAGAAGTTTGTCGATATAATGCGCCGCCACAAGGCTTATATCTGATGAAAGTGAGGTATTAGGGATGAAAAATTATCATACACATACAGCACGATGTCACCATGCGATGGGAACTGATGAAGACTATGTACAGATTGCCATACAGGAAGGCTATACCACGCTTGGATTTTCAGATCATGCCTGTTGGCATTATCCAAGTGGTTTTCATCCGCATATTCGCATGTTGGAAACAGAATTTGATGGCTATCAGAAAAGTATTTTAGACTTAAAACAAAAATATCAGGATCAAATTGAGATCCTCTGTGGACTGGAAGCTGAATACTTTCCAAAATCTATGGATTGGTTAAAAAACTTTTGTAAAGAAAAACAGTTGGATTATCTGATCTTTGGCAATCATTATTATCAAAGTGATGAAACCGGTATTTATTACGGGAATTGTCCGCAGAATCATATAGAAGATTATTTTACATCTACATTGGAGGGCCTTAAGACAGGCATGTATTCTTGCCTGGCGCATCCGGAATTGATCTTGTTGAATCCGCGTTTAAAATGGAATGATCAACTGGAAGAGGGCTTTCATAGTATCTGCAAGTTGGCCAAAGAATTAGAGATTCCCTTAGAGTACAACGTACTTGGATTCCAGAAGGCAAGACAAATGGGATTTGTGGCTTATCCGCATCCACGCTTTTGGCAGATTGCTTCTCAATATAAAAACAAAGCGATTATCGGTATGGATGCTCATCAGCCGTTTGGACTGGAAAAAGAATTATTTCTTGAAGCCTATGAGAGTCTTTTAAAGTATGACGTAGAAATTGTGGATACACTTAAAAAAGTTGATTTTTCAATGATGTAGAAACCAGTTTGATGACATACTGGTTTTTTTATTATGTATAAAACCTATATAAAATATATTATTTATATTGAAAATATATTTAGAGGCACTATAATAGAATTATAGTAGTTACCCAAGGTAGCGCATAACAAGAAAGACCTTGGTTGACACTAGGAGGATTTGGTATGTCTGTGATTGAATTATTAAAAAATTTTCAATTCACAGAATCAGAGGCAAAAGTGTATGTCACATTGACACAATATGGGCCGCAGACGGGTTATGAAGTCAGTAAGACTTCCGGTGTTCCTCGTTCTAAAGTTTACAATATCTTAGAATCCTTGGAGAGAAGGGGAATTGTCTGTTTTAGTCAGTCAAAGCGCACAAAGCTTTATAAAGCAGAATCCATTGATATGGTATGTTCTTTGATGGAAAATACAATTCAGGAAACACGAACAAAGCTGAAACGTGAAATAGAACTGGATTCGTATCTTCGGGAAGATGAACAAATATGGGAGTTAAATGACTGGAATCTTGTAAAAGTTCGCTGCTTGGAATTATTGAAGCAGTCAAAAAAACAAGTGTTGATCCAATTGTGGTCCCAGGAATTAAATGATGAAATGGAACATGCTTTGGCAGAAGTGCAAAGAAGACTGAAAGAAGTTTTGATCATCCTATATGATGAAAAACAGGAGTATAAAACAAACTTAAAGCATGTTTATCGTCATGGATATGAAAAAGAGAAGCTGGAAGATATGAATGGAAGATGGCTTTTGTTGACGATAGACGGACAAGCGATGTTGTATGTGACATTTGATGAAAAAGGAATGAGCCATGCGATTTATACAAGAAAAAAAGAGATGTCTTTTTTTGCCAGAGAATATATCATGCATGATGCATATTGTCTCAAGATTCTGAATCAGATTGAAGATTTACCGGTCATGGATCAATTGAAAGATATTCGTGATGTATTTTATAAAAATTAGGAGAGAAATGAATGGATGGAATCAACATAGTTCAAGTGATCTTGATCTTAGTGGTGTTGGTGAATGGGCTTTTTGCGATTCGCTTTGTCTTAGATGTACTGCAGCATAAAGAAGAATTGAAGGAGGAACCGGGAAATCCTGTTGCGATGGCCATTGTGTCTTTTTTCATGTTCTTTCTTTCGACGTTTGGAATCAGTGATTTTGCGATCGGATCAAGTTTGTATCCCAAAGCAAAATGGGTTTCGGATAAGAAGTTGCCGGGAACTTTAAATACAGAATGTGTGATTCCGGTTGCGGTGATGGCACTGGCTTATATATCCAGTATTGAGGTTGGCTTGTTGACGCTGGTCACGGCAATCGTTTGTCAGGTGGTGGGTGCCTATGTATCTCCTCGTTATGTAACAAAACTGCCTGCAAATCAAATCAAACGTTTTGTGGCAGCTGGACTCTTTATTGCGGCCGGACTGATCTTGGCAGGAAAATTTGGCATTTATCCAAGTGGAGGAGAATTAAGCTCTTTAGAAGGTGGCTCTTTGATTTTGTTTGCGCTTCTTTGCATGTTATTTGGAGCGTTAAACAATATCGGTATCGGTTCATATGCATTGACGATGGCTACGGTTTATGCGATGGGACTTAATCCATCAATTGCGTTTCCTATTATGATGGGCGCCTGTACTTTTTCTGTGCCGATTGGTTCCATGCAGTTTATAAAGCTGGATAGCTATTCACGTAAAATTACATTGTTTACTTCCACCTTTGGAGTATTAGGCGTTTTGGTTGCCGCTTTTGTGGTCAAAAGCCTGGATGTATCTGCTTTATTATGGGTCGTAGTGATAGTCGTATTGTATTCCGCTATCACCATGTTGAAAAGTTCATTTAACAAGGAGAAATAGAAAATGGAAATTCGTATTCTTACACAAGATGATATCAAAGAAGTAATGCCGATGAAGGAAGCCATTGAAGCTGATAAAGAAGCATTGAAGATGTACTCGGAAGGAAGTGCCAATATTCCTTTGCGTGCTAATTTAGATGTTCCGGAACATGAAGGACAAAGTTTATATATGTATGGATATGCACCAAAAGCGAATGCCTTAGGGGTAAAGATCGTATCGGTATATCCTAAAAACATTGAAAAAGGACTCAACTCTGTACCGGCTACCATGGTGAATCTGGATGCCGAGACAGGGCAGGTCAGTACCCTGATGGATGGAACCTATCTTACACGCTTACGTACCGGAGCTATTGCTGGAGCCGCAACGGATGTATTAGCTCGTCATGACAGCAAGGTTTTTGCACTGTTTGGTACCGGTGGACAGGCAGAAACACAGCTGGAAGCCGTTTTAAACGTCCGTGATATTGAGTTAGTCAAGGTATTTGATATATCCAGGGAAAGAGCACAGGCTTTTGTGGACAAGATGACAGAACGCTTTAAAGGTGTATTCAAAGCCAGTCTGGAAGTCGCCGCATCCAGTGAAGAAGCTATTCAGGATGCCGATATCATCACTTCTGTAACAACAGCCAGGGTTGCTACTTTTGATGGAAGACTGGTAAAACCGGGATGCCATATTAATGGAGTTGGCTCTTACACACCTGAAATGGCTGAAATCAATGAATATACGGTGACACATGCCGATCGTGTTTATGTTGATACTCGAGATGGAGCTTTAAAAGAATGTGGAAGTTTGTTGCAGCCGATTCAAAAAGGAATTTATCATGAGGATCAAGTGAGTGGTGAGCTTGGAGAAGTCCTTTTAGGAAAAGTCGATGGTCGTAAAAATGACCAGGAGGTGACTTTATTTATCACAACCGGTTCTGCGGTGCTGGATCTGGTATGTTCACAAAAAATCCAGGAAAAAGCGGCTGAACAAAACAAAGGAACAATCATAGAATTATAAAAACAGGATGTCTATGATATTGTCCCAGAACTAATATAAACAAGAGAAGATGCCTTTTGATCAATAGATTTTTTAGAGGCATCTTTTCAAATAGGGATAGAAAAACAAAGCAAAAAGAAAAGCTGAATATTCAAAGTTTTAATCAGGGAATGTATATTGTGTTTCCATTACATTATACTGTAATTTTGATTGACTTTTCGTTACTTTTTGCATAAGATAGTACTTGGCTAATCTTCGGCCGTTTCAGCCCCGGTAACGCTGAAATCAAGGAGGAAAAGAGAATGCGTCAAACTACAATGGCAAAACCTGCCGACGTAACACGTACATGGTATGTAGTAGACGGTGAAGGACAAACCTTAGGTCGCTTGGCCACTACTTGTGCACATGTATTGAGAGGAAAACACAAACCTACATACACACCAAATGTTGACTGCGGTGATTATGTAATTGTGATCAATGCGGACAAAGTCGATATGACTGGAAACAAATTGAACACAGAGAAGTACTACAACCACTCTGGATACTTTGGAGGTATGCGAGTTCGTACTGCCAAAGAAATGAAAGAAAAATATCCAGTAGAATGGGTAGAAAGAGCTGTAAAAGGAATGTTGCCACACACTAAATTAGGTGATGTAATGCGTGGACATTTGTTTGTCTATGCAGGAAGCGAACATCCACATGCTGCTCAGAAGCCTGTTGAATTAAAGGTGAAAGGATAAGGAGGAATAGAAGATGGCAAATACAAACATCGTTCAGTATCATGGTGTAGGACGTCGTAAAAAATCTATTGCTCGTGTATTCTTACGCCCAGGAACAGGAAATATTGAAGTCAACGGAAAGACTTTGGAAGAATATCTTCCATTGGAAACATTGCGTATGGTTGTTAAATCACCATTAGAACTGACAAATACTTTAGATCAGTTTGATGTTGTAATCAACGTACATGGTGGTGGATACACAGGACAGGCTGGCGCTATGCGTCATGGTGTAACACGTGCTTTGATGGAAGCAAGTGATGATTATCGTCCAGTATTGAAGGCAGCCGGATTCGTAACACGTGACCCTCGTGCTAAAGAACGTAAGAAATACGGTTTAAAAGCAGCACGTCGTGCTCCACAGTTCTCAAAACGTTAATTTTTGGGAATGCTCAAAACAATCCAAAAAAACTCAAGTCGCTCAAAGCCTTTATTTATCGGCTCAAATACGATTTGAGTTTTTTTGTGTTTATAGAGTTTTGAAATGGTAAGCAACACGTATGCGATACAGTAATTATTTTGGAAAAATCATCAATTGAAAATGTAAAGTACCTATGTTATTGAATGTATCTTGAACGATAGACTGCATAAATGGAATTCTCTCAAAAATTACTTACTTTTATCTCACTATAATAATATCGCTTCGAAAAAATGAGAATAATTCAAATTTGTGAAATATAGAATCAAATACAAAATATTTCCAATAGAAGAATCCATGCACGTTAATAGCACGTAAAAGTCTTTAAATAGTCTCTATTTAAAGGACTGTACATTTAAAAAAACGTTAGTAAAAATTATTGTGAGAAGCTTAAATACTTTTAAATACAGTATGATTATTTATAACCATTGTTGGCAGAGACGTTTTAATAATTAATGTCTGAAGGAGAAATTTACTAAAGTGATTTGCTATTGTATCTTGACAAACAAAGAAGGCTAGAAGTATTATAACGGTGTTATATAACAGTGTTATTCGGGGAGGAAGATATGGAAGAAAAGACAAGTGCGACTTTAGAGAGTATTGAACAGGCAGCTATGCAGGAATTTCTTGAAAAAGGATTTCAGGGAGCTTCGCTTCGACAGATTGTGAAAAATGCTGGAGTGACTACTGGAGCGTTCTATGGCTATTTCTCCAGCAAGGAGGCCTTGTTCAATGCGCTTGTGGAACCACATGCAGCCGCTTTGATGGGACGCTTTATGAAGGCGCAGACTTCTTTTGCGGAGTTACCGGAAGAAGAACAAGTTTCTCATATGGGAGATGAATCCGGAAACTATGTAAGATGGATGGTGGATTATATCTGTCAGCATAGAGATTCGGTAAAGTTACTTCTTACACGCTCAGAAGGAACGAGCTATGAGCGCTTTATTCACAACATGGTAGAAGTAGAAGTGGAATATACACTTCGCTATATAGAAGTGCTTCGCCATTTGGGCAAAGATGTTCCAGAATTGAGCAATTCCATTTGTCATATCATTGCAAGCGGTATGTTCAATGGTCTGTTTGAAATCGCAATCCATGACATGCCTAAAGAACAGGCTCTGCAATGTGTGGAACAATTTCGAACCTTTTACACTGGCGGATGGCTATCATTAATGGGGCAATGACCCCTTTAAATTTTAGCCATTAAGTTAGCTTAAACTAACTAAAAGAAGGAGGCTTTTGGATGAAACAAAAGAAAAAGAGTGATGTAGCGATCTTGATGGATTATGCTGGAAGTCATCGAATCTTGACTTATATCGGATTGATCTTGTCGGCTATTTCGATGATCTTGAGCATGATCCCTTATGTATGTATCTGGCTAGTTGCCAGGAATTTGATTGCAGTAGCACCTAATTGGAGTCAGGCAGAAATGATTACTCAATATGGATGGATTGCCTTTGAATCGGCAGTCGGCGGAATTCTTATATACTTTGTTGGTTTGATGTGTACACATTTGGCTGCCTTTCGTACCGCAGCCAATATTCGTAAACGTGGTGTCGCACATTTAATGGAAGCTCCGCTTGGATTTTTTGATGTCAATGCTTCCGGATTGATTCGTGGGCGCTTAGATGCAGCGGCAGCGGATACCGAAACTTTATTGGCTCATAATCTGGCGGATATTATAGGGACGATCACTTTATTTATTGCGATGTTAGTGTTGATGTTCGTATTTGACTGGCGTATGGGATGTGCTTGCCTATTGGCTGCTGTGATCTCAATTCTTTCCATGTTTGCGATGATGGGCGGTAAAAATGCTGGTTTTATGGCTCAATATCAGGCAGCTTTAGATCGAATGAGCAAAGCCGGGACCGAATATGTACGTGGAATCCCGGTCGTTAAGATCTTCCAACAGACGGTGTATTCCTTCAAAGCTTTTCAGAAATCAATCGAGGAATACAGTTATTTTGCCGAACACTATAACTCAAATGTCTGCAGCAAACTACAATCTGTAAATTTAACTTTTACTGAAGGAGCTTTTGCGTTCTTAGTGCCAGTTGCCTTATTTCTGGCACCTGGGGCATTATCTAGTGGAAATTTTGCAGAGTTTGTAACCAACTTTGCCTTCTATGCTGTATTTTCAGCTATCATCTCTACTGCTTTGGCACGTATTATGTTTGCATCTTCGGGAATTATGCTTGCACATACTGCTCTGGGACGTATTGTTCAAGTTATGGATGCACCTACATTATCGGTAAGTAAACAGTCAAAACATCCAATGGATAGTTCTGTAGAATTTAAGGATGTCAGCTTTACATACGAAGGTGCACAAAGAGAAGCTTTATCTCATGTTTCTTTTAAGGCAGAACCCGGACAAACGATTGCTTTGGTTGGACCTTCCGGTGGCGGCAAGACCACAGCTGCCAGTTTGATTCCAAGATTTTGGGATGTCAGCTCTGGTGAAGTGCTGGTAGGTGGTGTGGATGTAAAAGAAATGGATCCGCATGAGCTCATGGATCAGATAGCATTTGTATTCCAAAACAACCGCCTTTTTAAAACTTCCATTTATGAAAATGTGCGATCTTCAAGACCCAATGCCACTCGTGAGGAAGTGTTATCGGCCTTAATGTCAGCGCAGTGTAAAGATATTCTGGAAAAACTCCCTCAAGGAATGGATACCATAATAGGAACGGAAGGGACCTATCTTTCTGGAGGCGAACAACAGCGTATCGCTTTGGCCAGAGCTATATTAAAAGATGCTCCAATTATTGTACTAGATGAGGCAACCGCCTTTGCTGACCCGGAAAATGAAGCTTTGATTCAAAAAGGCTTTACGAAGCTGATGAAAGGACGAACTGTCATCATGATTGCTCATCGTTTATCTACGGTAGTGGGGGCTGATAAGATCATTGTCTTGAATGAAGGAAAAATAACTGAACAAGGCACACATGAAGATCTTATTAAAGCAAATGGCTTATATGCAAAAATGTGGACTGATTATAATAAAGCAATCCAGTGGAAAATTACCGCTCAAAAGGAGGTGGCATAAATGTTTGGCGAAAAGTTTCAACGTACCTATGCTTTAACAGATCAAGGTGTCAAAAATACAAAACGTGGGACTTTCTTTACTGTGATCACCAATTTAGTCGTCATGGCAGGAACCGGTATTTTATATCTGGTTATGGGAAACTTTATGGAAACTTTGATTGGCGAATCAGCTGTAACAAATATCCTTGTGCCAATCTTATTGATCGTTGCATTTTTACTTCTATCTTTTATAACACATTATCTGCAGTATAAAGCGACCTATGGTCTGGTGTATGGAGAAGTTAAAACAACACGTCTTCATTTGGCAGAGCGTTTGCGCAAACTTCCTTTAGGGTACTTTGGTAAACGTGATCTGGCAGATCTTACCGAAACATTGATGGGAGATGTCAACCGAATGGAGCATGTATGGAGTCATGTTTTGGGATATTTGTATGGTGCGTATATCTCTACTGCCATCATTGCGATTTGTTTGATTTTCTATAACTGGAAGTTGGCTATTGCCTGTCTTTGGGGTGTACCGGTAGCGTTTGCCTTATTGTTTGGCAGTCGAAAACTGACGGAACGAAGTTCACAAATCACAAAAGCTGCAGCTATACGAGTATCAGACGGTATCCAAGAAGCACTTGAAAATGTAAGAGAAATCCGTGCTACGAATCAGGAGAAACGATATTTGAGTGGATTAAACGAAAAAATCAATCAACACGAAAAGGTTACGATCAAGGGTGAACTCACAACAGGATTGTTTGTCAATGCAGCTAGTGTGATTATGCGATTAGGTGTAGCAACAACGATTCTAGTAGGAGCCAACCTGATCTTATCAGGACAGATCGACTTTATGTTGTTGTTCTTGTTTTTATTGGTTATTACGCGTGTGTATGCTCCATTTGATCAAAGCTTGGCTTTGATTGCGGAAATGTTTGTTTCACAGGTATCGGCAGATCGCATCAATGAAATCTATGAAACAGCAATTGCGACTGGATCAGATACTTTTAAACCCCAAGGGCATGATATTGTGTTTGACCATGTAAGTTTCTCTTATGATCACAAAGAGGTATTGCATGATGTAAGCTTCACTGCCAAACAGGGACAAGTAACAGCTTTGGTTGGCCCTTCTGGTTCGGGTAAGAGTACTTGCGCTAGACTGGCGGCACGATTATGGGATATAGACAGCGGTCATATTTGTGTGGGTGGAGTTGACATATCCACAGTCGATCCAGAAGTTTTATTAACCGACTATTCAATGGTATTCCAGGATGTCGTGTTATTTGATGATACAGTGATGGAAAACATACGTCTCGGTAAGCGCGGTGCCAGTGATGAAGAAGTCCTTGCGGCAGCCAAAGCGGCTAACTGTGATGAGTTTGTAAATCTTTTACCACAAGGATATGCCACACCGATTGGTGAAAATGGCGCTAAATTATCAGGTGGAGAAAGACAACGCATTTCGATTGCCCGTGCTCTTTTAAAAGATGCGCCTATCGTACTATTGGATGAGGCAACCGCATCATTAGATGTTGAAAACGAAACTAAGGTGCAGGCAGCATTATCACGTTTGTTAATGGGTAAAACGGTACTTGTTATTGCACACAGAATGCGCACGGTAGCCGGAGCGGATCATATCGTAGTTTTGGATAATGGCCACATAGTTGAACAAGGATCTCCATCAGAGCTGATGGAGAAGAATGGCATCTATCGAAGGATGGTTGATTTGCAAAGCGAGAGTGCACAGTGGAAAATGAACTAATGTTTGAAATATAAGCGATATTAATGAAAAAAGATGGCTGGAACCGAAAATGTTGACAACCATCTTTTTATTTGTTGATTATTTAAGATTGGCAAATACTACACTTTATAGATGCTGTTAAGTTGACCAAGGGTATAAGTTTTAGTTTGCCAATCTTTTTAGCTTCTTGGAAGGTGTTGGGTTTACCATCAATGTTGCCTTCCTGTATGGTAATATTTGTGCCATCTCATGCAATCAAAATACCGACATGATTATATCCAACACTAGAGAAGACAGCGCCTGCCTTTGGAGTGCAGGATTTTCTCAAATTTATCGGGATGTACCGCGACAAGTTGATTGACATATTGATTGCCGTTTCCGGCAAATCAAAAAATGTATCCATAGATTTCATAAAACCTTCCCCAGGCAAACCAGGTGCATTGGTCATATAATTCAATTTGACTATAGAGGTGTTCATGCCTTGGATTTTTATAGTTGAGTTTTTCCTAGATATTGCCAGATTCAAAACTAACAGAGTGTATAGATTATTTACATGATTTAGAAAGCCGAGTATGCTTTAACCACTAGAATCGATTGTATTTAAAAAAATCGAAAATTATGTAATTTATATAAAGGAAAATGCTTCCGCAACTGCATTAGGATTACCTAAAAAATAGGAATTGTGAAAAAAGCCAGATGGCCAATCAATAAGTTAATCTTAACCATGATGATATGAGGAATTTATTTTTTGCACAAAGATTATACAGATTTCTGGGAGAGATTATTGTCAGGTGTTGAAGTTTTTATTGGCAATGCAACAGGTAAGAAACAAATATGCTATAAAACCTTAATTTTATAAGGTTTTGAAGTTCTCAAAACGTTAGTCATAATAGTTGTGAGAAGATCAAAGAAGTATTTAGACTTTGTGAGAAGTTTAGATACTTCTTTCGCTTAACCTCCAATTTGTTGACATAGCCTTTTAAGTAATCGCAAATTTAAAAAGATCTTCTTTTCGTATTTGACGAATAAAAAAGTAACTAACTTGTCCTCTCAATC
>NZ_JBQKEP010000021.1:0-21231 GCF_052121255.1 Faecalicoccus sp. LCP19S3_E2 | reverse complement strand
GTGACGATAGCGAAGTGGAACCACCTGAACTCATACCGAACTCAGAAGTTAAGCACTTCAGCGGCGACAATAGTTGGGCCTGCCCCTGCCAAGATAGCACGTTGCCGGGTCCTTTTTTTTATCCAGTAATTGATACTGGATTTTTTTGTTTATATAGTGTCCTTTTCAGACGTTTTTATTAATACCATTGTATTTTTATGTACAGAATCTTATAGTATATTAAAGAGGTGATCAAAATGTCAGAAACTATAAAAAAATTTGATGGTGTTTCATTTGATACAAAGGAAAAAACGATGATGATTGAAAATGGCACAGAAGGTACATACGATTATCGGAAGATTAAAAGAGCTTTGGTTTTAAATGAAAAGGCTAAATTTAAAGGAAGTCAGCCTCCTTTTACTCAGCTTTTACCGCATGGTCCTGGCATTCCGGCAATTTTGACAGATCCATATGTTTACGTTGGTGTCAAGATCGTAATGGATGATGAAACAATTCTTTGTGTTTATACTTCCAAAGAGAAGACGCAGACGGGTACTAATCAATATATTGAAGATCGAAAACGTGCGAAAGAAATAGAAGAATTTCTTTTAAAGATTATTCATAAGTATCATACTAACGATTCAAATGATTGAATACTATGCAGAATCCAAAGTTAATTCTGTTTGATTCTGTAGTATTTAATACGACAGATAAGACAATGCATATTTTAGATGGATCTCTGGGTTATTATGATTATCGCTATATAAAAAGGGCTGTCATTCTCAATGAAAGAGCTAATCATCGAGGTAAATCTACTCCTTTTTTGGCTGTGGTTCCGAAGGGACCTGGACGTCCGGGAGTCTTATTGTATTCTTTTCTATATGTTGGCATCAAAATTGTGATGGCAGATCATTCGATATTGGCTATTTACATTTCCAAGGAAAAAACACAGGTTGGAACGAATCAATATTGGGAAGATCAAACAAAGGCAAAAGAAATCTTGATGCTTATTCAAAAAATCATTCATAAGTACGCAAAGGAATAGGCCTATCCGGGTGGATAGATCTCTTCCTTTGTTTTATACTGTATACGGAGGAGATATGAAACGAAAATTAAATATAAAACACTTACTTTTATTATGCATTCCTATATGTTTGATCATCACATTGTGCTTATCCATGCTGCATAGAAATGCTTCGCCTTCCAGTCATTCAGAACCGAGTACATCATCAAAACAATCGAATTTGTCTTTAGAACGCTTTTTAGAGATTGCGATTGAACCGGTCGGACAAACGATGTATGTCTGGGGCGGAGGATGGAACGAAGAGGATACCGGTGCCGGAGTGGAAGCCGTCACTATTGGTGTTTCTGATCACTGGGCCTCTTTTTTTGAAGAACAGGATGCATCGTATGATTATCAAAATACCTTGTATCAGATTCACGATGGATTGGATTGTTCCGGTTATGTAGGATGGGCTATCTATAATCTCATGCAGACTGAATCGGGGCAAGAAGGATATGTAATGAAATCTGGTGAGATGGCGAAGGCATTTGCGGACTTTGGGTGGGGTTCCTATACGCCCAGAAATGCTGTCTCCGACTTTAAACCTGGCGATATTATGTCGAATGAAGAACATGTGTATATTGTTTTAGGCGTTTGTGAAGATGGAAGTGTTTTGTTGGTGCACGCATCGCCTCCTGGTGTCCGAATTTGCGGAACCGATTTGGATCAGACAGGGAACTCGGATGCAATCGTGTTGGCACAGCAAACCATGGCAGAACAGTATCCGAAATGGTTTGAAAAGTATCCGTCTTGTTCTGTCGATGTTTCGTATTTACATAATTACGATCAGTTTCGATGGAATACAGATACACTTTCAGACGCATCAAAAATACAAGCGCTTGATGCTTCCGATATTATAAAAAGTCTCTACAACGAGTAGAGATTTTTTTTAATGAGTGTAAATCCATACAAACTGACAAGAATTTCTGTGACGGGAAAAGAAAGCCAAATACCGGGAATGCCAAGGGTAAACGCAAGAAGCAATGCCATCGGAACAATCAAAATCAAACTACGTAACAGAGAGAGGATTTGTTCATACACTGTCAACTGTGTAGAAGAAAAAGTAATCGATGTAATGATATTAAAACCGGCAAACGGACAGGCAATGAAATATAGAACAATTCCCTGATTGGCTAAGACTTGTAAATGTTCATTTTGTTGTGAATTGAAAATTGTCGTGATTCCATCGGATTTCCACACTAAAAAGAGAAAGACAAATATAGCATAGACTAGCATGGTTTTGATGGCATATCCATATATTTTTTGTAAGGCTCTATGGTTTTGTTGGCCATAGGCTTTGGATAGGATGGGTTGGATTCCCTGGGCAATGCCGGTAAAGACAGATAAGACCACTAAGGAAATATTTGCGACGATACCATAAGCGGCTACGGCCGTATTGCCATCTAAATGCATAAAAAGCATATTAAACAAAATGATCACGATGGCAGAAGCTGCCTCTGTCACAAGAGAAGGAAGACCCATAGATACGATTTGTAGCGCTTGAGGCATGGAAAAAGTACAGCGTGAAACATGAAAGGTATTCTTTTTTTGAAGAAAGTGCATAGAAGTGATGCATAAACTGATGATCGGTGCTAAACCGGTCGCAAAGGCAGCTCCAAACATTCCCCAGCCACAAGGAAAGATAAAAACCCAGTCCAAGAGAATATTGGAAAAACTTCCAATGATCATACCAGCCATGGAGAGTTGTGGGGAGCCGTCATTGCGATCAAAACATAGACGATCGCAAAAAAGGCGCCAAGATACAAAGCATACATAAATGCCTGGTTAGCACGATCATGCTCGTTCTGCCCTTTTAGAATGGAAAATTTTAAACTGGCTCCCATGCCAATCATGAGCCCGGTTCCATGAATGAAACTATAAATGGGGATTGCCAAATTTAGAGCGGTCAGCCCGTTAGTACCTAATCCCTGGGATACAAAGAAGGTATCGGCCAGTATATAACAGGATATGGCAATCATTCCCAGCACATTGAGTGATACGTATTTACAAAATGTTTTGAACATTGTCTGATCCTCCCCAAAAAAAAGCATCGATGTTCATATCTTCAAAGGCCTACGATATGAACTTCAATGCTTGATTAACCGGCGGTAAATAGTGATTGTATTGAATCATGAATAAATTTGAGTGTCAAATTATTTTTGAACTTTTGTCTTATGAAACGGTTCAATGGAATTAACGTCGTACGGTGTATCTTGATACACGATGAAGTTTAACCAGTTGGAGTACAGTAAATTGGCTCCACTTTTCCATGTGACAATTGGATCTTGTGTATCATCATCGCCTGGATAATAGTTTTCCGGTACTTGAATGGGAAGCCCTTTTTCTTTATCGCGTAAATATTCTTTTTCTAACGTTCGACGATCGTATTCAGAATGACCGGTGATGAAAATTTGACGGCACCCTTCAGTAGCACAGGCATATACACCGGCTTGTTTGCTGCTGGCCAAGATTTTTAAATAGGGACAGTCTTCAATTGCCTGGGTTGCATTGGCGGTATGGCGCGAATGCGGAACCATGAAGCTATCGTCAAATCCACGAAAAAGGATAGAGGATTTACGAACAACCTGATGTGGAAATACACCAAACAGCTTTTTTGGAAGCTGTATTTTAGGAATTCCATAGTGATAATAAAGACCTGCCTGTGCACCCCAACAGATGTGAAAAGTCGAATGCACATGTGTTTTTGACCATTCCATAACTTCGCATAACTCATCCCAATAGTCGACTTCCTCAAACTCTAAGTGTTCTAAAGGTGCACCGGTGATGACCATACCATCAAAATAACGATCTTTAAAGGCATCAAATGCTTGATAGAATTTGAGCATATGTTCGTGTGATACGTTTTTTGATTTATGATTTTTCATCTGCATGAGTTCCAGCTCGACCTGAATAGGCGTATTTCCTAATAAACGGGCAAGCTGTGTTTCGGTTTCAATCTTTGTGGGCATAAGATTTAAAACTAAGATATAAAGGGGTCGTATATCTTGGGTTGTAGCCCTGGTTTCATCCATGACAAAGATATTCTCGTCGGTCAGTGTTCGAGTGGCTGGCAGTGCATTAGGAATCTTAATCGGCATAATGGCCTCCTAAGCATTCAATGCTTGATCAATGTCATCGATTAAATCTTGTGCGTCTTCCAAGCCACAGGAGAAACGAACCATATCAGCACTGATACCGGCTGCTTTTAATTCTTCGTCATTCATTTGTCTGTGGGTCGTGCTGGCAGGATGAAGGCAGCACGTACGAGCATCCGCTACATGGGTTTCAATAGCCGCCAGTTTTAAATGTTTCATGAATTTTTCGGCTGCACTTCTACCACCCTGGATTTCAAAGCTAACGACACCACAAGATCCTTCAGGCAGATATTTTTGTGCTAAATCGTAGTAGGTATCCCCTTTTAATCCACTGTATTGAACCGAACGAATTTTTGGATGTTTGGATAAGAATTGAGCCACGGCCAATGCATTTTGACTGTGACGAGGCATACGAACATGCAGGCTTTCCAGACCCAGATTTAAATAAAAAGCATTTTGAGGAGACTGTATACAGCCTAAGTCACGCATCAGCTGAGCGGTTGCCTTTGTGATATAAGCTCCCTCCAAGCCAAAACGTTCGGTATACGTAATGCCATGATAGCTTTCATCAGGTGTGGTCAATCCAGGGAATTTATCCGGGTATTTGGTCCAGTCAAATTTTCCGGAATCCACAATACATCCACCGACGGCCACTCCATGCCCGTCCATATATTTAGTCGTGGAATGTGTGATGATATCGGCTCCCCATTCAAAAGGACGACAAAGGATGGGGGTTGCAAACGTATTGTCCACGATCAAAGGGACTCCATGAGCATGGGCTGCCTGTGCAAATTTTTCGATGTCTAAGACGGTTAATGCCGGATTGGCGATGGTTTCTCCAAATACAGCCTTTGTGTTTTCTTGAAAAGCGGCATCCAGTTCTTCACTAGAACAATCTGGATCCACAAACGTAAAATCGATGCCCATACGTTTCATAGTAACCGCAAACAAGTTATAAGTTCCGCCATAAATACTATTGGATGCGACAATATGATCTCCGTTTCCGGCAATGTTGAAGATGGCAAATAGATTGGCTGCCTGGCCACTGCTTGTCAACATGGCGGCTGTACCACCTTCTAACTCGGCGATTTTAGCAGCTACTGCATCATTTGTGGGATTTTGAAGGCGAGTGTAGAAATACCCGCTAGCTTCCAAATCAAATAATTTTCCCATATCCTCGCTGGTAGCATATTTAAATGTTGTGCTTTGTACAATGGGAATCTGACGAGGTTCTCCATTACCTGGCGTATATCCGCCTTGTACACATTGAGTTCCAATTCCTTGATGTTTCATATAAAGTCCTCTTTCCTATATATAGGTTTATTTTAATTTTCCTTGTTTAGATTGTCAAAATATATTCACGGATCTAAAAGAGAGTATGGATTGTAATACAGTAAGAATGTGTTAAAATACTGTAACTGACCGCAATACTAAAACGGTCAAAAAGGAGAATAGGATGATGAAAAGAGCGAAAATGTATATTGTATATATATGTATTATATGTTGTGTTTGTTTGGGTGGCAGTTCTGTCTATGCACAATCAGAAGCACAGAATATCGATATCCAACCCGATAATGTACATCAAGAAATTACGTATGGGATATGGAAACTTCCGGATTCATGGAAATCAATCTTTTTGAATCGAGAAACAGATGCAAAAGGGCAGAAACAATATGATCAGACCTTAAAAGAATTGGATCAACAATCTCAAAAAGAACTGGATTCCTCTTATACACTTATCAATGCTTCTTTTAAAAGTGATGAAAATGGAAGCCTTCACTGCTCATTGGAAAAAGGGGTGTACTATGTTCGTCAAATGGATGCCACAGACACTTTACAAGTAGTCTCGGTCTTGTTTATCAGTCCATTGTCACAAACAAGTAATGTGATCCATCCGAAAGTGATTGTATCATCAGATGCATCTCATCCATCCGCGCCAGATTTTAAACAAGAAGCTTCTAGTAAAGGGGCTTCTACAAGTGCAAATCTGGATCAAAAAATATGGTTGATGTCGGGTATAGTCGCCTTAGGAATCGTGGTATGGATCATTTGGAGAAGAAAGGGGAGTCGCAGATGAATAAAAGAAAGAAAAAGCTATATAGCAGTGGTTTATCATTTTTAACCGCATCCACGATGTTGATACAGACAGTGGGGGTGCAGGCACAGGAAACGGAATCGTCTTCTGCCAACGAAGCTAATACTTCTTCTCTTCCATCGGAAGATTCATCGAAAGTCGAAACCAATCCGGATTTGAATACAGAGAAAAAACCAGAAGAGCAGACTTTGCCGGCTGCAGAAGATGTACAACCGGTTGAAGAGTCACCGGCTACAGAGGCGGTTGGAAGTGCGAATGCTATTGATATGACACCTACGACAAACACCATTGATCATGAGATTTCTTATACATTGGATCCTGTGGGATTGAATTGGCCAAGTGCTGATAATAAGGCGGCACAATTTCAGGTTTCATTGATGGTCAAAGGATATGAGTCTTTTACGGTTTATCTGCCGGCAGGTCTATCGGAGGTGAATCATGATACACCGGATGGTTATAAGGTTGTAAAGTCGATGGATCAAAACAATGGTACCCTCTTGACATATACAAACAGTTCTCCCAATGATGCTTTGATTACTTTTAATGTGTCTTATAAGTTTGGATTGTATCCATATGGTTCTAACGGCAATTATAACAACTATCAATTTGCCCCGGGAAACACGGATTTAAAAGTGATTGTAGAGGCACCGAGTGCACATTTAGAAGGAACCATTCATGTCAACAACCCGGAAACCATGGATTTTGTGGCAGATGTAAAAAACAATGCCCGACCGGATAATACATTTACAGCCGATGGCAAATCCATTTACACTTTTACTATGGATATCGTACATGATCCTGCACGCAATGATCCTATCATGGGATTTGGTGTAGCCAACAACCCAACGATGAATGGTGTGATTCACGTACCAAAGGGATTTGTATTAAAAGGGGCCTCGATGCATAATTGGTGGGGCAATTCCAACAATATTGACTCGGATGAAAAAAATGTACCGGGGATTCCAACAGGGGTATCTCAACCGGACGGACCTGGCGGAGATATTGTGATTACTAATATACAAGGTGCAGGTTACAGCAACTATCCCGTATCTCACCATTATTTTTATGGTTATTTTGAAAAAGGTACTCCGAAAGGTACCTATCAATTTACACCGGAACTAACCTTGTCCCCTAAATTTTTAGGTGGAGGTGAAATGACAGTACCGGTTCAAAATCGAAATCTATCGACGGTGATTCTTGGTCAGGCCAACCCTGGTGTTATGACGGGTAAATATGGTTTTGTTCTGGAAGGCTATAGTAAAAATGATGTGGATCTCGAACATGAAGGATTTTATGCGAAATCCATCAGCGATGAATATAAAGTGACAGGTTTCTTGACCGGGAAAACCGACAAACCTGGTGTGAATGAGAAAATGCCGTATATTGGTGTGGATTTTGAAGATGAAAAAACGAACCAAACCAATACTTTGCGTACCTATAAAATTACACTTCCGCAAAATTGGTGTGGAAATATTACGGATGTGATTATCAGCACGGGAGTAAGAGGAAGTGTTTCTCAATCGAACAATGAAGGAGACAATGGACCTTTTCAAATTACTTTGGATACAGGTGAAGTCATTGAAGTGAATTCTATTAAATCAAGCAATGCCCAGATTGATGCTGCTCTTTCCAATGGAGCCCACATTGTCAGCATTGAAGGAGAAGCCAACATTTTACCAGGCAACAATATTTCTATACGATTAAAAAATGCGGTTATTGAAGATGGAACGTACCAAAGTGGTCAGCAGGTTCCCATTCAAATACATGTTCATAGTGTAACATCGGATACGGATATTGATGTCGTAGGGCATTTAAAATATTTTGATGACTATGCGATTGCGGGTACGGCTTATAGTATTGCGAATAGTATGAATTATGATATGAGTGGAACCTATACCCAGGGCCAATTGATTTCAGGTAAATATGGATGGTCTGGCTTGGGGATGGAAACAGCTGTACCCGAGGATACTGAAAATAAAATCATATTGCCTGAATCGGCCATTGACCGCCCTCATTATGTGCGCTTACCTGTCGTTCAAGTACGAAGCATTGCCCATCAAGCCATTGATGTAGATTATTCTAAATTGGGGGATTATGGATGGACACATCCGGAAAGTAAGAAAAAATATTATCCCGTGATTACTGATTTAGGCATCGATGAAAGTGGAGAACATGTGACGCAATTTGATTTTTCAATGTATGAGGTCAACGTGCCTAAAAATGCTAATATGGGTTCGTTTTTCTATCCAAATCAGATTCCATTTAAAGTCAGTGACATGGCTGTATCGGCTCAAGGAACAACGGACTGGGTCACTCGTGTGATTGATCAAAATGATCCTGCCACGCATCCTAAATATGGCGGAAAAGTATACGATGGAGGCAAAGGGAAAGCATGGAAAATTACGATTCCAACCATTGTAGGCTTTAAAAATGGGGTGTCTGGTGAAAAAACAAGTCTTACAGCCTATTATGGACAAGGAGCAGGAGCAGCCGGCTTTGATCGTGGTGTTAAAAGTGATACTAGCGATGATAAACCAAAAGGAATTCTTCGTTTAGCAATCACCAATAGTACAAACTATGACTATATCAATGGACAGGCGATTGCGATACTGCCTAGAAATGATTCGTATTCTTTGGTGTTGACAGGACCAGGAAGAGTAGAAACTGTTGGCACATTGTACTATTCTACAAAATCGCTTGACCTGCCAAAGGCAAATTCCAATGTGAAGATCGAATTAAATTCTGAGGATTGGATGACAGAGGATCAAGTGAAAGATTGATCCAGTATTCGAAGTGTGGCATTAAACTCTTCCGCCATTCAAACCAAAGTACAGATGGTTGCCTATTTGCCAATTCAAGTTGAAAATATCAATGATCAAAGTATCGGACAAACAGCTATTATACCAACTTATAGTTATGCCCATAACGATGATCAGGGATTGGGCACTTTAAGCAATCGAACGGATTTAGAAACGAAGATTTATGGTACGCCGCAAATCCATGTTTACTACAAAGAAACCAAAGATGGGACCACTCCAACAGATGTGAATGTTGCGGATCCGAAAGTGATTACGGGCCGAAATACAGATGGTACAGGAGCCTCTTATGATTCTTTTACAACATCTCCTGTTGATGTGGAAGATTATACCTATGTAGGATTGGCGCAAGGAAAAGAAAAGGGTACGCTAGATGATCAGACACAGGATGTTGTTTATTTTTATAAACAAAAAGAATACAAGGTGACGGTACACTATATTGACATAACGGGGGTAAGTCCTAAGGACACATGGACACCAAGTGATGGTACCGAAGTGGATAGCTTGAAACAAGAACTTAACGGTGTCAAAAATGAAACGTACCAAAATGAGGTGCAGGCACCAGCAGGATATCAAATTGTCCAACAAGATGATGCGGCTGCACAGGGAACCTTTACAGGGGAAATGGATGCGTATGTCTATATCAAAGCGGATACCCAAAAAGTGGTTTATACGATTATCGATGACAGTGCTAAGAAGACTTTAGAAGATAAAGTGTCTTTTGACAGCGGTCCTTCAGGAACTAACTTACATAAAACACAAAAGGATTTCGATGCGATAATCAAAACTTATACCGATAAAGGATATGAAGTGGTTTCACAAAATGAACTACCAGGTACCTTTGATAGCGATACTTCAAAAGATCAAGAGATTGTCGTTCATCTAAAACATGCGACTGTTACGGTGACACCGGACCATCCACAAACCCCTGGAGATCCAATCGATGGTAGTGAGTCAAATTGGCCGGATGGAGTGGATCAAGTTTCTCTTCAAAAATCAATCACACGAACGATTGATTATGTAGATGGTTTAACCAAGGACAAAGTAGCGGATTCGGTAACACAAACGGTCACATTCACCCATCATGTGGTTGTGGATAAAGTAACTGGTGAAGTACTAGGCTATGATACCAATGGAGATGATACGGTGGATACCACAAATGCAGACGATGCCTGGATGACAGATTCCAATACCTGGGCTGAAGTAACATCACCGGATTTATCTTTGAAAGGATATGAGGCACCTGATGTTTCCAAAGTCGATGAAAAGGTTGTGACATCCAATACAAGTGATGAAACCGTTACAGTTACCTATGATCGTTCCACACAAAAGGTGGTTTATACGATTATCGATGATACGGCTAAGAAAACATTGAAAGATAAAGTTGAATTTGATCATGGACTTTCGGGCAGCAAATTATCTAAAAAGAAGGCTGATTTAGACACCATTGTCAAAGTCTATACGAATAAAGGCTATGAAGTAGTTTCACAAGATGAAGTACCGAGTGCATTTGATACAGACAAATCAACCGATCAAGTAATTACCATTCATCTAAAACATCCAACGATTACAGTGACGCCGGACAATCCACAGACACCGGGTGGACGAATTGATGGCAGTGAAGGAATTTGGCCAAGTGAAGCAGGAAAAGAGGAACTTACGAAGACCATCACCAGAAACATTCATTATGTGGATGGATTGACAAGGGATGAAGTTGCTGATTCTGTAACGCAAAAGGTGATATTTAACCGTCATGTGATCATTGATAAGGTAACAGGCGCTGTATTGGGGTATGATACCAATCGTGATGACCAAGTCGATATCACAGATGCCGACGATGCCTGGATGACAGACTCCAATACATGGGCTGAAGTGACATCACCGGATTTATCTTCGAAAGGATATGAAGCACCTGATGTTTCTAAAGTCGATGAAAAGGTTGTGACATCCAATATAAGTGATGAAACTGTTACAGTCACCTATAATCGTTCGATGCAAAAAGTGGTATATACCATTATTGATGACAGTGCTGATACGACTTTAGAGGATAAAGTTGCATTCGACAGCGGTGCTTCAGAAACCAACTTACATAAAACACAAAACGATTTCGATGCGATAATCAAAATCTATACCGATAAAGGATATGAAGTGGTAAATCAGGGTACTTTACCAACTGCATTTGATACGGATTCATCTAAAGATCAAGAGGTTGTGGTCCATCTAAAACATGCGATCATTACAGTGACTCCAGAGGATCCAAAGAAACCTGGACAACCAATCGATGGCAGTGAATCGAATTGGCCAAGTGAAGCCGGAGCAAATGCTTTATCGAAGACCATTACTCGTACCATTGATTATTTGGATGAATTGACAAGTGATAAAATCGCCGATTCTGTAAACCAAAGCATGACTTTTAAACGTCATGTGATCATTGATAAAGTGACAGGTGAAGTACTAGGCTATGATACCAATGGGGATGATATGGTAGATACCACAAATGCCGACGATGCCTGGATGACAGACTCCAATATATGGAATGAAGTCATTTCTCCGGATTTTAGTGACAGAGGTTTTGGAACACCAAGTCTAGCAAAAGTAGGTAACGAAACAGTCGATGTCTTTATGGATTCCAAACAAATCAAAGTGTTGTATCCTCATACGTATATCACGATTACACCGGATAATCCACAAACACCTGGAGAACCAATCGATGGTACGGATATGAATTGGCCGGATGGAGTGGATTTGGATTCTCTTCAAAAATCAATCACACGTACGATTGATTATGTAGATGGTCTAACTCATAAGAAAGTGGCTGACTCTGTTACACAAAAAGTAACATTTAATCGTCATGTGATCATTGATAAAGTGACAGGTGAAGTACTAGGCTATGATACCAATGGGGATGGTACGGTGGATACCACAGATGCCGACGATACCTGGATGACAGATTCCAATACCTGGGCTGAAGTGACATCACCGGATTTATCTTTGAAAGGATATGAGGCACCTGATGTTTCCAAAGTCGATGAAAAAGTTGTGACATCCAATATAAGTGATGAAACCGTTACAGTTACCTATAATCGTTCGATGCAAAAAGTGGTATATACCATTATTGATGACAGTGCTGATACGACTTTAGAGGATAAAGTTGCATTCGACAGCGGTGCTTCAGAGACCGACTTACATAAAACACAAAACGATTTCGATGCGATAATCAAAACCTATACGGACAAAGGCTATGAAGTGGTTTCACAAGATGAACTACCAGGTACCTTTGATAGCGATACAACGACAGACCAAGTGGTAACCATTCATCTAAAACATGCGACTGTTACGGTGACACCAGACCATCCACAAACCCCTGGAGATCCAATTGATGGTAGTGAGTCAAATTGGCCGGATGGAGTGGATCAAGTTTCTCTTCAAAAATCAATCACACGAACGATTGATTATGTAGATGGTCTAACCAAGGAAAAAGTGGCCGATTCGGTTGAACAAACCATTACATTCACTCGTCATGTGGTTGTGGATAAAGTAACTGGCGAAGTACTAGGCTACGATACCAATGGAGATGGCATGGTGGATACTAAAAATGCCGACGATGCCTGGATGACAGACTCCAATACCTGGGCTGAAGTAACCTCACCGGATTTATCTTCGAAAGGATATGAAGCACCCGATGTTTCCAAAGTCGATGAAAAGGTTGTGACATCCAATACAAGTGATGAAACCGTTACAGTTACCTATGATCGTTCCACACAAAAGGTGGTTTATACGATTATCGATGATACGGCTAAGAAAACACTGGAAGACAATGTTCTTTTAGATACCGGACCTTCCGGAGCATCTTTGAACAAGACTCAGGAGGATTTGCAGAAGATTGCAGATGGCTATGGTACAAAAGGGTATGCGATCGTGAGCGTGGATACACTGCCGGAACACTTTGACATAGATCCATCCACTGATCAGGTTGTAATCATCCATCTGGAACATACGTATGAAACAATCACTCCTGACAATGCGAAAACACCGGGAGATCCTATCGATGGCAGTGAAAGTGTCTGGCCTAAAGAAGCAGGCAAAGAAAATCTTCAAAAATCCACTACACGAACGATTGAATATATCGATGGAATGACAAAAGAAAATGTAGCGGATTCTGTGGAGCAGACAGTTGAATTTGAACGACATGTGATCATTGATAAAGTGACAGGCGAAGTGTTAGGATATGATACCAATGATGATAATCAAGTAGATACCGAAGACCCAGATCAGGCTTGGATGCATACAGATGGAGAATGGAGCGAGGTTGTTTCTCCAGACTTGAGTTCACAGGGATATGAAAAACCTTCCATGGAGAAAGTGGAAGCAGAAAATGTCGATCCCTCTACGGAAACTAAGACGATCCAGATCGTCTATGAAATTTCTAATCGAATCATTCTTCCTTCTACGGGAGGAATAGGTTCTCTATTCTATACGATATCAGGTCTTATATTGACAGGAATCGGTTGGAAGGGATTCCGAAAGAATAAAAAGAAATAAGACAGGCAAAATAGCCTGTCTTTTTAGAAAAGAATATGAAATTTAAAAAATATATTTATATAACATTGATTGTTTTGGGTGTTCTTTTAGTACTTTATCCAATAGTACATCATTTTGAACATGAGCAAAGTAGTATGCAAAGTACTAATGATTTTGAAGAATATGTTCAATCCATACAAGATAAAGATCGAGAACAGCTGGCAAAGGAAATAGAAAAATATAACCAATCGACTTTAAATCAAAGTGTAAGTGATCCATACTCTTCCGGTCAGGAGGTATACAAGATCAATGATCGGCTGGCCGCTCATGATGTAATTGGAGAAATCATAATACCAAAAATTCAAGTTAAAGAACCTATTTACGAAGGAACATCGGATACCACCTTACAAAAGGGGATTGGCCATTTGAGTGGTACATCGTTTCCATCTGGTGGTATAGGTACACACACTATGTTGGCAGGCCATAGAGGACTACCAGGTGCTGCATTGTTTTCTAGATTGAACGAATTGGAAATTGGAGATACTTTTTCTATTTATACAGTCAAAGGACTTCATACATATAAAGTGATTTCTATAGATACCATTTTGCCGGATGCGTTTCAAATGGAACCTTTGGACGTGAACCAGGATTTAGCCACCCTTGTGACGTGTACCCCTTATATGATCAATTCACACCGATTATTAGTGACTGGTACAAGAGTAGAAGAGAACGCAAATGTAGATATACAGAGGCCCTTGTCTATACATTGGATAGTATTGGCAAGTATTGGAGCTTTATTGGTGGCAGGTTGGATATTGTGTTGGAAAATAGGATGTCGAAGAAAGTGAAACCATGTATAATAGGGACAAAGGAGATTGCCTATGAAATTGTTTGCTTCGGATTTAGACGGAACTTTACTGAATAGAAATCATCAATCGGATTATCGAATCAATGAAGGTATTGAAAAAATATTTGAAGCGGGACATATTTTTACTGTGTGTACCGGTAGAAACTTATCGTTAACCCGTTCTGCGGGTTTGGTAGATACCTTTCTGATTGGTATGAACGGCGCTTGTATTTTAGATAAAGAGGGACATATCATTTCTTCACATCCAATGGATAAAGAAACTATCCGGCTTCTCTTATTTGAAACGCCGTATAAATTTGAATACCAGACATTCGATGAAATTTATACGACAGGGGATGAGGAAACTTTCACGAAGATATATATGCAAAATCAAAGAATGAGAAATCGGGAAGTTCAAAAAAATATGGCAAAAAACTTGAGAAAATATCATTTTCAATGTGATCCTTTTGATATTTTATCGAAAGACATTTATAAAGTGAATCTGCATTGTACGCATGAAGACATGTATCAAGAAATTGAAGAATTATCAAAACACTATGCGGATAAAATTGTCAATGCACCGAGTGTGACTAGTTTAGCTGAAATAACAGGTTTTGGTGTGACAAAAGGAAATGCGGTCAAAGAACTTGCAGATTTTCTTCATATTCGTGATGAAGATGTGTATGTGTATGGAGATGGGTTAAATGATCTATCGATGTTAAAGCGTTTTGAACATTCCTATTGTCCATCTACAGGTACTGTGCAGGCTAAAGAAGCAGCAAGCCATCAAATTGGTCCATATGATGAATACTCTGTAATATCACATATGTTGGAGAACTTGTAAAATGTACATTCGTTCTTATAAGGAAGAAGATGCGCCAATTTTACGCGACTTATTTTGGAATACAGTGCATACGGTGAATGCAGTCGATTATACCAGGATACAATTGGATGCGTGGGCACCTGTAGAATACGATCGTAATGCGTGGAATCAGCGTTTTTTAGATCACACTACGTTTGTTGTTGAAAACGATGGTCAGATCGTTGGCTTTGGGGATATAGATGCACAAGGGTATCTGGATCGATTGTTCGTACATAAAGATCATCAAAATGAAGGAATTGGCACTATGTTATGTGATGCCTTGGAAGCTTTGGCAACGAAAAGAGTTATCACACAAGCTTCTATAACGGCAAAGCCTTTTTTTGCGCATAGAGGCTATCGATGTATACAAAAACAAATAGTGTATGTACGAGGTGTGGTGATGGAAAATTATTGGATGGAAAAAATCATTTTATAAGCAGGTTTTATGTGAGAATTTGCATAGATACCTTAAAATCTCTTATTTGCATAGTGTTTCAATGTTATAATGACAAGGTGCATATGGGAGGTTGTTATGGGGAAAAATAAGAATTGGTGGAAAGATTTAATTTTTGTAGTATTAGGCAACTTGATCATTGCTTGCGAAGTTGCGTTCATTGTATTGCCAAATCATTTACTAGATGGAGGAATTGCCGGTTTATCTGTGGCTTTACAACCATTAGTTCCAGTAGATCCAGTTTGGATGATCAATATTTTGACTGTGGGACTCTTTATTTTAGGATTTATTTTTTTAGGAAAAGAATTTGCTTTGAAGACAGTGGTATCAGCCATTGCCTATCCAGTGCTAGTTACGCTTTTATCGGCAGTGGTAGAACAATTCCCTGCAGATACATTTGTTATGCCTGATTATTTGGCGGCAATTTATGCCGGTGTGTTGGCAGGGTTTGGCCTGGGATTGGCGTTTCGAGCCGGTGCCAGTACAGGAGGAATGGATATTCCGGCCTTGATTATACATAAGTATGCCCGGTTGTCCTCTGGAAATTCTGTCATGATCGTGGATATTTTAACGATTTTATTTGGTGTGATAACCTATGGTCTTCAAAAGGCACTGGTTGGAATCATTACTGTGTTTATTTCTGGTCAGGTTATCAATAAAACAGTCCTGTTAGGTTCACAGAGTGCCAAGAACGTTATGATCATTTCATCAAAGTGGGATGAAGTTCGTGATTATTTAATGAATACGATGAGCCGTGGAGTAACGATTCTCTCTGGAAAAGGTGGTTATACACAACAGGAACGTCCTGTTGTAATGTGTGTGATTTCTCGAAAAGAATATCCTTTGGTGGAACAAGAAATCAACCGGATTGATCCAGCCGCTTTTATGGTTGTCAGTGATGTCAATGAAATTCATGGTTCTGGTTTTACTTTTGAGGATGGAACGATCAATCGTAATGTATGGTAATTAAAAACAGGAAGCTGAAGTGAACCCAATTATTTGGACACTGTAATTGTTTTTCTAAAGTTGAAGGGATTGATTCTGTATTCTACAGGAGTCAGTCCTTTTAATTTTACAGTGATCCTCTGCGTATTGTAATATTCGATATATTCCTCCATGGCTTTCTTTATCTCTTCTAACGTATGGAAAGTATGCTCGTATCCATAGAACATTTCGTTCTTCATTTTTCCAAAGAAATTCTCCATCAATGAATTGTCCAGACAGTTGCCTTTGCGGGACATCGATTGTATGATTCCTTTTTCTTTAAGGTTCTTATGATATCCGGTCATCTGATACTGCCACCTCTGATCGGAATGCAGGATCTCTTCGTCTTTCTGTCTGATGATGGTATCTTTGTTGTTAGAATCAACGAGTTTTACTTTTCCACTACAGTATACCCGTTTTCTTTATAAGATTTCATCCCGTTATACAGAATTCCATGACTGGACAACCCATATTCAATAGCCGTTTCATTTATGGAGCGATGTTCCATGGATACTTTATTGATGATCTCCAGCTTTAATTCAGGAGAATAATATCGATTTTTTCTTTTTCTGAGCACATCTTCACCATGCCTGTCTAAAAGACGAATAAGATATTCTATCGTATGCTTATTTACATTATATAATTTGGCTAGATCAGATATTGTCATGCCCTGTTTTCTCTTATGGTAGATTTCCAGTCTTTGATCATTTGTCAGCTTTGACATAATAAAAGCGAACCTCCTTTTGTTTGGTGTCCAAACTTTGGGGTTCGCTTCAAGCTTCCTGTTTTTTTAAGAGAGTTCAAACATACCGGTATAAAGCTGATAATATACACCATGCTGGTCAATCAGCTGTTCGTGATTTCCACGTTCAATGATTTGTCCATGATCTAAAACGATAATGACATCCGCATTGCGGACTGTGGATAAACGATGGGCAATCACAAATACAGTTCGCCCTTCCATCAATTGATCCATACCTTTTTCAATCAACTGTTCTGTTCGCGTATCGATGGAAGAAGTCGCTTCATCTAAAATTAATACCGGAGGATCGGCCACGGCAGCACGGGCAATGGCTAATAACTGTCTTTGTCCGGTGGAAAGATTGCTGCCATCGTTATGAATCATAGTTTGATAGCCTTGCGGTAATCGGCGAATAAAGGAATCCGCATTGGCTAATTTGGCTGCGCGAACGCATTCATCGTCTGTGGCTTCCAGATTCCCAAAACGAATATTATCTAAGATCGTACCGGTGAATAAGTGAGTATCCTGTAGTACGATACCCAAAGATCGTCTTAGATCGGCTTTCTTGATGAGCTTGATATCGATGCCATCATAAGTAATCGAACCATTTTGAATGTCATAGAAGCGGTTGATCAAATTGGTGATGGTTGTTTTACCTGCACCGGTTGCACCGACAAACGCAACTTTTTGTCCAGGTTTGGCATATAGGGAAATATCATGCAGAATCGTTTTCTTTGTCGTGTAACCAAAGCTGACATCGTGAAAACGAACATCTCCCTGCAGTAAAACGTATTCAATTCCTTGTTCTCTGGGGTGTCGCCATGCCCATTGTCCGGTATTTTCCTTGGTTTCGATGATTTGGTCGTTTTCTTTACGAATGCTGACAAGAGTTATTTTTCCCTGGTCAACTTCCGGATCCATATTCATCAATTCGAAGATGCGTTCAGCCCCGGAAAGAGATGTCAATAATAAATTCATCTGCATCGTAAACTGGTTGATTGGCATAGCCGCCTGCCGCACGAAAATTAAATAACTGGCCAAAGAACCGACATCCATTTGTCCTCTTAAAACCATGTACCCACCTAGTACGGATACAATCGCATAATTGACATAGGACAAGGATACGACCATCGGAACGATTGTTTGGGCATAACCTTGTGCTTTGGCACTGCTGCGCTGCAGATTTTTATTTAACTTTTCAAAAACTTTTTGGTTTGCTTTTTCATGATTAAAAACTTTGACGACTTTTTGGCCGGAAATCATCTCTTCAGTAAAACCATTGATATCTCCGATGTTTTTTTGTTGTAAAGAGAAATAAGATTTGCTTTTTTTACTGGAAAATTGGATATAGATAAACATGATGATGTAAAAAAGTACTACGATTAAAGACAATCGCCAGCTTAATACAAAGAGCAGAATCAAAGTACCAACTACCTGGATAAAGCTTTGAATCATCATCGCAAAAGAGTTGTTTAACGCATCCGATACCGTATCTACATCGTTGGTAAAGCGTGACATTAGTTCACCGTGTGAGTGAGTGTCAAAGAAGGACAATGGCAGTTTTTGCAGTACATGAAATAAATCTTGTCGAATATCTTTGACCACTTTTTGGGCGGCGACTGCCATGATCTGTGTATAGCCTAAAGCGGATAAAACACCAATCAAAAAGATAAATGCCATGAGCAGGATTTGAAGGAAAGCTTTATCTAACCCGGTGTTCAGTACTTCGTTGACCACAGGACGAATCATATATGTACCAAGAAGATTTCCTAATGCGGAAAGGGCAACCAGAATGCCGACTAACACAAATAAAAGCGCATGATTTCCCATATAATGCATCAGTTTACGAATGGTTTGGGTGATGTTTTGTGGTTTCATAGACTGGCTCCTTTCTGTTGTGATTCATATAAACCGCGGTAGAAATCACTTGTTTGCAGGAGTTGTTCATGAGATCCTTTCGCAGCAATCTTTCCGTCTTCCAAGATCAAAATTTGATCACAATGACTGACAGAGCTGACACGCTGGGCAATGATGATCTGTGTCAATCCATGAATTTTTGAAAGTGAATTTCGAATTGCGTGATCGGTATTAGTATCAACCGCACTCGTTGAATCATCTAAAATTAAGATCCTTGGTTTCTTCAATAAAGCTCTGGCAATACATAAACGTTGTTTTTGACCACCGGATACGTTATTTCCACCTTGTTCGATGTATGTATCGTATTGATCCGGCATCTTTTGAATGAATTCATCAGCACATGCGATTTTACAAGCCTCTTGAATTTCTTCATCGCTTGCGTTTGAATCGCCCCAACGCATATTTTCTTTAATCGTACCTGAGAATAAGGTATTCTTTTGTAAGACCATTCCCACTCTGTTTCTAAGATCTTCCAAATTCATATCACGAACATCGACCTGACCAATTTTGATGGAGCCTTCACTGACATCGTATAACCGGGCAATCAATTGTACCAAACTGGATTTGGCACTGCCGGTTGCTCCCATGATCCCTACTGTGGAACCGGCCGGAATATGCCAATCAATATCATTAAGCACGTATTCTTTGGCGTTTTGTGCATATTTAAAATACACGTGATGAAAATCGATGGAACTGTCCTTTGGCGTCAATGGAAGGGCACCGGAGATCAAAGTGACTTTTTCTTCCACAACTTGGGCAATACGGTTACAGGAAGCCAAAGAACGAGTAATCAATAAAAAGACATTGGAGATCATCATCAAAGAATTCATGATCTGAAGCACGTAGCTTAAAACACCGGTTAATTCTCCCACCTGCATTTGATTTTGTACAATTAAATGAATACCTAAGGTCATTAAACCAACGATGGCCATGTACATGGTCATTTGAAAGGCCGGGGTATTTAAAGAGGCAATATGGAAAGTATCTTGAGAAATTTTGGCAAGGTCCTGGTTCACTTTCTCAAATTGTTCTTCTTCATATTCGTCGCGCACAAAGGCTTTAATAGCCCGAATCGCCGTTAGATTTTCCTGAATCAAGCGATTGACGGAATCAATGGCTTTTTGTAGTACAGAATACATAGGGGCTACCTTTCTGACCACAAAAAAGAGAATGACAGCCAGGATCGGGGTGGTAAACAAGAAAATCACAGAAAGTTCTTTATTGATCAGAAAAGACATCAAAAGACCTAAAATTAATATAATCGGGCCACGGGCAAAAGGACGAATCCCATTGACCAGTGAATTCTGAATCACTGTCACGTCGCTTGTCAAACGTGTGATCAAAGAACTGGTTTCAAAGTGATCTAAATTGGCAAAAGAATAACTTTGAATTTTCTGATATTGTACAGATCGAAGCCTTTGACCAAATAAGGTAATGGCCTTAGCGGCATACCGAGCATACAGTAAACCAAAAATTAAAGATAAGATGGCACAGCCAATCATTTCAAGACCCTGTTCCATAAAAACAGAAGGGTCTTTTTGTGCAATCCCCACATCGATGATCTCTGACATCAACAGTGGGATAAAAACTTCAAATGAAGTTTCAATCGCAACACATAAAATAGAAAAAACAAAATATCGTCGAATACCTTTTGTATAGGCAAATAATACTTTTAAAGATGACATATGGAATCCTTTCGTTTTCAATATTATACACCTAAATTTTAACCTGGGTCGAATCCGTGTATATTTCCTATGGTTAGGAAAAATCTTATTTTTTGATTTTAGAAAAATAGCCTATAATATATAAGTTGTCTGGAAAGGAATCTTTATGCATACATTATTTTTTGATTTTGA
>NZ_JBQKEP010000020.1:0-24387 GCF_052121255.1 Faecalicoccus sp. LCP19S3_E2 | reverse complement strand
ACATACCTTCATATCAGCAGATAATTTTGGCTTTCTTCCCATAGAAAAATCCCACCTCCATAGATACACGTTTATTTATTTCGTGTGTCCACTTTAGTGGGATCATATCAAATCAGCATCTTTCTTTATCCAATCAGCAGTACATCGCGAATGCCGGGAACTTCATCCATCAGTAATAATTTGATACCGGAAGAAAAATCTTCGGCTGCCATCATACATCCGGCACAGGCTCCGCGAAAAGCTACATAAACGATTGCGTTTTCATCGACACCCATCAGTTCAATATCGCCGCCATCCTGTTGAATATAAGGACGAATCTTATCTAGACATGCGTTGATTTGATTCATGTCCGGCATTACAACTTCTTCTGACATTCTGTCTCACTTCCTATCCTAAAAATAAAGGGATGAACAAAAGAGGAAAGACCAGTCCTACGACAAAGCCACCCAGGACCTCCACAAAGCGATGTCCCAATACGGATTTGAGCTGTTCTTCGTATATAGGATTATCCAGTTGTACTTCCATGTCTTTTAGATCCTTGATCAACTGCTGCGTTAATTCGATATTTTTTCCGGAATAGTAACGGACATGACAGGCATCATACATCACGATAAAGGCAAATACTGCCGTTACCGCAAAAATCGTGGAATCAAATCCTTCCTGCATTCCGATAGCCATCGATAAACCGGTGACCGTACTGGAATGGGAGCTGGGAAACCCACCACTGGCAACAACCCAGTGCAGATCCCATTTTCCGGATTTTAAATAATAAAAGATCGTTTTTGCCGCTTGTGCGATCAGGTTGCATGAAAGGGCAACAAACAATGGAAATAAAGCTTGTGGAAACATACTCTTTTTTCACTCCTAAACCGTTAGTATTATATCACAGATTCTTTTTTTCGTGATATAATGTGCTCGTAGAATAACGGAGGTACAATAACATGATTCAGTTAGACTTACAACATGCTCATTTAAAAGAGGATGTAAAAGCGTATCAGGAGCAAGTCAATCAGATCGATGAATCTTTGCGTATGAAAACATGCAAGGGAAATGATTTTATCGGTTGGATGACATGGGCTGACGATTATGACAAAGGAGAATTTGCCCGCATTAAGACATGTGCACAGAAGATCCAAAATGACAGCGATGTGTTTGTCGTATGCGGTATCGGTGGCTCTTACCTTGGTGCCCGTGCTGCGATTGAAATGATCAACGGTTTATACGCACAGAAAAAGCCGGAAATCATCTTCATGGGAAATACTTTCTCCAGCAGCTATATTGCACAGGTCATGGACTATATAAAAGATAAGGAAGTTAGCGTTAACGTAATTTCAAAATCAGGAACAACAACAGAAACTTCAATCGCATTCCGTATCTTAAAACAGTTTATGGAAGGAAAATACGGGGAAGATGCCAAAAAACGTATTTATGCGACAACGGATAAAGCCCGTGGTACATTAAAGGCTTTGGCCGATAAAGAAGGCTATGAAACATTCGTAATTCCGGATGATATCGGTGGACGATTCTCTGTCATTACACCGGTAGGACTTTTACCAATTGCCGTAGCCGGTATCGATATTGATGAAATCATGAAGGGTCTGCATGATGGCATGGGTGAATACGGTGATGCCGATCTGGATAAAAACCCGGCTTATCGTTATGCGGTAGCGCGTCGTATCTTACAAAACGAAGGTTATGATGTGGAATTATTTGTCAACTATGAAATGCAGATGCAGATGATTGCCGAATGGTGGAAACAGTTGTTTGGTGAAAGTGAAGGAAAAGATGGAAAAGGTATTTTACCGGATAGTGTATGTAACTCTACAGACCTTCATTCACTGGGACAGTTTGTACAGGATGGAAAGAAAATATTATTTGAGACCAATCTGTATGTAGAAAAACCGATGATCGATCTGACTTTCCCAAGCGATGATGAAAACTTGGACAACATGAATTACTTAGCCGGAAAATCGATTGACTGGGTTAACAAGATGGCCGCTAAAGGAACTTTACAGGCTCATGAAGAAACAGGTGGTGTACCAAACATTATCATTACTATGCCAGATATGAGCGCTTACAGTTTCGGTAATATGTGTATGTTCTACTTTAAGGCCATTGCGATGACAACTTTGATGAATGATTCGAACCCGTTCAATCAGCCTGGCGTTGAAGTATATAAAAAGAACATGTTCAAGCTTTTGGGAAAAGAATAAGTAAAAGAGCCGGAATGGCTCTTTTTCGGTTATCGTTATACAACTAAAAACATAAGCTTTTTTTGAGTTGGACTTTAAAATCGGACTAAAAACTCGTATAATAGTTAAGGTATAGGATTACTGTAATAAGGAGGAAATTGAAATCATGCCTAGAGCTAAACTATCGATGGATGGAAATACAGCTGCGGCTCACGTTGCCTATGCGTATACTGATGTTGCGGCAATTTACCCTATTACTCCATCTAGTCCAATGGCTGACCAAATTGATATCTGGTCTGCCGGTGGACGTAAAAACATCTTTGGGAATCAGGTAGTTGTTACAGAAATGCAGTCTGAAGCTGGTGCAGCCGGTGCTGTACATGGATCTTTAGCTGCTGGTGCTTTAACAAATACATTCACAGCCTCTCAGGGTCTGTTATTGATGATTCCAAATATGTACAAGATTGCTGCTGAACAGCTGCCTTGTGTATTTGATGTTTCTGCACGTACGGTTGCGACACAAGCATTGAACATCTTTGGTGATCACAGTGACGTTTATGCTTGCCGCCAGACAGGTTTTGCGATGCTTTGTGAAACAAACCCACAGGAAGTTATGGACTTATCTCCGGTTGCACATTGTGCTGCTTTGGAAGGAAAAGTTCCTTTCATCAACTTCTTTGATGGCTTCCGTACATCACACGAAATTCAGAAAATTGAAACATGGGATTATGAAGATTTAAAAGACATCTGCCCTATGGAAGATGTTGAAACTTTCCGTAACCATGCGTTGAATCCAGAACATCCAGCTATGCGTGGTTCTCACGAAAACGGAGATATCTATTTCCAGCATCGTGAAGCCATCAATACAGTTTATGATGATCTACCTGCTGTAGTTGAAAAATACATGGGCAAGATTAATGAAAAACTGGGAACAAACTATGATTTGTTCAACTACTATGGAGCACCGGATGCAGATCGTGTCATCATCGCTATGGGTTCCATCAATGACGTATGCGAAGAAGTTATCGATTACTTAACCGCAAAAGGTGAAAAAGTTGGTGTTATCAAAGTTCGTTTGTATCGTCCTTGGTCAAGCAAACACTTGTTGAAGGTGTTACCGGAAAAGGTTAAGAAAATTGCGGTATTAGACCGTACAAAAGAACCAGGTTCTTTAGGTGAACCATTGTTCCTGGATGTTGCGACAACATTAAGAGAAGCCGGAATGAACGACATCAAATTAGTTGGTGGACGTTATGGTTTAGGTTCTAAAGATACTCCACCTTCAAGTGTATTTGCCGTATATACAGAATTATTGAAGGATGAACCAAAAGAACGTTTCACGATCGGTATCGTGGATGATGTGACAAACTTGTCATTGCCAGAAGTAAAACCAGCTCCAATCACAAGTGCACCGGGAACAATCGAATGTAAGTTCTGGGGTCTTGGTGGAGATGGTACAGTTGGTGCCAACAAGAACTCTACAAAGATCATCGGTGACCACACGGATAAATATATCCAGGCTTACTTCCAGTATGACTCTAAGAAAACAGGTGGTATCACAATTTCTCATTTGCGTTTTGGAGACAACCCAATTAAGAGCCCATATTACATCAACCAGGCTGACTTTGTTGCCTGCCACAACCCTTCTTATGTAACTAAGGGATATAAGATGGTACAGGACGTTAAACCTGGTGGTATCTACATGATCAACTGTCAGTGGTCTGATGAAGAATTAGACAAACATATGCCTGCTGATGCCAAGAAATATATTGCCGAAAACAACATTCAGGTATATACGATCAATGCGATCGATAAAGCTATCGAAATCGGTATGGGTAAACGTACCAATACGATTTTACAGTCTGCTTTCTTCAAATTAGCAGATATCATGCCAATCGATGAGGCTGTTACTTTCATGAAAGAAGCCGCTAAGAAATCTTACTCTAAAAAAGGTGATGCGGTTGTAGAAATGAACTACAAAGCTATTGATGCTGGTGTAGATGCATTGCATAAAGTAGAAGTACCTGCTTCCTGGGCTAATCCAGAAGCTGATGCAGCTCCCGCAGAAAAAACAGGACGTCCTGCCACAGTTAAGATGGTTACAGAAATCATGGAACCAGTTAACTTGATGGATGGAGACAGCTTACCTGTATCTGCCTTCAATGCACACACAGATGGTCAATGGGAAACAGGTGCCAGTGCTTATGAAAAACGTGGTACAGCCGTTATGGTTCCGGAATGGGATTCTAACAAATGTATCCAGTGTAACCAGTGTGCCTTCGTATGTAGCCATGCGACAATTCGTCCATTCTTATTGAATGAAGAAGAAGTCAAAGCAGCTCCGGCTGAAATCAAGCTGGCTGATACAAAACCTAAAGCAAGCGAATTGAAGTTCACAATGAGTGTTACACCGCTTGACTGTATGGGATGTGGTGAATGTATCACTGTATGTCCTACCGGTGCCATCCAGATGGTACCTCAGGAATCCCAGTTACATATGCAGCCAGTATTTGATTACTTAGTTGCCAATGTATCTAAGAAAGATATCGGTTTGAAAGATGAAACCGTCAAAGGTTCTCAGTTCAATCAGCCATTATTAGAGTTCTCCGGATCTTGTGGTGGATGTGCCGAAACATCATATGCACGTTTAGTTACTCAGTTATTCGGTGAACAGATGTATATCTCTAACGCAACTGGATGTTCTTCTATCTGGGGTGGTCCGGCTGCAACATGTCCTTACACTGTAAACAAAGAATCTAAACAGGGACCTGCCTGGTCTAACTCTTTGTTCGAGGATAACGCAGAACACGGATATGGTATGGCTTTAGGCTACAAGACACTTCGTGAACACACAATTGCCAAGGTAGCTAAGGTTGTAGAAGAAGCAGGAAATGCAGATCTTCAGGCTGCTTTCGATAAATTTGTCGAAACCAAAGAAGATACTAAAGCAAACGTTGAACCAACAAAGGCTTTAATTGCTGCATTGGAAGCTTTAGGTACGGATGCTGCTAAAGAAGTATTGGCCGACAAACAGTACTTTGGTAAGAAATCTGTATGGATCTTCGGTGGAGATGGATGGGCTTATGACATCGGATTCGGTGGATTAGACCATGTATTGGCATCTGGAGAAAACGTAAACGTATTTGTATTCGATACAGAAATGTATTCAAATACAGGTGGACAGGCTTCTAAGGCAAGTAACATCGGTGAAGTATGTCAGTTTGCCGCTGCCGGTAAAGAAATGAAGAAGAAATCTTTGGCCGAAATCGCAATGACTTACGGATATGTATATGTTGCACAGATTGCTTTAGGTGCTAACCCTGCACAGGCTGTTAAGTGTATCGCAGAAGCAGAAGCTTACGATGGACCATCTTTGATCATCGGTTATGCTCCATGTGAATTGCACGGTATTGCCAAGGGTGGTTTGAACCATTGTCAGGATGAAATGAAGAAAGCTGTTAAGGCCGGATACTGGAACTTGTTCAGCTTCGACCCAGCTAAGAAAGCTGCCGGTAAGAACCCATTCACATTAACTTCTAAAGAAGGTGACGGAACTTATCAGGAATTCTTGAACAATGAAGCTCGTTACACTCGTTTGGTTAAACCATTCCCAGAAAGAGCAAAAGAATTATTTGCGAAATCTGAAGAAGAAGCCAACGCTCGTTTCGAACACTTGAAGAAACTGGTTGATTTATACAGCTAATTTCGTAAATGAAGGATCGGAATCATTCCGGTCCTTTTTTTTGTGCTACAATATCCAAAAAGGAGAACAACATGGAAGAAAAAAATCAAACAATTGTTAAAAAGACGGTTAAAAATGGTATTACCTTTGGTACATGCCTGGCAATGGTTATCAGCTACACAACCTGGCATTCTGTATTTTGGGCGATCATACACGGATTATTGAGCTGGATCTATGTGATTTACTTTATACTTCGCTATTGAGAAACAAAGCTATCTTTTATATAATCAAAACATGAAATTTTTATTTGATTGCGATGATACCCTCTATGATCTTTCCTGGCCTTTTAAAATGTGTTTAAAAGAGTTCCAATTGCATGTGCCACAAGAACAAATAGATTCTTTTTATGCCTGTTACAGAGCGCATGGTGATGCGATCTTTTCAAAGATTCAGAATAATCAGATTACGGTAGATCAATCAGGGGCGTATCGAATTTTAAAAGCTTGTGAAGAATACGGCATCCCATTTTCAGAAGAAGATGCTGTTTTATTCCAACAATGTTATAAACATTACCAACAAAAGATCTCCATGAGTCCTGTTTTTCATGATTACTTTTCATCGACTAAAAGCGAATGTGGTATCTTGACAAACGGTGAAGATATGCACCAGCGAAATAAGCTGCGTACTTTACAAGTTTTTTCCTATATTCCTGCCAATCATATTTTTACCAGTGGTCAGATCGGAGTCAGTAAACCAGATATACGCGCATTTCAATATGTGATGAGGGCGCTGGATGAAAAACCGAGTGACTGGGTTTATATCGGTGATAATTATATCAACGATATGGAAGGCGCCAAGAAGGCTGGACTGCATACGATTCATTTCAATCGCCATCATCAAAAGGAAGGCCCGTGCAGTGATCATGTAGTTTATACAGAAGAAGAATTGATTTCACTTTTAAGAAAATTGGAAGGTCGTGAAAAAAATGGACAGATCTTGTCTGAAGCATAAAAAAAGGATTGTTATTAAAGTTGGTTCCAGCAGCATTACACATGAAAATGGGGATTTATACTTATCTCGAATTGAGAAGTTGGTTCGTGTGCTATGTGATTTACGCGCACAGGGAAAAGATGTTGTTTTAGTATCTTCCGGTGCCATTGCCTGTGGTCGAAGAGCTTTGCATATCGGAAGAAGACCAGAATCTACGGCTGAAAAACAAGCCTTTGCGGCGGTGGGACAGGCACGTTTAATGATGGTCTATCAACGACTTTTCAGTGAATATAATATGGTGGCTTCCCAAATTTTATTGACTAAAAATATCATGCGGGAAAAACATGCCAGAGAGAATGCTCGCAATACCTTTCTGGAGCTTTTTGCCCTTCAAAGCATCCCTATCGTCAATGAGAATGATACAATTTCAACCCATGAGTTGTTGGAGGTAGAAAGCTTTGGCGATAACGATCAGCTGGCTAGTACAGTGGGCAGCTTGATCGGGGCGGATTTGGTGATATTATTAAGTGATATTGAAGGTTTATATACCGATAATCCCAAGACAAATCCCAAAGCACAACTGATCCGACATGTATCCCATATTGATCAAACGCTATTGAATATGGGTACCAATGAATCTAGTTCCAATGTGGGAACCGGTGGTATGAGCGCTAAATTAGTGGCCGCTCAAATTGCCATGGATGCCGGTGCCGATCTAGTGATCGCCAAATTTGAAGAAGGCATTGTGACCCGCATTCTACAAGGACAGCAGGCAGGCACATATTTTTGTGCAAATAAGGAGAAAGTATGAATTTAGAACAAATCGGGATTCAGGCGAAACAAGTCAGTTATCAATTGGCCTCTTTATCAACGGAACAAAAAAATCAGGCTTTACAGATGGTCAGTTCTTCTATATGGGAAAATAGGGGTGCAATCTTAGAAGCAAATCGTATTGATATGGAAAATGGGCGCAAAAAAAGATTAAGCGACGGCTTGTTGGATCGACTGCAACTTACAGAACAAAGAATTACGGATATGGCAAAAGCGGTATGGGATATAATCAAACTGGAAGATCCCGTTGGAGAAGTACTGGATGCCTATGACTTGGAAAATGGCTTACATATTGAAAAGAAGCGTGTACCCATCGGTGTGATTGGTATCATTTATGAAGCCAGACCAAATGTGACTTTAGATGCCTTTTCCATTTGTTTTAAAACGGGCAATGCCGTGATCTTAAAAGGGGGCAGCGATGCGATCCATTCCAATATTGCCATCACAAAAGCCATACAGGAAGGACTGAAACAAGCCGGTGTTTGTATAAATGCTATTCAATTTATTGAATCGACTTCGCATGAAGATACCCAGCGCTTTATGCAGATGACGGATTATGTTGATGTGATTATTCCAAGAGGTTCTAAACGACTGATTCAAAGTGTTATGCAGAACGCCAAGGTACCGGTGATTGAAACTGGGGCTGGAAATTGCCATATCTACATTGATGAAACGGCGGATATACAAAAAGCAGTGGATATTGTCTTTAACGCCAAGACCCAACGAATCGGTGTGTGTAATGCGGCAGAATCTTTATTAGTACATAAAAATATAGCAGCCCAGGTTTTGCCCCTGGTACAAAAAAAATTGAATGAAAAAGAGGTTTTGTTGAAATGCGATGAAATAAGCTATGACATCTTAAAAAATCAACCGGGGCGCATTGAGCATGCCACTAAGGAAGACTGGAGCATGGAATATTTGGATTATGTGATGTCGGTAAAAGTAGTGAAGGATGTTGAACAGGCTATTCAACATATTAACCGTTATTCCACCAAACATTCCGAAAGTATCATTACCGAGTCTAAGGAAAATGCACTTCGTTTTTTAAATGAAGTGGATTCGGCTTGTGTATATTGGAATGTGTCTACCCGTTTTACCGATGGCGGAGTATTTGGTTTTGGTGCAGAAATTGGTATCTCCACCGGAAAGATTCATGCTCGTGGACCGATGGGGTTAAAAGAGATGACATCCTACAAATACCAGATCAAAGGGGATGGACAAATACGTTCATAGAAATAAACTTTCTAAAAAGGCAGTTTTTTCTTTAAAGGAAGGAAATAACATGCAACCTACATTACAAAAGTGTACAAAAAAGGAGATAAATACACTGCGTCAAATATCAATAGAAACATATTATGATACATTTGCATCGATGAATACAGTAGAAACTATGCAAGCGTATTTAGAAATTGCGTTTGTAAAAGATAAGTTAGAACAAGAACAGGATGAAAAAATTCTTTATTTATGTTTTTGAAGAAAAAAGAAGAAATAGCTGGATATTTAAAGTTGATTGGCACAGACGGATATACACGATAAAGTTTCCTTAGAAATTGAAAGAATCTATGTACGAAGAAAATTTCAAGGACAAGGCTTTGGTACGTATTTGATGGAAAATGCAATCCAAATTGCTTTACAAAGAAAGAAGCGTTATATTTGGTTAGGCGTATGGGAGAAAAACGACAAAGCTTTATGATTTTATCAAAAACATGGCTTCTATCAAATAGGAAGACATTACTTTGTCATGGGTCAAGAAAAACAAACAGATTATGTGTTATAAAAAGACTTATAGTCATATTTATCCTCTTTTTTAACCATTCTATCCATTAATTTTGACAAGTAAACTTGGTATAAAGTATATTATAAGTGACAAGAGAACTTGGCAAAGAAGGTGATGATATGAAAAAAGAAGAAATCTTAGAACGTAGTCGAAAGGAAAATCAAAATGGAGATGAAAGAGAGAAAATGCAGATTCAAATATCAGAGAATCGAGGTTTTACAGTAACTGCATTTCTGGCTGCTTCTTTGATGCTTATTGGTTCAGGTGATGTATTTTTATTTGGCAAATCCATACCTTTTAATATCTTGATGAGTTTTATTTTTATTTCAGGTGTAACTGTAGATTTCTATTCAAAATATAAGTTTTTTCGAAAGAAGAAATATTTAGTCCGTTTCTTATTTTCTCTTTTACTGGTTCTTGCGGTTTTTATTAAATTCGTATTTGAGTCTCAGTAAAGAACGGTATGTAGCATATATTGGGGTATGGTAAATTATGCAAAATGAATTGATCTTAAAAAATCATTTAAAAGAGATTCGGCAGAAAAAAGGATTATCGCAAGCAGCTTTAGCCTCGATGGTTGGCGTATCTCGCAATACAATCAGTTCGATTGAAACCGGGCAGTTTAATCCTACAGCTAAGCTGGCATTGATCCTTTGTATTGCGCTAGATCAAAAATTTGAAGATTTATTTTATTTTGACTAATAATACACAAGGAAGGTCGATAAGATCTTCTTTTTTTTGTTAGATACAAATCCATATTAAAATAGTTTTTTTGATAGAATGGATATAGAAAGAGGTCACATATATGCCATTTGATTATAAGAAAGAATACAAAGAGTTTTACATGCCGCCTAAAAAGCCGACGATCGTTGAAGTTCCTGCCATGAATTATATTGCGGTTCGTGGGCAAGGAGATCCTAATGATGAAAAAGGAGAGTATGCACAAGCGCTTGGTCTATTATATGGAATTGCTTTTACTATTAAAATGAGTTATAAAGGGGATCATAAAATACAAGGTTATTTTGAATACGTAGTACCACCATTAGAAGGATTTTGGTGGCAGGAAAACACAAAAGGTATGGATTATACCCGCAAACAGGATCTTTATTTTATTTCGATGATTCGTTTACCAGATTTTGTGACGAAAGAAGATTTTGACTGGGCTATACAGGAAGCAACTAAAAACAAAAAGATGGATTTTTCTAAAGTTGATTTTTTAAATGTAAATGAAGGATTGTGCGTTCAATGTATGCATATTGGATCTTATGATGATGAACCGGATACCGTGAGTGCGATGCATCAGTTCGTCAAAGAAAACGGGTATACTTTAGATTTTAATGATCATAGATGGCATCATGAAATCTATTTGAGTGATCCAAGACGTTGTGATGTACAAAAGCTAAAAACGGTTATTCGTCATCCCATTCGAATAAGGGGGTAAAAAGATTTTTAAATAAAAATCAAATGAAGTTTTAAGGTCAGATTGCATATTCTGGCTTTTTTTATATGATGTATTTCAAAAGTTTGATTAACAAAAAATGGAAAAAGAAGTGAAAGAACATAATTGTACAAAATTTGACATTCAAAGCATATAACTAGTAAAAAAGTAGTCAATGTGAAATAATCTAAATGACCCAAGAATAAGATGAGTCGAAATTAATAATATTATGTATGATTCCATACATATCGAAAGGAGTATTACAATGAAAGAAGAAATGAAATGTCCATTTCATCATGGAGAAAACATGGAAGTTCATGTAGGTTCGAATGTGGATGCAAAAGATCCTGTTCGTTCCTGGTGGCCTGATTCTTTAAATTTAGATGTCCTTGCCCAACAGGATCAAAAGATCAATCCGAATGATGCGGATTTTAATTATCGCAGGGAATTTGAAAAAATAGATTATCAGGCTTTGAAAGAAGATATTAAAAAAGTGATTCAGACACCACAAGACTGGTGGCCGGCCGACTGGGGACAATATGGCGGTTTAATGATTCGAATGGCCTGGCATAGTGCAGGTACGTATCGAATTTTCGATGGCCGTGGTGGTGCCGGTACAGGCAATCAGCGATTTGCACCATTGAACAGTTGGCCAGATAATGCAAACTTAGACAAGGCGCGTCGTTTATTATGGCCCGTAAAGAAAAAGTATGGAAAGCGTATTTCCTGGGCAGATTTAATCATCTTAGCGGGTAATGTAGCGTATGAGTCGATGGGCTTTAAGCCTCTTGGATTTGGCGGGGGCCGAAACGATATTTGGAACCCGGAAAAAGATATCAATTGGGGAAGTGAGACAGAGTGGCTGGCGCCAACAAAAGAGCGTTATGATAATGATGAAAACCGCAAAAGTCTAGAAAATCCATTGGCAGCCGTTCAAATGGGATTGATTTATGTAAATCCGGAAGGAGTCGATGGTATTCCCAATCCAGGTCGTACCGCGCAAGATGTTCGTGTGACTTTCCAGCGTATGGGGATGAATGATGAAGAAACGGTTGCTTTGATTGTAGGGGGTCATACCGTGGGGAAAACGCATGGTGCCGGCAGAGCCGAAAATCTAGGACCGGAACCAGAAGCGAATACTGTAGAAGGACAAGGTTTGGGATGGATCAATCCAAATCAAAAAGCGAATAATGTCGTAACGTCCGGATTGGAAGGCGCCTGGTCTTCGCAGCCGGATCGTTGGAATCATTCCTACTTAAAGCTATTATTTAAATACGATTGGGGTCTGGTGAAAAGCCCGGCGGGGGCTTTCCAATGGGAACCTGTAGAAATCGAGGAAGAAGACATGCCGGTGGATGCTGCTGATCCAACCATCAAAAGAAAACCGATGATGACGGATGCTGATATGGCCTTGCGATATGATGCGAAATATCGCAAGATCGCAAAACACTTCTTAGATCATCCTAAAGAACTTGAAGAAGCGTTTGCCAAAGCCTGGTTTAAATTAACGCATAGAGATATGGGACCGAAATCGAGATACGCAGGCCCGGAAGTACCAGAAGAAGATTTCTTATGGCAAGATCCCATTCCGTCAGGGGATTATACCTTGAGTGAAGAAGACATTGAACGTTTGAAAGAAAAATTACTACAATCTGGATTGTCTTCGTATGAGATGATTTCGGTAGCTTGGGACAGTGCCCGAACATTCCGTCAAAGTGACTATCGTGGAGGAGCCAACGGTGCACGTATTGCCTTATCGCCACAGCGATTCTGGGAAGCGAATGAACCTGCCAAACTGGATAAGGTGTTGCAGACATATCGTTTGATACAAAAAGAGTTTGATAAAAAAGTAAGTTTGGCGGATTTGATTGTATTAGCTGGCAGTGCAGCGATTGAACAAGCGGCCAAAGCCGGCGGTGTCGATATCAAAGTACCATTTGCTCCTGGACGTGGTGATGCGACACAGGAGATGACGATCGAGCGCTCTTTTGATGTCTTAGAACCTAAACATGACGGCTTTCGAAATTATGTACAAGAGGGCTTAACCAACAAGCCGGAAACATTATTGGTGGACAAAGCCAATCTTTTGGGATTAAGTGCACCCGAGATGACTGTATTGATTGGAGGTTTACGTGTGCTGGATGTAAACTATGGTCAATCGCAACTTGGTGTATTGACGGAAAAACCTGGAGTATTGTCGCAGGATTTCTTTGTGAATTTAACGGACATGAACTTTAAATGGATTCCGCTGGAAGATGGTACATATCAGATTATTTCAAGAGAAAACAATCAGGAAAAGTACAGGGCTTCTCGTGTTGACTTAGTCTTTGGTTCCAATTCTATTTTACGTTCCTATTGTGAATTCTATGCCCAAGATGACAACAAAGAAAAATTTGTCAAAGACTTTGTGAATGCTTGGGTAAAAGTGATGAATAATGATCGTTATGATCTCCAATAACAGCTAGGTAAAGAGTGAAAGTGCTCTTTACCTTTTTTTCTATGGAGTGCTTTTTTAGCTGGGAACGACTTTTTATGATACACTAAGAATACTGTAAAGGAGTATGCTCATGTTTTTTGTAACGATACATGATTTAAAAAATATTAAAAAATTAAAAGAGGCTGGTGCTGATGCGATCATTATCGGGATAGAGGGTTTTTCCATTCGACAAAGTCTTACTATTTCTCTTAGAGATTTAAAAGAAGTTGTTTTACAGTGTCATGCACTGAATTTAAAATTGTATGTGAATGCCTTACGTTTTTTTATGGAAGATGAATTAAACTTGTTGGAGACGTTCTTAAAGGCATGTAAAGAAGCTGATCTCGATGGTATTTATTATAGTGATGAAGGCGTATTCTATGAAGCACAGAAACAGGGGATGGAATCTTTGTTGATTTATCAACCGGAGACATTAATTACCAATCATATGGACATTGCGTTTTATCTGCATTTGGGCATTCAATCCGTTTCACTAGCACATGAATGTTCTTTAGAAGAGATCTTACAAATGACAGAACAAAATAAAGAAGTAGAAATTTTGATTTCTGGTTATTTCTCAATTTTGTATTCCAGAAGAATGTTGGTCACTAATTATCTGGATGCGATTAAGTCAAACGAAAAAGGGCACAAAAAGGTATTAGATTTGATAGAATCGACACGTCAGGATCGAATGCCAATCGTAGAGGATGATTATGGTACTCATATTTTTAGTGAAGCACCGATTCAAAGTCAGAAGGAGCTGCCTGTTTTGAAAGAGCATGGATTATATCGCTTCCGAATTGACTCTATTTTTATGGATGACGATTGGACAGTCAATGTCTTACAGGCCTATCAAAACCAATCGGAAGTACCGGGTTCAAATCACTGGTATTATCAGACGACCATGAAAAAGAAGGAGGATAGCCATGAATAAGATTGAATTACTGGCTCCTGCAGGAAATCTGGAAAAGGCAAAAATTGCGATTTTATATGGTGCGGATGCGGTTTATATTGGAGGAAAACAATTTTCCTTACGATCTCGTGCCAGTAATTTCTCTTTGGAAGAAATGAAGGAACTGGTGGATTTTGCCAACGAAAGAGGGGCGCATGTGCATGTTACGGTGAATATGCTGCCGCATGAGGAAGACCTGCACGGTTTGGACGACTATTTGTTGGCCCTGGATCAGATCGGTGTTCATGCGATCATTGTCTGTTCACCGGCTATCATGATGAAGGCCAAAGAATTGGGCTGTCATTATGAAGTACATATTTCAACACAGCATTCTTCCACAAACTCCAATGCGGTTGCCTTTTGGAAAGAAAAGGGCATGGATCGTGTGGTATTGGGAAGAGAATGCCAAATGGATCAGATCGAAGCCATCTGTAAAAAAAATATTTTACCAATCGAAGTTTTTATTCATGGTGGCATGTGTATTTCTTTTAGCGGTCGCTGTGTCTTGAGTAATCATATGACCTTGCGCGATGCCAATCGTGGCGGCTGTGCGCAAAGCTGTCGGTGGAAATATCATTTAATGGACAGCGATCATGAATTAAGTGATCACAACAATCTGTTTAGTATGTCCAGTAAGGATTTACAGGCCGTAGATCAAATCGAAGCCTTTATAAAAATGGGGGTTGCTTCTTTGAAGATTGAAGGTCGCATGAAAAGTGCTTATTATCTGGCAACCGTTGTCAGCAGTTATCGTACTTTGATCGACCGTATTTATGAAAAAGGATATGCTTCCCAAGAGGATTTGGCGTATGCCAAAAGAGAAATTGCCAAGGCGGAAAACCGTCCGACGGGTCCAGGCTTTTATCAAGGCTTGCCAGGTTATAAGGTGCAGCTGTATCAAGATCATGATGAGACGGTGACCCAAGAATATGTGGCGATTGTCCTTGATTATGATGCCTCTTCACAAATCGCAACTTTACAGGTAAAGAATCATTTCTTACCAAATCAAACATTAGAAATCTTTGGTCCAAATATTTCAAGCACATTGGTTGAGGTTAATGAAATCTATGATGAAAATGATATACCTTTAGCTGTGTGTAAGCAACCAATGCAGATCGTTAAGACCAAATGGGAAGGTCCTATCGAAAAAAATGCGATGATCCGTAAGATTCGTGTTGTGTCTAAAGACGGATTATGAGAAAATAGAACAAGCTGAAAAGAGGGATATCATGAAATTGAGTCAAAGTTTCTTTTATACATTGCGTGAAAATGCAAAAGATGAAGATAGTATTTCCAGTAATTTGTTAGTACGTGCCGGAATGATCAAAAAAACTTCCAACGGTATTTATATGATCATGCCGATGGGGAAAAAGGTATTGGCGAAAATTGAAAACATCATTCGTGAAGAAATGGATGCCAAAGGGGCACAGGAACTCTTGATGCCGGCTTTGATTCCGGAAGATGTGTATGTGCAGTCTGGTCGAAGAGATGCGTTTGGATCCAACATGTTTTCATTAAACGACCGGTATATGAAGCGTTATGTACTAGGTCCAACCCATGAAGAATTGTTTGCGGTTGCGGCAAGTATGAACGGAAAATCGTATAAAGATTATCCATACAATCTGTATCAGATTCAGACAAAGTATCGAGACGAGACACGTCCTCGTTATGGATTGATCCGTGTTCGTGAATTTATCATGAAAGATGCATATACATTTGACATCGATGAAAAAGGATTGGATGAAGCCTACCAGAAGATGTATGATGCTTATTGCCGCATTTTTGATCGTTTAGGTTTAGAATATAAGATTGTTAAAGCCGATACAGGGGCTATGGGTGGCCTTTTATCGGAAGAGTACCAGGCCATTTCCAGCATTGGCGAAGATACTATCGTAGGTTGTGAGGGTTGTGATTTTTCCAGCAATCTAGAGATTACTGAAGTTATTGATACGACGGAAGAAAGTCAGGAAAAAGAAAAAGAAATGCATTTGATGGAGACACCGAATGCGAAAACCATTGAAGAAGTGGCCGCTTTCTTTGGAAAAGAAGCCAATGATTTTGTTAAGACCCTGATTTATAATGTCGATGGAAAGATCGTTGCGTTCTGTATCCCAGGCGATCGTGAGCTTAACGAAACGAAAGTTTTAAAACTGTTGGGTGCCAACGAGATGGAGCTTGCTTCCTTTGAGGATGTAGAGAAGGTGACGCATGCCAAGGTAGGATTTGCCGGTCCAATCGGTATTGATTGTCCGGTGTATCTGGATCGCCAGATTCTTCATAAGAAAAACTTTATCGTGGGTGCCAATAAGACAGACCACCATATTGAAAATGTCAATATCAAGGATTTTGATTATGTGAAAGTAGCTGATCTATGTCAGGTCAAGGAAGGCGATATCTGTCCGGTTTGTGGAAAGAAATTAACCTTCCAGCATGGTATTGAAGTGGGGAACCTCTTTAAGCTGGGAACAAAATACTCCACTTCCATGAATCTGTTATATACCGATGCCAATAATCAGCTGCAACCGGTATGGATGGGAAGCTACGGTATTGGCTTAGAACGTTGTATGGCAGCGGTCGTAGAACAGCATAACGATGCTTCCGGTATCATCTGGCCTACCGAGATTGCGCCGTTTAAACTGGCAATCGTACCGGTTAGTGCAAAGGATGAACAACAAGTTTCTATTGCCAATGAGCTTTATGAGTATTGTCGATCTAAAAAATATGATGTGCTCTTGGATGATCGCAATGAGCGTCCGGGGGTTAAATTTAAAGATATGGAACTGATTGGTATTCCGTATCGAATTACAGTTGGACGTGGTATTCAAAATGGCAACGTTGAATTTGTCACAAGAGCCAACGGTGAGAAAACAGAAATCTCCTTAGACGACATTAAAGCAAAGATTGATGCGATCTATACAAATCAGGGTGAGTAATGACTCATCCTTTTTTTTGTGCAAATTGTTTCAAAATATGTAAGAATCTTTCAAGAAAACGGTTACATCCATTTTTTGAGATTTACTTTTCCTAACAGTTAGGTTAAAATTACCCTATTAGGAGGACTTAGAATGGAAAAAAAGATTAGTATCAGCAATAACCAGGTGATTTTAAATTACAACAAGGCGTATCCGAAAGATCGTCAGGAATTTTTAGCCAGTAAAACATTTCAGGTTTATATTCAATATTTTATTTCCAGTCAAAAGGAAAAAAATGTGGACTTGTATAAATATCTGACACAGGATGGAAAATACGATTCGCAGGAAGCTGCTGCAGAATTTACTCATTTCCTTCGTTTGTTGTCGGTGTTTAAAATGGATGAGATTCGCAATGATTATGCATTGGATGAAAAACATCTGTTGGATACCATTGAAGAGATTTATAAATCATGGCGAGATCTGCAGCGTTTTGCGGTGATGTCCAGTGAAAACATTGATGGCTTTGGTGTCAATACTTTGGTCGCAAGAGATTCTGCCGTCAATTCACTTTTCTTGCGTACATACCGTTTATTTGAAGAACGTGCCATGCATAGAAGAAACGTAGTGTATCGTCAGGCGCAGGCCGGTACTAATGCATGTTTCTCTGTATATCGTCATAAAAATTTATGGGATCCTAAATATGAAGCATTGATGGACATTCCGGTCATTGATACTGTTATGCTTCGTACACCAATGATCCTGCATCCGAAATCCAGCAAGCGTGAAGGTGTGATCAATGAAACGGATACAAACCCAATCACATATTTTGCGGGTGATCCGGAAGAATGGTTCTGTTTCCCATGTAAAGTCGGAAAACTATTGTGCTTTGTATATTTCAATACAAAATATATTGCATCGGCTTTAAGTATGGCCAACTTATTCGAATTGGCCAGCCGCGAAGAATCAGAACAGAAACCGGATTTGATCTGTATTTATGGAAATCCGGATGATCGCAATGAAACACAGTTCTATCACGATGAAGCGAATGATATCTGGGTAGGATGCATCAGTGATCATCCACGTGTAGAGTATTTTGGATATTTGAAGAAAATGTGTTTGACATTACATAACCTTGCGATGATGCAAAGAGGATGGCTGCCAATCCACGGAGCTTTTGTCAACATTACATTAAATGATGGCAGAAGAAAAGGTTTGATGTTGATGGGAGATTCCGGTGCTGGTAAGTCAGAATCCATTGAAGCACTGAAAGCTGTTGGACACGATATCATCCGTGATATTGAAGTTGTATTTGATGATATGGGTACGATTCATGTTGAAGATGGTGTACCTTATGGACAGGGAACAGAAATCGGTGCCTTTGTTCGATTGGATGACCTAGATCCGGGAACACCATATCGTGATATGGACCGCGCTGTCATCATGGGACCGGAAAATCCAAATGCTCGTATGGTTGTACCGGCAAGCCCATATCGTGTTGTCGTACATAATCATACGATCGATTTATTTGCGTATGCCAATAACTATACGGATGAATATGGTCTAAAACAGCGTCCAATCGAGGATGTCAAAGAAACTTGTAAGCAGGGAAAACGTATGGCATTGGGAACAACGCAGGAAGTTGGTATTTCTACAACGTATTTTGCCAACCCATTTGGACCTATGCAGAAACAGGAACTTTGTGAACCGCTGATTGATAAAATGTTCCAGTGCATGAAAGACAACGGCGTGTTTGTCGGGGAAATCTATACTCATTTAGGATTTGACCGTGCAAATCGTAAAGGTTTAGATATTGCCGCTAAAGAATTGCTTGAGTTCATCAAAAAATAGGAGATGATCATATGTATCAAGATTATGAAGCTTCGTTTTATTCACAAAATGAAGTAAAAAAATCCGTATTAAACAGCTATCTTTGGATGGCTATTGGTTTGATGGTGACCGCTGCAGTATCGTTTGGTTTGTATCGAAGTGGTACATTTTTAGCCATCATCGAACGTAGTCCATTCTTAGCTTTTGGATTGTTGCTTGCGCAGATCGTTCTAGTTGTTGTATTTTCTTCACAATTGGCAAGAAATACGTCTGCTGCCACTATGAAAATTTTATTTCTGTTGTATTCTTTAACCCTCGGTTTCAGCATGACATCCATTTTCTATGCGTATTCAGAAGGTGTTATCTTTGTTGCGTTTTTGGTAGCGGCCCTCTATTTTCTCTGTTTAGTGTTTATTGGCCTAACAACAAAGAAAGATATGTCGCGCATTGGATCGATTTGTTTTACCGGTTTGATTGCCATGATCATTTCACAAGTACTTTTATCCATATTTCATATTGGAATGGATACTCGTTTTATGTGCCTTGTAGGTCTGCTTCTTTTTACCGGGATTACGGTATGGGATATACAGCGTATGAATAAGATCATGACGTTCAATGATGGATCAATCGTTTCCAGAGAAAAGTTATCCATTTATTTTGCATTAGAGTTATATTTGGATTTCATTAACATCTTCTTATACATTCTTCAATTGTTGGGAATGGGAAGTTCAAAAGACTAGAGAAGAGCAAAAAAAAGCTCTTCTTTTTTGTGCAAATAAAAAGGAAGGATTGCCCTTCCTTTTACATTAAAGCACTTCTAATACTTTATTGTAGTCTGGTTCATTGGCTACTTCGGCACAATATTCAACGTGAACTAGCTTATTGTTTTCATCAACGACAAAGACAGCTCTTGTCAACAAGCCCAATTCTTCAATCAAGGTTCCACTGACCTTGGCAAAGTTTTGTCCTTTGTAGTCGCTACCCATGATGACTTTGTCATTGTTTTTGGCCTGGCACCAGCGATCCAGAGCAAATGGTAAGTCCATGGAAAGGGATACCACTGTGACATCATCTCTATCCTTAAGTGAATTCATAAACTTTGCGACTTCCATCGAACAAACACTGGTATCAATGCTTGGAACGCTTAAGAATACACGTTTTCCTTTTAAAGTTGTGCTGTCAACTGTATTTAAATCCTTATCTACAAATGTAAATGCAGGCATTTCACTTCCTTCAACAAGAGGTGCGCCAACTAATGTTACTTCATTTCCTTTAAATGTTGTCATATGTATGATCTCCTTTTTACTGACTTCATCGTAACATGTCCCGGGTAGAAATCCTATTGAAATGCTCAAAGAAAAAGCACAAAAGTTATCCTTTGCGCTTTAAATTTTTCATATATGTTTTTAAGTTGGCATCCTTTGTAACAACCGGTTGGATGCTTCCTGTCTTGCTGGTGGCAATCACACAAACCCCTGAACCATGTCCGCTTGTATAAGAATCACTGTGTACGATCACACCGACACTGATACTTCCTTTTAAATAGTGCGGACCGTATTCATTATCATGATCTAAGATGGCGACAAAATCACCAAAGCGAAGGTCGTTAAGGCCATAGGCTTCATTGGCTTCTTTATCCTGGGTCATGATATCGTAATCGCCTTCCATCATGGTATTGCTTCCAAGACCGGAACCCATCAAAAAGGCCGGAACAACTGTAACAACAGGGAAGGTGATCCCTTTATCGATTTCTTCGATAGGCATAGCTTCTAATAAATCCGGATCGATGTTCATCACATAAATGTCTTCATGATCTAAAAGCTTTAAACCTTGGCCATAAGCTTTGACCAATATGGTTTCATTGCCATCCATTTCCTCCAGGATCTTTTTGTCAAAACAGATCATCGTATGATCGATACCGCCGTGAGTTCCCGATACATAGCCTTTCTTACCTTTTTGTGGCCCGTTGATGATACGTGCTTCATTACCTACACAGGCAAATGTTTCCAAGGCATGATTTTCTCCATTGGATGGATTGGCTAGTGAGATGCCGGGCTCTACATGATCACCGGCTAATCCCATGCAAGGATCACCAATGGCATGAGAGTAAGTAATACCACCGGTACCAATTGGCATTCTGCCTTTTCCGTCATAGCCAACACGAAAGCCTTTCATACGAGGATGATCGACCTGTCCGTTGACGGCAATTTTTACTAATTTGTCACGATTGATTCGCATAACTTATTTCCTCCTTTGTCTAACGATTTCAAATCCAAATGCACTAACTGTACTTGCCGTATCCAACGCATAACGACAGTCTCTTCCATATTCTAAAAAAATGTTTTGCGTGGAATGTTTGGCCAGCTGTGCACTGATACCACGTAACGCGCCACCTAAAGCTAAACAAAAATTCTCAGGAAAGGTATAGTCATATAAAGATATGGCATCCTTTCGATGCGCCATTACAAGAGGTATTGCGTGTTGTTTTAAATAATAGATCAAATCTTCTTCTTTTTGGATCCAGTAGATGCTTAGATGCTCAAAAGCACCGGCACTGGCCTTTAAGATTAACGGTTCGACCTTAGACCAGTCTCTTTCCATCAAAATCAAACCATTGCATCCAGCTGCATATAAAGATCGACAAATACTGCCCAGATTATAAGGATCTTCAATCCCATCGATATGACATAAAAACCCAGATAGTGAATGATCCGGCAAACCTGGATGATGCTGTACACCGGCTTTTACAAGCAGACCACCATGGGTAGAAGAGCTGGCCATGGTTTGTATCTCTTCTTTTGTTTGATAGGAAACAGGAATGTTTCTTTGTTTGGCCAGATAATAGACATAACCAAAATCTTTATTGCGTTTTCCTTGTTCCATAATGATTTGAAAAATATCGCGCTTTTGATTTTCCAGTATAGCCTTCACCGAGATTTTTCCTTCAAATAAAAGTTCCATGGTCTTATTATAAGGCCTTTCCGAAATTAAATCTATATGATAAAATTTTGAAATGTAAGCGGGTGATCAAATTGAATTTTCGTATAACAGAAGAAATGAAAAAAAGAATGTTTGTATATGGAGGCTCTTTATCCATTGCGGTATTGATTGCCATGTTTTTTCTGTTTTTTGATCGAGTCGTTGACTTTATTCAATTCATCTTATCGATCGGATCCCCATTTTTATTAGGAATTTTTCTAGCCTTTTTACTGCATAAACCTTCAAAATGGTTTGAAAGAAAGCTGTTTGGAAATACAAATTTGAAACAAAATAATAAACGATTATTGTCAATCATATTATCTTTTATCTTGTTTCTATGTTTGATTGTCTTATTTTTTGGAACCATTATTCCAAGTTTGATTGATTCTTCCATGCAGTTTGCGGATAACTTTAAATCGTATTGGGGCAATTTAATGGATTATGCGACAAGTTTAGGGAAACAATTGAATATTTCGGGACAGGATATTGAAAGAGCGTTAAACGAAACGGATCTCTTCAATACTGTGACTTCGACACTGACTCGATATCTTCCGGAAATTGCCAATTATTCATACAATGTGATTCGTTTGATTATCAATTTTATCCTGGCTTTAGTGAGTGCTTTCTATATCTTGCTGGATAAAGAAAGTCTGGTTCGCGGACTAAAAAAATTAAACTATGCGTTGTTTGATAAATCAATGGCTAACTTTATCACCGCATGGACCGAGGATGCCAAGCTCGTCTTTGAAAAATATATTGTCGGAAGTATAATTGATTCTTCCATTATCGGCGTGAGCTGTTACATTGGTGTGTCGCTGTTGCAGATTCCTTATGCGCCGATGATTGGATTTGTGGTCGGTGTGACCAATGTGATTCCGGTTTTTGGGCCGTTTATTGGCGCTATCCCGGTAATTGTACTGTTACTTTTGATTGATCCGATCTATGCGTTGATCTTTGCGATTTTTATTTTGATCCTGCAGCAGATTGATGGCAACGTGATCAAACCGATTGTATTAGGCGATCAGCTGGGCATTTCCGGATTCTGGATTTTGTTTTCCGTGACGATCGGTGGCGGTATTGGCGGTGTCGTCGGCATGTTTTTAGGGGTTCCCGTTTTTGCTTTGTTGTATGCAGGCATACGTGATTTCTCAAAAAGTCGTCTTGCGCAAAAACACATTCATATTACGGATAAAAAGGGAACTGTTGATTAACAGTTCTATTTTCATTTCACTGGATTTTTTAGAAAGGTCTTAGTATAATTTACTCACTGTGAGGTGACAATATGGGTGTATTCGTGCATACACTTGAACATACACTGGAAGATACATGGATGATGTTTCCTTTTCTTTTGATTACTTACATGATCCTGGAAGTATTTGAAAGGCGAAACAATAACAGGGACGAAAAGATATTTTTTGGTTTACAAAAATATGGGCCTTTAGTCGGCGCTATTGTAGGCTTGTTGCCACAATGTGGTTTCAGTATTCTGGCAGCCATGTTGTTTGTACAAAGAAATATCACATTAGGTTCATTGTTGGCCGTGATGATTGCGACAAGTGATGAAGCCATACCTATCCTTTTAAGCAATCCTTCTTTATATTCGACTTTAGGTCTTTTATTAGTGCTCAAATTTGTGATTGCGGTTGTGATCGGCTACTTTGTAGATCATGTACTTTATCGCCATCAAAAAGTTGTCTATTTTGAAGATATGGAAGAGGAGCCTGAACAGGAAGACTTTGAAGAAGAACAGGATGGTTCCGCCTGTCCTTGTTGTTATCCGGAATATCCGATCTATATCAGTGCACTTATTCGATCATTTAAAATTTTTGTATTTATCTTTGCAACAAGCTTTGTATTGACCTTATTGATTGAATGGATCGGTGAAGAAAATTTAAGTACGATTCTTTTGTCCAAATCATTCCTTCAGCCGATATTGGCAGCTATCTTTGGTTTTATTCCAAATTGTGCAGCTACAGTTGTATTATCACAGCTTTATATGACCGGACAACTGCAGTTTGGTTCTTTATTAGCCGGACTGATCACAAATGCAGGTTTGGGACTTGTGGTATTGATTCGCTATAATGAAAATAAGAAAATGGTATTTCGCATTATTGCGATCTTACTGATTGTAGCGGTTTTATTCGGAATGGGATTCTTTATTCTGGAGAATTTGATACAGTTCTAAAAAATGAACTTGAATCTGAGAAGACATGTGAAAAATGATATGATCCCACTAAAGTGGACACACGAAATAAATAAACGTGTATCTATGGAGGTGGGATTTTTCTATGGGAAGAAAGCCAAAATTATCTGCTGATATGAAGGTATGTA
>NZ_JBQKEP010000019.1:0-28181 GCF_052121255.1 Faecalicoccus sp. LCP19S3_E2 | reverse complement strand
TGCAAAAGGGGATACAGTCAAGGCTGTTGAACCGGAAACAACGAGTTTCAAGGCGGAAGACGGTATATGGAAATTCAAATCGTATGATGCAAAGAGCAAAGAAGTCAATGACGAGAACCTCAAAGAGGGAAAGATCCAGTTTGTGGGAACATGGATATTTTCACCTTATATGACTTCTTTAAATGCGATTCCAACAATCGATGCCGAAGACCAAACCCTGACGGTTGGAGATGCCTTTGATCCTGCAAATGGAGTAACGGCAACAGATACAGAAGATGGAAACCTGACAGAAAAGGTGGAAGTCCTGGAAAACAAGGTACCAACCGATGAAAACGGAAATACGACAGAAGCCGGATCGTATACAGTGACGTATAAAGTCACCGATTCCAAAGGCGCATCGAGCACAAAGACCATTACAGTGACTGTAAATCCGTCTATGGAGGAACTCAACCATATTCCGCGTATCACTGCCGATGATCAGGTGTTGATAGTAGGGGATACGCTGAACGTATTCAACAATGTCAGTGCCATGGATGATAAAGACGGAGAACTTACAGGTTCAGTCAAGGTCATCGATAATACGGTACCAACCGATGAAAACGGAAATACGACAAAAGTCGGATCCTATACGATTACTTATCAGGTAACGGATTCTCAGGGTGCCTCCAGTACGAAGACCATTACAGTGACTGTAAATCCGAAGATGGAAGAACTGAACCGGATTCCAACGATTGAAGCCGAAGATAAAACTTTGACAGTAGGGGATAGTCTTGAAGTGATGAGAGATGTTACGGCAACGGATGCAGAGGATGGAGATGTAACAGATAATATCCAGATTTTGGAAAACAAAGTACCAATGGATGAAAGCGGAAAGACGACACAGGCGGGAACGTATATGATTACTTATCAGGTAACGGATTCCCAAGGAGCCTCCAGCACCAAGACGATTACGGTGACGGTAAAGGAAAATACAAATAATCAATCTTCGCAGCCGGAAAAAGACAACAATAATCCATCAAACGGCAAAGGAAACACATCCACACAGGAAAAAAATACAAATAAAGAATCAGGCAAAGAAGCAAAAGGCTCCAAAGGAACGAAGACATCTACAGGAACTTATGCAGCCGTATTCAGCGGTATTGCGAGCGTATCTTTAGCTCTATTATGTGGGTTAATGATTATTCAAAAAAGACAGAAGCGATGATAGAAAGAGTCAGTGAGAAACTGACTTTTTTCTTTTGTGACTTGTTGAGATATAAAGTCAAAAAGCATATAATAGAACTATACATAGTAATCATATAGGGAATTAGCAGATATCATATTTTTTTAACCGTTGATGTAAGCGCTTACTTAAAGCGCTGCATATAAAGAAAGGTAGGACTGTTCTATGAATGCACATTCATTGGAGAAGAAGCTGAACAGGATGTTGTATAAATTGTATCCTGGTCAGTTTTCAGTTCAGGTTACGGAAGATTCCATTGTGGTAAAGGGGTTTAGTGAAGATTGGAATCAGATCGTGGATGTTTGTCAAAGGTGTGTTACGAAAAATTCACCGTATCATGTGGTCAATGATATAAAGTTTTTAAATCATGAACCGAAGCAAATGATTGTTCCGCACAAAACGAGTCAACAATATGATCAGAAACATTATGATGTTGTGATTATCGGTGCGGGTATTTCGGGTGCCAGTATCGCAAGAGAGTTGGCTCGCTTTGATTTGTCTATTTTATTGTTGGACAAAGAGACCGATGTTGCGATGCATGCTTCCAGTAAGAATGATGGTGAAGTTCATCCTGGTGTTGACTTGCCAAAAGGAAGCTTGAAACAGAAATACGTGGTAAGAGGCAACCGTATGTATGACAGGATCTGTAAAGAATTGGATGTTCCCTTTTATCGCAGAGGACAATATGTTGGTTTTACACAGGCCTGGTTAAGACCGGTCGTAGAGGCTTTTGCACTTCAAAGGAGAGTGGAATGTGGTGTGGATGATACTAGAGTCATCAGTGCCAAAGAGGCATTTAAACGAGAGCCAAATCTTTCCAAAGACATTCAGTTTGTTCTCTACAATCCGAGTGCCGGGTGTGTCTCTCCATATGGATTAACGATCGCATATGCGGAAAACGCCGTGATGAATGGTGCTGAAATCGCATTGAATACAGCTGTTCTGGGTATGGAGGTTCAGAAGGGAAAAATCGTATCCATTCAAACGAACCAAGGGACGATCTATCCTAAGATCGTTATAAATTGCGCCGGAGTTTTTGCCGAAGATATTGCGCGTATGGCAAAGGATCGTTTCTATTCGATTCATCCACGGCGAGGAACGGATTTGATTCTGGATAAAAAGGCAAACTTTCTGACAAAATCGATCGTATCTACGAAAACGTTGGGACAACAAGCCAATCAACATACGAAAGGTGATGGCATTATGCGAACGGTCGAAGACACGATCTTAGTGGGACCGAACGCACAGGAAACATACGAAAAAGAAGATTTTTCAACCTATCCCGAAGATATTGATGCCATTATTGCACGCCAGTCTAGAACGTGTCCGAAACTCGCAAAAAAAGATGTGATTGCGTATTACACCGGCATTCGTGCGGCCACATTTGAAGAAGATTACATTTTGGAATGGGGACATCATACAAAGAATCTTTATCATGTGGCAGGTATTCAATCACCGGGTCTTACTACGGCACCGGCCGTTGCCGTGGATGTTAGTCATGCCGTGGTAGAACGATTACGTATCTATCAGGAAGTAAAAGAGAATAAAGCGTTTGATCCGATTCGGAAAGGAATCCCTATGCTTAGAACCATGTCGTTGCAGGAACGCAATGATCTGGTCGGGAAAAATCCGGATTATGGTATTATGGTCTGTCGCTGTGAAGAAATCAGTAAAGGGGAAATTTTGGATGCTTTGCGATCGCCTTTAAAGGTTCACACTCTGGATGCCGTAAAAAGAAGATGCAGACCGGGTATGGGGCGTTGTCAGGGTGGCTTTTGCGCTCCCCTTGTCGCAAAAATGATCAGTGATGAATATCAGATTCCTTTGGAAGAAGTGATAAAATCGACTGATGGCTCGAATCTGGTTTATAAGAGTAAAAAAGGAGGCGCATCCCATTGAAACACGTACATACTATTGTGATTGGTGGAGGGCCGGCAGGGCTTGCCGCTGCAATCAGTGCTCATAAACAAGGTGTCAGTGTCCTTTTGATTGAAAGAGAATCTAAGTTGGGAGGTATCTTAAAACAATGTATTCATGATGGGTTTGGTCTGGATCGTTTTAAGGAACGTTTAACAGGTCCGGAATATGCGAAGCGATTCATCGATGAATTGGACGCCTTATCCATTGATGTTCTTTTATCGACAACCGTGCTTCATATTGCCAAAGAAAAGGAAGGCTATTGTCTGGATGTGGTCAATGCCGATGGTGTTGCGCGCTATAGCTGCAAAAGTCTTGTACTTTCTACCGGCTGTCGTGAAAGAACAAGCCGTCAGGTCTTCATTCACGGACAGCGGCCATCGGGGGTTTATACAGCCGGCAGCGCACAATATTTTATGAATATTCTAGGTATGTTGCCAACCAGACGATGCGTTATTTTAGGAAGTGGTGATATCGGATTGATCATGGCAAGGCGGTTGAGTCTTGAAGGTGCCCAGGTATTGGGAGTCTATGAAGCAAAGCCGACTCCCAGCGGTTTGACAAGAAACTTGCTTCAATGTCTGGAAGATTACAATATTCCATTGCATCTTTCCCACACCGTGACAAAAGTGTACGGAGATTCCAGATTGGAAGGTGTTGAAATTTCAAAGGTGGATGAAAACATGCATCCGATTCCGGGAACGTCTTTTCGCGTCGATTGCGATGCCTTGATTCTTTCTGTTGGCTTGATTCCGGAAAATGAATTGGCAGAATCGTTATCGATTTCTTTGGATCCAAAAACCAAAGGCCCTTTTGTAGATCAATACTTCATGACAGAAAAAGAAGGTTGTTTTATCTGTGGGAATGCACTGCATGTCAATGATCTGGTGGATCATGTTTCGTATTGTGCGGAAAAAGCCGGTACTTATGCAGCACAGTATGAAAATAAAAAACATTATGATCAGCCGATTCAGGTAGAGGGGAATTTTGGATACTTCATTCCGCAAAGGATTCGTTATCCTTTGCAAGAGGATCCGATTGCTTGTTATTTTAGAGTGAATCGGGAAATGAAAAAGGCAAAGTTTTCTTTGATTGTGAATGATCAGATAGTCTATACCAAGGTATTCCATCATGTGAAACCACCGGAAATGGAATTTTTAGAGTTGAAACAAGATCTTTTTAAAGGGGCTAAAAAGATTTCTGTAAAAATGGAGGGGTTACTATGAAAGAGATGATTTGCATTGTATGTTCCAATGGATGTCACTTAAAAATTGATTCATCCAAAGAAGAAATTAAAGTGACGGGTAATTTGTGCCCCAGGGGAGAAGCGTTTGCCAGGGCGGAGATGACTTGTCCTATGCGAACCATTTCATCCACTGTAAAAACCACATCTTCCGTACAGCCGGTTGTCAGTGTTAAAGTCAGTCAGGAGATTCCTAAATCCAAAATTTTCGATGTGATGGACCAGATTCAGAGTGTTGTGCTGGATCATGACCTGGATGTCGGACAACCGGTCATTCAAAATGTCTGTGATCTGGGTGTGGATGTTATTTTGACTACATCATTCAGGAATGGATAAGACTATGGCAGATCCTACGATATTGACCTTTGATTTAGGTACGCAAAGCATGCGAGCCATGGTTGTCAATCGACAGGGGAAAATCTTATATTATGCGCAATATAAATATCCGAAGCCTTATGTCAGTATCCAGCCGGGATACGCTGATGTCGATCCGATGATGTATTACAGGACCATGCGGATTTTAATGGATCAGCTCTATAAACAAGATACACATTGTCTTCAGGATTGTGCAGGAGTGACTTTAGCCTGTATCCGGGATACGATCATTCTTTTAGATGAAAATAAAAAGCCGATTCGTGATGCCATCTTATGGCTGGATCATCGGCTGGCCGATGATACTTCACGTATTCCGGGATGGGTATTAAAGGCAAGCTCTGTGGTTCACATGCGCAAGATTTTGGAGCAGCAATACTGTGCCTCTCATATTAACTGGCTCATTGAAAACGAAAAGGACAGCTATGCACGATGTACCAAAGTTGTCTTCCTGCCAAGCTTTCTACATTATCTACTGACCGGTAATTTGGTTGATACGCCAAGTAATATGATCGGACATCTTCCATTTGATTATAAACGACAGACGTGGCAGAAGGATAGAGATATCAAGCGTTATATGTGCGATATCCCAAGAGAAAAGCTGGTCGATTTGGTCACAGAAAGTGTTTTGGGTACGATTACCGAGCAGGCAAGCTTAGAAACAGGAATTCCCGAGGGATTGCCATTGGTGGCAACCGGCAGTGATAAGGGGTGTGAAACGTTAGGTGTTTCAGCTATTCATCCTTATCAGGCCTCTCTTTCGTTTGGAACAACGGCTACCATTCAATTCACTCTCAATAAATATGTCACACCGGAAAAGTTTTTGCCTTCCTATCCATCTGTACTGGATGGTTACTACAATCCGGAAATTGAAATCTTTAGAGGGTATTGGCTGATCTCGTGGTTTAAAAAAGAGTTTGCGGCCAAGGAGGTGCAGCTGGCCCAGGAAATGGGAATTGCACCGGAAGACTTATTAAATGAACAATTAAAAAATATACCCTGTGGCAGTGAAGGATTGATCCTCCAACCTTTTTGGACACCTGGTGTAATCAATCCCGATGCCAAGGGAAGTATGATTGGTTTTCATGATGCACATACAAGAATTCACTTGTATCGTGCCATTATTGAAGGAATTGGCTATGCGCTTTATAATGGTATGATCCATATGCAGGAGCGAACCGGAGTACCGATTGAAGAAGTCTTTGTATCCGGCGGTGGATCACAATCGGATGAAATCTGTCAAATCACAGCGGATATTTTCGGTGTGAAGGTCATTCGCATTCAGACACATGAAGCGACCGGAATAGGGGCCAGTATTGCCGGCTTTACCAAGCTAGGGTTTTTTCAAAGCTACCAGGAAGCAATTTCTTCTATGGTTCATATCAAGGACAGCTTTACTCCCGACATGGAAAATCATCGTATTTATCACGATTTGTATACCCAAATTTATCGAAAGATTTATCCATCCTTGGTGCCGTTATATCGTAAATTATCAAATTTGGTAAAAAGAAGGGAAAGATAGACATGAAACCATATAAAGATTTTGAACCGAACTGGGTAAAAGAGGCAGCGCCGAAGCGCTCTTATCGATCCATTTTTCGCTGGGGTGATCCAGAATTTGTGAAATATCCAAAAGAATCGTTGTATAAGACGATGAAAGATATTTTTAAGATGACCGATGCGGATTTCCGCCAATATGCCCTGAATCTGGGAGAAGACGAAGTCAAAGATTTGCCAAAGAGTCAGTTGGATCCTGCATTGATCGAGGAACTGATTAAAATTTGCGGCAAAGACCATGTGAGCATTGATGATTACGATCGTTTAAGCGTGGCCTATGGAAAAACGGCATACGATACGTTAAGACTTCGTGAAAAACAGGTAGACAGTTTGCCGGATGTCGTTGTATATCCATCCACTTCCAGAGAAGTAGAAGCTGTTGTGGATTTTTCCGTACGCCATAAGATTCCACTTTATGTCTATGGCGGAGGAAGTAGTGTAACTATGGGTGTAGAACCGACCAAAGGCGGTATTTCTTTGGATATGCGAAGAAACTTTCAACATGTCATTGAATTTAATGAAGTGGACCAGACCATCACGGTGCAATCTGGTATGAGTGGACCTAGGCTGGAAAGCTTGTTGAATGATGCCGTAAAACAATTTGGGGCCAAGCGTGCCTATACGTGCGGCCATTTCCCACAGTCGTTTGAATACAGCAGTGTCGGCGGATGGGTCGTGACCCGTGGTGCCGGACAAAACAGTACGTATTATGGCTGTATTACCGATCTCGTAATGGGACAAAAATATGCTACCCCGATCGGTGTGATTCATACTTCCACCTATCCACAGGAAGCTACGGGTCCAAATCTGAATCAGATCATGATGGGTAGCGAAGGCGCCTTTGGTGTATTGACCGAAGTGACTTTAAAAATATTCCGCTATATGCCGGAAAACAGAAAGCGATTCTCCTATATGTTCAAAGATTGGAATACAGCCATGAATGCGGCCCGAGAGATGATGCAGTGTGAAGCCGGGAAGTCGAGCGTATTCCGCTTATCAGATGCGGAAGAGACATCTTTGATGTTGAAACTTTATAATGTCGATGATACACCTCTGCAAAACTTACTGGAGATGAAAGGCTTCAAAGAGAATGAACGCTGTCTGTTTTTAGGCTTTACAGATGGTGAAAAAGGATACAGTGCCAATGTTGCGCATAAGATTAAAGAGATTTCCAAGAAATTTGGCGGTCTAAGTCTAACCGGATATGTCACAAAGAACTGGGAGAAGGGACGATTTAATGATCCGTATTTGCGTGATACGATGATGGACTTTGGCATCATTACCGATACTTTGGAATGTACGGTGAAATGGAGCAATATGGCACAGGTTCATCGTGATGTCCGTGAAGTCTGTCATAAATTACCGAATACGGTAGTCACAACCCATATGTCACATTGTTATCCACAGGGAGCAAATTTGTATTTCATCTTTATTACGCGCATGAGCGATAAAGAAGAATTTAGACGATATCATTCCAGCATCTTAGATGCGATCTTAAATGCCGGAGCGACCATGAGTCATCACCATGGAATCGGCAAGATGTTCGGTCCATGGCTTCAAAGTCAGATTGGGGATAAAGAATATGGTATTATCAAGGCTTTAAAACAATATTTTGATCCAGAGAATCTGATGAATCCAGGTGGTACGTTAGGCTTGGATATTGACGAATCAAAGCGTCATTTCAAGCAAGAATAAAGCAGAGAGCGTTTGAGTTGCACATAGCTAACTCTTAAGTTAGAATGTACTTACTTAGGAGGTAAAAAATTATGTCATTAATAGGAAAAAATGTTTCAGAGTTTCGTGTAGAAGCGTATCAGAATGAGCGCTTCATCACGGTTACGGATAAAGATCTTTTAGGCCACTGGTCGGTGGTTGTCTTCTATCCTGCTGATTTTACGTTTGTGTGTCCAACGGAGTTGGAAGATCTGCAGAATACGTATGAAGAATTCAAAAAAGAAGGATGTGAAGTGTATTCGGTTTCTTGTGATACACACTTTGTTCATAAGGCATGGCATGATGCCAGTGACCGAATTTCTAAAGTCGAATATCCGATGTTAGGAGATCCAACAGGAAAACTGGCCAGAGATTTTGGTGTCATGATTGAAGAAGAAGGATTAGCTTTGCGCGGAAGTTTTGTGATTGATCCAGAAGGTGTGATCAAGGCGTATGAGATCCATGATAATGGAATCGGACGAAGCGCTAAAGAACTGCTTCGTAAAGTACAGGCTGCCAAATTTGCGGCTGAACATGGAGAAGTGTGTCCGGCCAACTGGAAACCGGGAGCCGATACATTAAAGCCGGGTATCGATCTGGTTGGAAAACTCTAAAAGACAAACAGTTTTGAAACGTATAAAGCAGATGTGATGGTCAAAGAGGTCAGCATCTGCTTTTTTTTGTACAAAAGACAGATGTGAAAGCGAATTTCTGTTCATCTTTCGGGTTGTATGGTAGTATGAGAATAAATACATAGTATGTTAGTAGGATATGTATAACAAGAGGTGATGTGATCGAACCAGAGTTTAGATTGGCAGATATTCTTTCTATAGTATTTAAATAGAAGAAACTGCAGCATATGAAAGTGTTTTAGCAGAAAAACTGTTTTTTAAGGAGGAAAATCATGGTTAGAAAACAACAGTCAATGGATGGAAACCAGGCAGCGGCTTATGTTTCCTATGCTTATACAGAAGTGGCTGCCATTTATCCGATTACACCTTCCACACCGATGGCCGAACACACGGATGCCTGGTCAGCCAAAGGCCAGAAGAACATCTTCGGTCAGGAAGTGCAGCTGGTGGAAATGCAGTCAGAAGCCGGTGCAGCCGGTGCCCTGCACGGATCATTGAGCGCCGGGGCTCTTTCAACTACGTATACTGCCTCACAAGGTTTATTGTTGATGATCCCCAATATTTATAAAATTGCCGGTGAACAGCTTCCGGCGGTCTTTGATGTCGCATCTCGTGCGGTGGCAAGTCATGCCTTATCGATTTTCGGAGATCATTCTGATATTTATGCGTGTCGCCAGACCGGAGCTGCCATGCTTGCGGCATCCAACGTACAGGAAGTGATGGATCTTACACCGGTTGCCCATTTGGCAGCTTTAAAAGGAAGTCTGCCATTTATTAATTTCTTTGATGGTTTTCGAACATCTCACGAAATCCAGAAGATCGAAGTATGGGATTATGAAGATCTAAAAGAGATGATGGATATGGAGGCGTTAGAGACTTTCCGTCAGAAAGCTTTAAATCCGAATCATCCGGAGTCAAGAGGTTCTTCACAAACACCGGATATCTTCTTCCAAAACCGTGAAGCCAGCAATCCGTATTATGAAAAGATGCCGGCGATCGTGCAGGGATATATGGACCGAATCAATGAAAAGATTGGTACAAATTATAAATTATTCAACTACTATGGTGCCAAGGATGCGACATCCGTCATCGTGGCTATGGGATCGGTTTGCGATACGATTGAAGAAACAGTGGATTATTTGAATCAAAAAGGTGAGAAAGTCGGTCTTGTCAAGGTGCGCTTATATCGTCCGTTTGATGCCAAATCCATGGTCAATGAGTTGCCAAAAACCGTTGAATACATTAACGTATTAAGCCGTACCAAAGAACCGGGATCTTTGGGAGAACCATTGTATTTGGATGTATTGGCAGCCGTGCAGAACACACCGTTTGAACACATTCAAATTCACTCCGGACGTTATGGATTAGGATCCAAAGATACGACACCGGCTGACATTGTCAGTGTGTTCCATAATACGAATAAATCGGTATTTACCGTTGGTATTATCGACGATGTGACACATCTCTCTTTGGACAGAGGGGAAGAAATTAACGTACTTCCTGAAGGAACCATCAGCTGTAAATTCTGGGGACTTGGATCCGACGGAACGGTTGGTGCCAACAAGAACTCTATTAAGATCATTGGGGATAACACAGAGCTGTTTGCACAGGCCTATTTTGAATATGATTCGAAAAAGTCAGGTGGCGTCACGGTATCGCATCTTCGCTTTGGAAAACATCCGATCAAAGCACCGTATATGGTCACAAAGGCCAACTTTGTCGCTTGTCATAATCCTTCCTATATCAATAAATTTGATATTGTTCAGGATTTGGTGGATGGCGGTAGCTTCTTGTTAAACTGTCCATGGAATGAAAAAGATCTCGAAGAGCGTTTACCGGGTCAGGTTAAAGCCTATATTGCCAACCATAATATTCATTTCTATACGATCAATGGAACACGTATCGGTCATGAGATTGGCTTAGGTGGACGCATCAATACGATCTTACAGGCTGCCTTCTTTACGATTACCGGTATCATTCCGGAAGAGAAAGCCATTTCTTTGATGAAAGAAGCCGCTAAAAAAGCATACTCTAAAAAAGGGGATGCGATTGTACAGATGAACTATGCCGGTATTGATGCCGGAGCAAAACAGTTTGTCGAAGTGAAGGTACCGGAGCATTGGAAAGATGCGGAATATGAAGAGTTTAAGACTTATGAGCTAAAAGGTACAAGAGATGCCAAAACGGTAGATTATGTCGAAAAGATCCAAAAGGTAGTCAATGCGCAGAAGGGAAATCTCTTGCCGGTTTCCACCTTTTTAGAATATGCCGATGGTTCGGCTCCGGCAGGAACTTCACAGTTCGAAAAACGTGGAATTGCGGTCAATATGCCGATTTGGCAGCCAGATAAATGTATTCAGTGTAACCGCTGTGCCTTTGTCTGTCCACATGGGGTCATTCGCCCGTTTGCCCTTACAAAAGAAGAGGCCGAAAGAGGACCGAAAGGCATGGAAGTTGTTGACTTAAACGGTGTGCCGGAAATGAAATTCATGATTGCCGTATCGGCATTGGATTGTACCGGCTGCAGCTCTTGTGCCAATGTCTGTCCGGGCAAGAACGGTGAAAAAGCGCTTGTAATGGAAAGTATGTCGAAAAATGAAGGTCGCCAGGCTTTCTTTGATTATGCCAGAGAGCTACCGATCAAAGAAAATGTGTTGGAGAAAGTAAAGGAATCTACACTTCGCGGAAGTCAGTTCAAACAACCATTGTTGGAGTTCTCCGGTGCCTGTGCCGGTTGTGGAGAAACGCCGTATGCGAAACTTATCACCCAGTTATTTGGAGATCGTATGTATATTGCCAATGCGACCGGCTGTTCATCCATTTGGGGACATTCGGCACCATCAACGCCATATACTAAAAATGCCAAAGGACAGGGGCCGGCATGGTCAAACTCGTTATTTGAAGATAATGCGGAATTTGGTTATGGTATGTATCTGGCACAATCGGCAACACGTAAACGCTTAGCTTCTAAAGTACAAAGTGTTCTTTCGACACAGAGTGATGCGGATGTTCAGGCAGCCGGTAAAGCGTATTTAGAAACATTCCATGATGGAGCGGCGAATGGAAAAGCTACGATCAATTTAATCTCTGCACTAGAAAAACTGAAAGATAAAAATGAGGATGTGCAGGAAATATTACGCGGCAAAGATTCTTTATCCAAAAAATCACAATGGATCTTTGGCGGTGACGGATGGGCTTATGATATCGGCTTTGGTGGATTGGATCATGTGATAGCCTCCGGAGAAGATGTCAATATCTTTGTCTTTGATACCGAAGTGTATTCCAATACCGGTGGGCAGTCTTCCAAAGCAACCAATATTGGGGCAACGGCTAAGTTTGCAGCTGCCGGAAAAAACGTAAACAAAAAAGACCTGGCAGCAATCGCCATGAGTTATGGAAATGTATATGTTGCTCAAATTTCGATGGGTGCTGACTTTAACCAGACATTAAAGGCCATTCGGGAAGCTGAAAGCTATCCGGGACCATCTTTGATCATTGCGTATGCGCCATGTATTGAGCATGGAATCAAAAATGGAATGGGCAAATCACAGACGGAAGAAAAGCTGGCGGTCGAATGTGGTTACTGGATCAACTTCCGTTATAATCCATCGGTGCAGGGCAAAAAGCTGGTGATTGACAGTAAAGAGCCGGATATGGATAAGTTCCATGATTTCTTAATGGGAGAAGTTCGTTATGCTTCTTTGAAAAAATCAAATCCGGAACATGCCGAAAAACTGTTTGAAGAAAACAAGCGTTACGCGCTACACCAGTATCGCCGTATGAAAAAACTGGTAGAAGTCTACGACGAAACGGAAGCCTAGTCGCTTATGACTGTATTCTCACTGTATGGTGAGGATACAGTTTTTTTTCTGTGTAAAAGGAATAAAAGTCAATTTTTTAATATCTTCTTAATGTCTTTTGTATTATTACATATTTAGTAATACTAAATAGGTGGTTTCATGAATTCGAAATATGAAAGACAGTTAAAAAAAGGCGTTTTAGAAATTCTGGTCTTAAAGCTTTTAGATCAACAAACGATGTATGGCTACCAGATTATTCAGACACTCAAAGATTACAGCAATTCGATGTTTCTTTTAAAGGAAGGAACGCTCTATCCTATTTTGTATCGTTTGGAAGATGAAGGCTCTCTGACAAGTTTTTGGAATCATTCCGATTCAAAAGATGTGCCAAAAAAGTTTTATAAGATCACAGAAAAAGGAAAACAGACATTAAAAGAACTCATCGATTTATGGACAGTTTTTTCTTTGGAAGTATCAAAGATATTGGAGGATTCAAAGGATGAATAAAGAACAATATGTTAGACAAGTTACACGTCATTTAAACGCTTCACGTTTGGAAAAGAAACGCATCCAACAAGATTTACTATCGGATATTGATGTCGCCATTGAAGCCGGTGAATCTTGGGACGAGGTTTTAAAACGTTGGGGTCCTGCCCAAGAAATGGCCCAAGAGCTCAGTGAAAATATGGACCTGCCTTCCAAAAAGAGTCATAAAGGTTTGATTATCGGTATTCTTTCCGGTGTTGTCGGTGTGATCGTGATCGGTGTGGTATTGACTCATTTGTTGGCGCCGCAACAAATATCGTTAAAGGATTCTCAACATTTTGATGAAGAAGTTGTCTATCAACAGGCACAAAGAGTCATTGAAAGTATGAATAACGCAGATTTTGATGCGATCTATGATTTATCGAATGCAAAGATGCAGGAAGCATTGTCTACGGCTGAATTAAAAGAAAACTGGGAATCGTTACATGCCGGTTCTTTTCAGGAGATATCTCGCTACTATAGTGCAGAGATTGATTCCAAGCTGCAGGGGGATTATGCCGTTTGTGAAGTGTTAGTGACTTATTCAAATCAACCTGTCACCTTTACAATCAGCTTTGATACTGATATGAAACTGGCTGGTTTCTACATGAAGTGATGAAAGAAGGAAAAGGTATGACTAAAAACTGGGGACAGTGGTTTCCTTTAGGATTCTTGGTAATCAGTTTCTTATTATTTATCGCTTCGGTTTTATGTTATTCAAATGAAACCGTGCAGTTTTATTTGATCGGTGTCGAAGCCGCAAGTAATCAGGGAAATATATGGCAATGTGGATGGCCCTTGATTTTGTTTACGATCTTCTATTTATGTTGTTGGCGCTATCATCCCCAATATAAATCCGGCGATCCTGTTCGATTCTTTCGTTATGAATGGGCAATATTGGTCACAGAAAATAATGCGTCTATCATCAATCGTGCCCTAAAGCGTTGTATTGATTCTATCAATGGCCTCATGCAGTTTTGCGGTGTGTATTATTACTTGCAGCTTTATTTACAAAAACCATTGCCGACTGGATGGATCCTGCCGGCTGCCATTATTTATATGATCGTGATCATGAGCATGTTGTGCCATCAAATAATGAAGGCAAACCATGAAATATAATTAGGAGGATTTTAGATATGTTCTATTTTATCGTTGGTGGTATCCTTTTGATTTTAGGCTGTCTTTGTTTCGTTAAAAAAGCCGACTTCTTATTTTTACGCCATCGATCCATGGAAGACTTTGAAAAAGAATATGATGTAAACAGTGCCAGACAAATTACCGGACTCAGCATGCTGATATTGGGATTTTCTTTTGTATTAGCTGGTTTGTATCCATCTACACTGCCTCTTTTGGTGATGGGTGCCTTGATTGCCGTTCTTGTTCAAAAGACCGGATTGAATCGTTATGCCAGTTATCAGGGATTCTTAAAAACATCAACTTCAACGAAGAAAGCGGCAAAACCGCTGTTGAAGGGTTCAACGCTGTTTACAATTGTGGTTTTGATATGCAGTGCTTTTGTGATGTTTATGGGCAGTATCAATATAGAAATAAACGAGAAGGATATTCATTTGTCTGCCACACTGACACCATCTAAAACAGTAGAATATAAAAATATTCAATCGATTGCGCAAAAAGAGGATTTCGCATTTGGAACTCGGTCATTTGGCGTTGGCAATTCAAAAATTTCCTCAGGAAAATTTAGAAACGATGCATTGGGAAATTATGATCTATATGCCTATTCAAACAATACCATTGTGATCATTATTAAGACAAAAGATGGCTATGTGGTCTTTAATCAGGAAGATACAAAAAAGACGGATGCGATGTTTGATAAACTGAAGGAAAAGCTGGAAGAAAGTAAGTCTTAAATGATTTTATTCCGATTTAGACAGAAAACTAACAGAGTTTTCCAGTTATATTGTCTTTGAAAGCTGGCGTGTTATACTACAAGTGAACAAAGGGATGATAACTTAGAAAGAAGATCTAAGTTACATAGAAAAATCCATTGGTCCTTTCCTTAAGGTAAAGAAAAATAGTAAAACAAAGAAGACATCCTGAGAAAAAGGGTGAAGAGGTAAAAGGACAATGGAAAAAGAAAAAGAACTTCAAGAGATACCAAAGAAAAAGAAAAAATAGAAGGTGATGGATCTCATTGGAGTTCTTTTCTTATATATAGTGAAGATAGAATGCTTTTCATACAGCGTTCTTTTTATTTTATGGTATAATTTTGCGCATGGAGGAATCTGAAATGCAAGCAGAAAGTCCGATTGGTATTTTTGATTCAGGTTTAGGCGGTATCAGTGTACTACATACAATACACCAGATGATGCCGGGTGAAGATTTGATCTATATAGGAGATTCAAAATACAATCCTTATGGGATAAAGACAAAGGAAGAGATTACCGAACGCTGCCTAAAAATTTGTGATGCATTTATGGAATTAGGATGCAAGGCTATCGTGATTGCCTGTAATACCGCAACCAGTGCATGTGTGCCTTTGTTGCGAGAGAAGTATCCAATCGATATCATTGGTATGGAGCCGGCCTTAAAGGTTGCCTGTTCTTTAGGTGAAAAACAACGGATCGCAGTTTGGGCAACTTCATTTACCTTAAAAGAAGAAAAATTTGCCAATTTGATGCATCGCTTTGATCAAGAGCATCAGATTGATCGTATCCCTTGTCCCGATCTGGTAGAATTGGTAGAAAAAGATCAATTAGGTGATACAAAAAAAGTAAAGGATACATTAAACTTCTATATCCAAAAGGATCAGGGTGAATCTTTAGACAGTATTGTTCTAGGGTGCACACACTTCATCTTCTATAAAAAAACGTTGCGTCAATTATTGCCTGATTCGGTTCAAATCGTGGACGGCAATGAAGGAACTGCAGCACACTTAAAGGATCTGCTGGGACAAAAGCAGCTTTTATCGAATAAAAAAACGGGGAAAGTAGAAATCAAAAATACATTGGAAGAGAAAGTAGAATATTCAAAGAAACTATTTCAAAGATTGGAGGAATGTAAATGAAAAGCGCGTGGCTGCAGTACGATGAAAATGAAAAACAAAATGTTTTTTCTTTTAACGAGCAGTATATGAAGATGATTTCTAAGGCAAAAACCGAACGATTGTTTATTTCCGAGGCCATTGCCTTAGCCAAGGCAAAGGGCTATCAGGATATTCAGGATGTCATTGAAAACCAGAAAGAGCTAAAGCCGGGTGACAAAGTATATGTGAATATGATGAATAAGTCTATGGCTTTAATGAATATCGGAACCGATCCATTGGAAAAGGGATTGAACATCTTAGGAGCTCATGTGGACTCACCTAGACTGGATGTAAAGCCAAATCCATTATATGAAGATGGAGGGTTGGCTTTATTAGATCTTCATTACTATGGAGGCATTAAAAAGTATCAGTGGGTAACCGTACCTTTGGCATTGATGGGTGTAGTCTGTTTAAAAGATGGAACGACCAAAGAAATTTCCATCGGAACCAAAGAAAACGATCCGGTATTCGTAGTCAGCGATCTATTGATCCATTTAAGCCAGGAGCGTATGAAAGAAAATGCATCCAATGTGATTCCGGGAGAAAACTTGAATGTGACATTTGGCAACATTCCGGTAGCAGATGAAGAGAAAGAGGCTATTAAGAAAAATTGTCTGGCGATCTTAAAAAATCAATATGGCATTGAGGAAGAAGACTTTTTCAGCGCTGAGTTGGAATTTGTGCCGGCCGATCCGGCTAGAAGCTGCGGCCTGGATTCCAGTATGGTGATCGGTTATGGACAGGATGATCGTGTTTGTGCCTATACTTCCCTTATGGCACAATTAGATTGTGAAAGCGTCAAACGAACCAGTGTGACCTTATTGGTGGATAAAGAAGAAGTGGGATCGCAGGGAGCAACCGGTATGCATTCTCAATTCTTTGAAAACTTTGTTCGTGAGATCTTATATGCGATGGGATACAAAGATGAAAGAACACTCAAACGCACCTTACAGAATTCTACGATGTTGTCAAGTGATGTAGCCGCCGCACACGATCCAAACTATCCGGAAGCCAGTTCACCAAACAATCAGGCATATTTAGGCTGTGGTGTTGCGTTGTTGAAGTATGTAGGAGCGCGAGGAAAAAGCGGCAGCAACGATGCCAATGCGGAATACATGGCGCATTTAAGAAACATCATGGATCAAAATCATGTAAAGATCCAATATGTCGAATTAGGAAAAGTGGATTTAGGCGGTGGTGGAACGATTGCCTATATCTTAGCTAATTATGGTATGCAGGTCGTAGATTTCGGTGTACCAGTATTAAATATGCATTCACCTTTTGAAGTCAGCTCCAAAGCAGACGTCTATGAAGCCTATAAAGGCTATAAAGCATTTTTACAAAACATGAACTAGAATAAAGATGGAGGGACAGTTTTATGGCAATGTGGGATACGATATATTGTGAATTATGCGAAAAGATCATCACTGATGGTAAAAGAGTTGAGAATCGTACAGGAATTGATACGATCAAGGTGCCCAGTGCACACTTTCAACTGGATGTAGGAAAAGAGTTTCCCATTTTGACCACAAAGCAGTTGTTCATTCGTCAGGCTGTCTTGGAAATGTTGTGGATCTATCAGGCACAGTCGAACGATGTTCGCTGGCTGCAGGAAAGAAATGTGCATATCTGGGATTTATGGGAGATCAACGAGAATGGGGACTGGTGTGATGAAAAGACCGGTGCCGTGTTAAAGCATTTTGATCCATCCCAAGCCCATACCATTGGAACAGCCTACGGTTATATCGTTAAGAAAATGGGCTTGATGGATAAGTTATTATATTCTTTGAAAAACGATGTGAATGATCGTCGCCGCGTGATGTCTTTATGGCAGGATGAATACTTAGATACAGCGGTATTGCCAAGCTGCGTCTGGTCCAGTGAATGGGATGTTACCGATGGCGTACTGAATGCCTGGGTGCATCAAAGAAGCTGTGATGTACCACTGGGACTTCCTTTTAATGTGACACAATATGCGGTTTTATTGTGCATGCTGGCGCAGGTATGCGGCTTAAAGCCGGGAACGATCGACTGGTCCATCAAAGATGCGCATATTTATGTCAATCAGATTGATGGAATCAAGGAACAGATCGAGCGTTATGAAGCCAAAGGCAGCTTACCAGCACCTACGCTCTGGTTAAATCCGGAAATCGATGATTTCTATGCCTTTGATGCATCAAAGGATATCAAGGATATTCGTTTAGAAAACTATGAGCATATGGGAAAGATTCGTTTCCCATTGGCACAATAGGAGAAGAATATGAAATTAACTGAAATCGCAGCCATTGGCAAAAATCGAGAGTTGGGAAAAGACAATCAACTGATTTGGCATTTTCCCCAGGATCTAAAGTTTTTCAAAGAACAGACAAAAGGGCATACTATCGTGATGGGGCGGAAGACTTTTGAATCTTTACCGGGCATGTTACCAAAAAGACATCATATCGTGATTTCGAAGTCTGGTGCTAAATTCCCGGAAGAAGTGGAAGTGTTTTCTTCCATCGATGCATTTGTGGATGCCTATCAAACAAAAGAGGAAGAAATCTTTGTGATTGGTGGGGCCACGATCTATAAACAAATGTTGAATCTGTGTCATCGCTTGATTTTGACGGAAATCAATCAAAGCTATGATGCTGATGTGTTCTTTCCTGAATTTGATAAAACGCTGTATCATAAACAGATCTTAAATGACATCATGGAAAATGGCGTACATTATCAACATGTTGAATATCGTTTAAAGTCGGAAACTACCCGGGACTAAGTGCCTGGAAGGATCCGACTTTTCTTTTTGTTCAAAAAACCTATAGATAAAATAAAAAATATGGGCATAGTATTTGAAATCGCTTACAAAAGTGTCATAATAGAAATAGTAAATAAGGAGGAAATTATGCTTTTTACAACAACTTCAGAGCATGAACAGCTTCGTAAAGCTGTTCGAGAATTTGCAGAAACGGAAATTAAGCCCATAGCTTTCAGCTTAGATCAAAATAATGAATTTCCGGAAGAGCAGATTCGAAAATTTGGTGAAATGGGATTTATGGGACTTCCTTATCCCGCAGAGTATGGCGGAGGCGGAAAAGACGTCTTGAGCTATGCGATCGCAGTTGAGGAATTATCTCGAGTGGATGGCGGAACCGGCGTTATTTTATCCGCGCATGTATCGCTAGGGACTTTCCCGATTGCTCATTTTGGAAATGAGGAACAAAAGAAGAAATATTTGGTACCGTTGGCAAAAGGAGAAAAGCTGGCTGCCTTTGGATTGACCGAACCCAATGCCGGTAGTGATGCTTCCGGAACAGAGACTACGGCCGAATGGAATGGGGATGGCTATATTTTAAATGGAAATAAGATCTTTATTACCAATGCGCCGAAAGCCGATGTCTATGTTGTCTTTGCGGTAACCGATAAAGATAAAGGAACGCATGGTATCAGTGCCTTTATTGTGGAAAAAGGATGGGATGGTTTTACCTTTGGGGATCATTATGACAAATTAGGTATCCGTTCCTCTTCTACAGCTGAGCTTCGATTTAATAATGTTTTTGTACCGAAAGAAAATTTACTGGGAAAAGAAGGCGAAGGCTTCAAGATTGCCATGATGACATTAGATGGCGGTCGTATCGGTATTGCGGCCCAGGCATTAGGAATTGCCCAGGGAGCTTATGAAGCCGCTGTTGAATATGCTAAAGAACGTGTACAGTTTGGACGTCCTATCGCCAGCCAGCAGGCCATTTCCTTTAAAATCGCCGATATGGCAACCAAGATTCGTTGTGCCCGATTCTTAGTGTACAGTGCTGCCGAATTAAAAGAAGCGCATGAGCCTTATGGAAAAGAAAGCGCAATGGCCAAGATGTATGCTTCCGATATTGCCTTAGAAGTTGTGAATGATGCCGTTCAGATTTTTGGTGGTACCGGATATCTGAAAGGTATGGATGTAGAACGTATGTATCGTGATGCCAAGATCACGACCATCTATGAGGGTACGAATGAAATTCAGCGCATCGTTATCGCATCCCATATCTTGCCGCGAAAAAAAGATAAGAAAAAAGCACGTGCAGCCCTAAAAGCCAATGTAGGCATTACCGGCGTAAGAAAGAATCAGATTTTTGAAGGAACACCACAGGAACAAGTCGATCAGCTGGTAGCGGCTTTAAAGAAAGATGGATATGATTTTACACAAGGTATAGCGATCGATACACCAATCGTTGATGCCGAACGTGTTGTCAGTGCCGGTAAAGGTATCGGACCTAAAGAAAATATGAAATTGATTGAAGACCTTGCGAAAAATGCAGGAGCTGCCATCGGCTCCAGCCGTCCGGTTGCCGAAAGTCTTCGCTATCTGCCATTAGAACGATATGTAGGTATGTCCGGTCAAAAATTCCACGGCAACCTTTATATCGCCTGTGGTATTTCCGGGGCTTCTCAGCATTTAAAGGGTATTGTGGATGCGACAACGATCGTTGCGATCAATACGGATCCAAAAGCGCACATCTTTAAGAATGCCGATTATGGCATCGTAGGTGATGTAGAAGTCATCTTGCCACTGTTATCCAAAGCTCTGGATACCGGAGAAAAGAAACCGGCTCCACCTATGGTTAAAATGAGACGTCCGTTCTTTAAGAAGAGCGCACCGGAATACAAGCGCTACGTATGTTTGGGCTGTGGTCATGAATATGATCAGGCTTATGGAGATCCGGAAGGTGGTATTGATCCGGGTACACCATTCAACAAGCTTCCGGAAGATTGGATTTGTCCAAAATGCGGCGAAGGAAAAGAAAGCTATATCGAAGAGGAGTAGGAGTCATATATGTATAATGTAAGAAAAATTGTAGATGATTTATATTGGGTTGGAGGAAGCGACCATCGTTTGGAATTGTTTGAAAACATTCATCCGATTCCGGATGGCGTATCCTATAACGCCTATGTCTTATTAGATGAAAAAACAGTTTTATTTGATACTGTGGACTGGTCGATTTGCCGTCAGTTTTTGGAAAATTTGGAGCATGTATTAAACGGTAGAGATTTGGATTATGTGATCATTAACCATATGGAACCAGATCATGCTGCCAGCATGGAAGAAGTTTTGTTACGCTATCCAAATGCCAAAGTTATTTCTACTGAAAAATCCATTATGATGATGTATCAGTTTGGTTTTAATGTAGAAGGAAGAACCGAAACGGTAGCTGAAGGGGACAGCCGCTGCTTTGGAAAGCATACAATTGCCTTTGTCGATGCCCAAATGGTGCATTGGCCGGAAGCCATGGTTAGTTATGATACCAGCAATGGTGTTCTATTTTCAGCTGATGCCTTTGGAAGCTTTAAAGCTTTAGATGGAAAGTTGTTTGCCGATGAAGTTAATTTTGATCGTGACTGGATCGATGAAGCAAGACGCTATCTCACTAACATTGTTGGGAAATATGGACCGGAAGTCATGCATCTGTTAAAGAAGGCGGGAACTTTAGATATCAAAGTGATTTGTCCATTACACGGACCGGTATGGAGAAAACCGGAAGATATTCAGTATATTTTAGGAAAATATATCAAATGGGCTACATACGAACCAGAGGAAAAAGGTGTTTTGATTGTCTATGCCTCCATGTATGGAAATACAGAATCGGCAGCACAGGTGCTTGCAACAAAGCTTGTGGAAAAAGGAATGACCAATGTTCGAGTTTATGATGTTTCAAAAACACACGTTTCTTATTTAGTTTCCGAAGCCTTTAAGTATTCACACATTGTGTTTGCCAGTGTAACGTATAACTTACAGATTTATCCTGTCATGAAAGAATTCCTGGAACACTTGGCTATGTTGAATCTACAGAATCGCATTTGCGGTATTATCGAAAATGGTTCATGGGCCCCTCAATCCGGTTCATTGATTCGTGAGTTCCTAGATGATGAAATGAAGCAGATGAGCATTATCAATAGCGAATTAAGTATTATCAGCTCATTACAAGAAAAAGATCAAAGGGATATGGATTTATTTGTCGATAGCCTTTTAGATACGATGAATGAAGAGTAAAGAAAACCTGTCAGAACAGTAATCCATACGGAAAAGAGGTTGTGTACGGATGCAATCTCTTTTCTTTTTAAGAAAAACACATCCGTTTACCATGGAAAAAGGAGAGGAAAATGGGATTGTTTAGTTTATTTGGAGGGAATTCACAAGGAACTGTGCTTGATCGTGAAAAAAGTGATGAAAATAAAAAACGCATGCGAGAAATTTTTGATGCGAAAGTAGAAAATGATTCACAATATCATATTGTTTATGCGTACTCAGAAGATATCCGGGGTGCCAATTTTGCGGTCCTACGCACCGTTTCCTATCAATACCGAAGTTTTATTCTCGGGTATAGAGACAGTGATTTGAGTCTAGTCTTACTGGAAATCAGTCCTGACTTACAACAGAGTGGAGACGCGCTTTGTTATCGAGCACAAGATATGAAGAAAACAAATTTCAATAAAATGGTCAATTCCTATTATCTGCAATATGGCAGTGCTTTTAAAAAAGAGTTCTTTCATATTTTTGTCCCTAAGACCATTGATGATATTTTGAATCTGGATTGGTATGACGAAGAAATGTTTCCCTATATCGATCAAAGAGAAGAACATAGTGGATGGACTTCCTTTTGGAATCAATTTTGTCAATAAATGAGTAAATGATATGAACATGCTGCCAAATTATATCTTGGCATTTATCCTTTTTGTCTTTTTGATCTATAGTGGTATCCACATACAAAAGACTAAGATACAAAACACATTTCTTTATGGACTAGCCATTCTGATTACTCTGTTGTTATTGGGCATGTCACTGTATGGGATTTTCCATTCTATGCCTTTAGGACAGGTCCAATCGATCCTGGAGAATCATTTTTCATAAAAAGAAACTTTAAAATCAGTCAATCAAAACGGAAGAAACCCCAATGTTTAGCTGTCAAACCAAGGTATTTACTTTCACAATAGGTTGACTGTTTTCTATTATTGAAGATTAATGATCCAATGGTTGCCATGTGATCACGGTAATTCGGACATCTTATTCACGACATAAAAAAAGGTCCTTTCTACAAAGGACTTTCAGACAAATGGTGGACCCCTGGGGATTCGAACCCCAGACCCACTGATTAAGAGTCAGTTGCTCTGCCAGCTGAGCTAGGGGTCCCTGTTAAAGCTTATTTATGATAGCACACTTGATGTAGATATGCAAGGAAAAAATATGCGTTCGAGGGGTGCTTTATTCTTTTACAAACCAGAAAGTATGATAGAATCAAATGGAAAACCATTCAAAAAAAGAGGTGATTTTTCATGGACGTATCCGCCAAAGAACTTTTCAAGGCAGTGGGACATAACCTTCTACAAAATAAATGGCTGTTTCTGTCACAAGGGGCGCTTTTGCAACTGGTGCTGTTGCTGTTGGGGACGGCACTGGTGCAGTTTGGTTTTCGCTTGATTCTCGTTATCAGCGGACAACCAAATCTATCACTCTATACATTCAAAGCGATTCTGTTCGATCCTTTGGGTCTGGCAGGTGTTTTGATTTTTGTGACTATCGTTGCTTTTCTTCTTTTTTTTGAATATGCGATTTTAACATTTTTAGTGGCTGGCAGTTATCAAAATCAGAAGCTCACCTGGAAAAATATATGCATTCTTACCGCAAAGAGAATCCGGAAATTAAATTGGAAACAAATTCCCTTTTTCCTACTTTATTTTCTTTCGATGGTACCGGCTGCCAATCTAGATATGGGCTCTTTTTTAACGGATCGTCTCTATATCCCTCATTTTATCACCGGGGAATTGATGAAAACGACAACGGGTCTTTGGGGTATGATGATTCTTTGGCTGGTATTGATCTATGTCAATTTTCGCCTTTTATTCACACTGCCTTTAACGATGGTGAATGAACAGTCTATCGTGGCGAATATACGAAAAAGTTGGGCAATGACCAAAAAAGGCAAACATACGTTCGTGTTTTCCTGGCTGGCTTTGGAATCTATACTCGCCATTCTTACAATCTGTATGCTTTTATTTTTCTTATTCCTAGGAGGGGTGCTGGATACTTCTGGACAAAGTATCGTGGTAGAAACAGTTTTATTTACAATTTTTAAAACATTGATGTTTTATCAAACTTTTTTGACAAAGTTGATCATCCTTTCCAGCATTTTGTATGTATTAAAAAAAGAGAATGAAATACAAGTGGTTTGCCAAATGCCGGAAGGACATAGAAAGAATACTTTGGGTATCGTACTGATTTTGACCATGTTTACCTTGTTTCTGGGCGTGTATAATAGTGTTCGCCTATATACCGCCAGCTTAAATCCCCATCAGCTGGTTATTGCTCATCGGGGATTCAATGCCGTGGAAAACTCAATACAAGGCTTACAAAATGCGGCAAAGGTTCATGCGGACTATGTTGAATTGGATGTACAGATGACAAAAGATGGAAAATTCGTTGTTGTACATGATTATGATTTAAAACGGTTGGCTAACATTCAGCAACGAGTCAAAGAACGAAATTTTCAAGAGGTCAAAGGGCTGCCGATCAGTCAGGGAAATCAAAAAGCGGTCATTCCATCCCTAAACGAGTTTGTACAAAAAGCGCAGGAGCTGGATATGGCACTTTTAATTGAATTAAAACCGGATGGTCAAGACCCGCAATTCTTTGTGCAAAAGTTTCTTGAAGAATGGGACAGTTGGTCCAATACGTCTGCCTATAAAGTGATGTCTCTAGATAAAGATGTCATGCAGTGTTTAAAACAAGAGCGACCTTCCATTTGCTCCGGCTATGTCATTCCGATTCAGTTTGGATATTTTGAGGGATTTCATATGGACTTTTATGTCATCGAAGATTTCTCTTACAATGAGACTTTGGTACAGGAAGCACATGAAGATCAGGCAGAATTATTTGTATGGACAATCAATGAAGAGAGCCAAATGGAGCGGTATGCGCAAAGTGATGCGGATGGCATCATCACAGATTACCCGGATCAAATGCAAAATGTGAAGAAAAATATCCAAAAATACGATACGTACCTAGATCGAGTGCTTCGATTGATCACGGATACAAAATAGGAGGAAGATATGGAAAAAGAAAAAGTATTTCAAATGTCATTTCGAAAGATCTATGATTGTCTTGTCGCAAAAGCAGAAAGAAAGAATCGAACACAATCGGAAGTGAATCAAATCCTTCAATGGGTGACCGGCTATGATGAACGAACGCTGCAAGAACACTTGTCTTCCCAGACGACGTATCGTCAGTTTTTAGAACAAGCGCCTCATATGAATCCGAATCGAAATAAAGTCAAAGGGGTCATTTGTAAAGTTCGAATTGAAGAAATCGACGATCCGATGATGAAAGACATCCGTATCATCGATAAGATGGTGGATGAATTGGCAAAAGGGAAATCTCTGGAAGTGATTTTAAGAAAGTAGTGTGAAAATATGACCATAGAAAAGCCCAAAACATTTCAAGAATATTTCAAGAATATATAGAAAGGCAAGATGAAACGAAAAAAGAGTATTTATACCAAATGGAGGCTCTTTTAAAAGAAGTACTGCCGGATGCCAAGGAAAAGATTTCCTGGGGTATGCCTACATTTTATATGGAGAAAAACATCATTCATTTTGCAGCTTTTAAAACACATATAGGAATATATCCGGGTGCCAAAGCCATTGAGGTTTTCAAAGAGGACCTTCAAGAATATTCTACATCCAAAGGAGCAATTCGTATTCCTTACCAAGATCCATTACCAAAAAAATTGATCCAAATGATTGCACTTTGGTGTTATACAAATAGGAAAAAAGAGAAGTAATCGTCTTAAAAATGCGATTTTCTCTTTACAAATACGCTAGTACTTGCTATTATTTATGAGCGGAAATGGAAAGCTAGAAGTACCTCTTCTCACCTGATGTATGAAATACATAGGTTCACAGCCAGTTCATAAAATGGATTTGTTGTTGTGTATAGAATGGGTACGTTTATGTGCCCATTTTTTATGAAAAGGTAGGTGTCGAATATCAATAACAGAAAAGTTGCCCCAAATAACGTAAACGATGATTTGTTTAACGAAAAGATCCCATTCAGAGAAGTTCTGGTCATCAATGCCAATGGAGATCAGTTGGGTGTCATGTCAAAAAGAGAAGCATTGGACATCGCATACAGTCAGAATCTTGATTTATTGTGTGTAGCCCCAAAGGCAAGACCAGCCGTATGTAAAATTTTAGATTATGGACGTTATCATTTTGAACAACAGAAAAAGGCAAAAGAAGCTAAACGTAAACAGCACGTTGTGGAAATCAAGGCTTTGCGTCTGTCGCCAATTATTGATACCCATGATTTTGAAACGAAATTAAAACATGCACAAAAATGGATCGGGGCGGGAATGAAAGTCAAGATTGATATGCGATTCCGCGGTCGACTGATTACTCGTCAGGAAGTGGGAAAGGAAATTATGAATGATTTCCTCGATAAGATGAGTGATATAGCTGTCGTAGAAAAGAAACCTTCTTTGGAAGGAAATACGATGTCAACGGTGCTTGCACCTAAGAAAAAATAAGGAGGAATTGAGAATGCCTAAAATGAAGAGCCACAGAGGTTTGGCAAAACGAGTTAAGAAAACAGGTTCAGGGAAATTGAAGAGAAGCCATGCATATACTTCTCACCGTTTCCATGGAAAAACTAAGAAGCAGCGTCGTCACTTGGCAAAATCAGGTGTTGTACATGCTACAGACTACAAACGTATCAAGGAAATGTTAGTGAAATAGGGAGGAATAAAGTATGGCAAGAGTTAAAGGCGGAACCGTATCACGTGCTAGAAGAAAAAGAGTTTTAAAGCTGGCTAAAGGATACTTTGGTTCAAAACACACATTATATAAGACTGCAAATGAGCAGGTTATGCATTCATTCAAATATGCATACAATGACCGTCGTAAATTGAAGGGCAATATGCGTAAGCTGTGGATCACTCGTATCAATGCAGCTGCACGTATGAATGATTTGTCTTACTCTCGTTTGATGCATGGGTTGAAATTGGCAAATATTCAGATCAATCGTAAGATGTTATCTGAAATGGCTATCCATGACGCACAGGGTTTTGCTAAACTGTGCGATGAAGCCAAAGCAGCTTTACAGTAAAAAAACGTTTATGGAATGTACGATTATCATACATTCCTTTTTTTATTGTTTAAAATCTGTGATAGGATATGGCACAATTAAATTGAATAAATATCAAATTTGGTCATTTTACTTTCTATTGGACTAATATTGGTATATAGTCAAATATAGAAGAGGTCTAAGCTACAATAAGACCCTTCCATTATTTTGAAAGTATACGTGTTGATGTTTAAACAGAAAAAGAAAGAGGGTAGTATGAAAAAAAGAAAAATCAGTAAATTTTTATTGGCAACAAGCTTAAGTATTGGTAGCTTTTCCAGCCTTCCTTTTACGGCTCCTACGGTTTATGCAAAAGAAGAATCCTCATCCTCCTATGGAGTATTTTTAGTAGACTTTGATAGTGAAACAGAAGGCATGGAGCTTCCGGATGAGGATGATTTTTGGGCTATTTACGATGCCTTAGCAGGTCAATTTCCAACGGGAACTGTTCACGCCGGTGATGAATTTGATGGAGAAGTGGATGTTTCTCATTTGGATAATCCTGTTCCCCTGCCAACACCTATTCGTACCACATATGTACCAAAGGATGGATTAGGTGTTTGGACATTTACAGGATGGGACATTGATTCTCTTGACCCGAATGACGGTAGTGGCGGTGCAGTTGGTTTGTGGGCATACCGTCCTTATAGTGAAATGCAAAAAGTGAATGTGACCTATGAGTTCGAGGCGGCTGATGGTACTAGTTTACCATCGGAAGTATTAGCTTATCTACCTGGTGCAGAAAGCCATGATGTGAATACGGAAGTTACAGCTACACAACCAGCATCCGTTTCCGTTGACGTCAATGGGAAAAAATGGGTGTTTAAAGGTTATAAAGAAGGAAATACCCAAGTAGCAGCTCAGGATATTGTATTCCACGGTGTTTGGGAACAAGAATCTACAACCTATAAAGCAAGTTATCGTTTTGAATCCGGAACCGATTCCATGGAACTGCCGGAAGAAGTCAAAGCACTGCTTCCAAGCGATGACAACGCATATGAAAACGAAGCCAAAGTA
>NZ_JBQKEP010000018.1:0-28298 GCF_052121255.1 Faecalicoccus sp. LCP19S3_E2 | reverse complement strand
TATGGAGCAAAAAGAATGTACGCAATATCCAATTGTTCCGGCAGCAAGGTATGTAAGATATTGGAATGAAATTGAAGCAAAGAAAAAACGACAAAAAGAAATATTAGAGAAGAAATGAAAAACAGCCCAAGCCAAATTGGCACAGGCTGTTAATCGATGAGATTTTTAAATATTTCCCATGTCTACTTGACTGGGGATGTATCAGAGACTCATTCCTTTTATAATATTCTCTTTCGTGAATCCGGTAAGGTCAATGAATCCAGTCGGAAGGTTTCCATACCTGTATTTCCGTTATTGCCGGTATTCTGATAGATACAAGCTCCGTTTTGCCAAGTACCACCGGAATTGATACATTGTTGTTGAAGATCCTGCGTTGGATCACTAGGCTCCTCTGGTACAGTTGGTTCCGTTGGCGGCGTTGTTGGCTCCTGCGTATTTTCTTCTTCTGTCGTTTCTTCTTCCTGTTCCTCTTCCTCAGTATCTTCTTCATCTTCAGACTTCGCATTTCCGCCGGTTACTTTTGAATCACCTTTAGAAAGGAACTCTGTTTTGATATAACCACCATTATAGTTCGATACACCGCTAGGCTTTTCAATATTGTTATAGTCATAGAACTGTTGGCAGTAATCTAATAAGTAATGCGTGATATGGAAGGCAGTTGCCTCAAATAGTAAAGAGTTTGTGAAGTAGTATCCTAATGCTTCATTTTCACCGCTGAAGCCGGTCCATGTTGCCACGCTGATATCACTGGTATAACCGATAGACCATTCATCACGGGCAGCTCCGGCAGGAATACCATATTGTACCCCATAAGTGGACCAGTCGGATGTACCGGATTTACCATATGCCGTATAGTTTTGGCTGTATAAGATTTCATTGAAGTTTTGATAATTTCCGGATACGACATTTTCCAACAGGTAGGATGTCATATAAGCGGCTTCTTCACTAATCAGTTCGTATTCGGTCGTATCACCGGAGGTTTCTTTACCATCCGAGCGACGTACAATTTTTCGAACTGTATGATCTTCTACACGTTTACCACCATTGGCCAACATACTGTAAGCGCTGGCTTGTTGGCGAGGGGATGCATACATCTCGGCACCACCGATCGCATACTGTTCGACAAACTGTGTATAGGTATCTTCGCTGTATCCTAACTTCTTTAAGAAATCGATCCAGTAATCATAACCGGTTTCATCCACCAGGGCAATCATCGCCTGTGCTGCCGGTGTATTCAAGGATAAACCAAGGGCTGTCTTTAAGTTGACTACACCACGATATTGACGATCAGAGTTTTGAAGGTTGCTTCCCGCATGGAAATAGTCTTCACCATGGTCGTTGATCTTATGTTCGGTGGACCAGCCTAATAAATCAAAGGTAGAACTGTAAGCCAATAATGGTTTCATTGAAGAACCTGGCTGCCTTTCTTCCATGGATAAATCTCGTTTGGTCGCATCCTGATAATAGGTTCGACCGGCACCGACCGCAATCACTTCACCGGTATGATTCTCAATAACGGCAAAGCCGGTATCAAGCTGTTCGATTGGGAAGTTGACAATATTTCCTGCACAGATATCATAAGCTACCTTTTGTACATCCGGGTTTAGCGTTGTATAGATATCCATAGGAACAACACCCGGATCTTGACCGGTCAACTGAATAACTTCCTGTACAGCCTGATAGATAAACGGTGCATTTGGATCCTGACTGGATATATTCGTATATTGCAGGGCAAACTCTAATTTTGAATTCTTTGCCAAATTGTATTCAGTTTCGGTAATATATCCGTGCTGTAACATTAAGGCAAGTGTTGTGTTTCGACGACTTGTCGCATTGGCCAGATAATCCTGATCCGTTTTATATAAATTGTTTAATGGATTATATGTGTCCGGGGCATTGATGGCACCGGCTAAAAAGGCGGATTCACTTAAATTCAGTTCCGATACATCCTTATTAAAAAAGTACTTGGCTGCTTTTTGGATGCCTCGAGTATTATCACCTGATCCAAACCAGATCCGGTTTACATAGTAATCAAAGATTTCTTCTTTATTTAAGGTTTGTTCGGCAATTAAAGACAAATAAATTTCCTGTATTTTTAACTTGATTTTGGTAAATGCCGAAATGCTGCCTTGTTCACTTTCAATCTTTTTTTCCTGTTGTGAAGTAAACGTATTGTCGATCAGCTGCATGGTCAATGTCGAACCACCTTGGGCAAAGGAACCGGAGCGAAGGTTTGTCAAAGCACTGGCCAAAAAACGAGGTAAGTCAAACCCGTTGTGATCAAAATAACGAGAGTCTTCAATACTTAAAAACGCATCGATCACGTTCTGTGGAATCTGATCATACGTGACATCTTCACGAATCTCCTGTCCCAGCTCGGAAATCAGGTTTCCATTACGGTCATAAATACGTGAGTTGGAAAGTGTTGTCAGATCCCCCTCGACAAACTGCATGCCATCCGGATCATTGATGATGTTGACCAGAATAAAGAAAACGGAGATGCAGCCTACCAAAAAAATGGAAAGTACGCCGATTGCCAGCTTGTTCCAGATATCCAGCTTTCTACGCTTTTTTGTCTGCGGTTTCTGATTTGTATCTTGGCTCATGTCTTATCCTCCTTAAAATACAAAAGATCGACGATCTTGAGATAGTCTAATCTAGGTATATAGCCTTCTTGAATCAAATGCCCGTGCTCCTGAAACCAGGAATAGGGAATCGAACTTTTTGAGGAATGTTCAATTTTATCGATCAATAAAGGGGCATCTACCAGAAAGGTTTCATTTCGCAGGCTGAATCGAATCACAAAGAAACCGATACCGCCATGCTTGTGTACTTTTTTAAGATGTATGATCTGATGAGAATGAATGATCCCGATGGGAAACTGTGCTTTATTCTTTGTTTCCTTTGCCTCAAAATCGATATAACGACCTTTATAAATGCCATTATAATCAGTCGTAGAAGGTGTTTTATAATATGCCTCCACGATCTTAGCCTTGTTTCTTGCCGGATAATCGACACGAACGACTTGTACCGGTGTGGGCTTTTTATAAATCAGCGCCTTATCACATTCTCTGTAATACTTGTTTGTATCGTTTAGATCGGCTTCCAGGCGCATTCCGCGGTTGGTGTGTTGATCTTTTACACCATGAAAATTCTGGTGGGCAACCGCTGTTGGATATTTCACTATACTCATCGTTCTAATTATATATGAAATCATACTAACATTCAATTATGGTTGATTTTTTAGGGCAAAAACGTCATAATAATGAGTAGTGCTCAGGGGGAATCAAAATGACAAAAGAAATGAATCTGACTGCGCAGGAAATCTTTGAAAAAGAATTCCATGTGGATATTAAAGGGTATGCTCCGGCAGAAGTTGATGAATTCTTAGATTTGATCATTGAAGATTATCAGGTCTATGATGAAAAAATGGAAGAACTGGGGCAGGCATTAAGCCGCTATGAAGAAAAAATTAAAGAACTGCAGCAGGAAATTTATACATTACAGAGCGAAAACCAGAATTTAAATGAAAAAGTGAGCGCTGACTACGTAAATGGAAATACAGATATGATCGATCTGTTAAAACGTATTGCACGTTTGGAACAGGCTGTATTCCATACGACAAATAGCGCGCCGGTAAAACCGGAAGAATAATTGATTTCAATTTCGACAGTCGCTGGCGAAAGCTAGAGGAAAGTCCATGCTCGCACGATCTGCGATGATCGTAGTGTTTGTGCTGGATGAAGTCATAAATCCAGGCAGGTTGATCCTGACGGCTGTCGTATTTCCTAAGGGAAACTATGGAAATATGGCTTTAAAAGTGCCACAGAGACGAGCTATTCTGGAAACAGAATAGGTGGAACGGGTAAACCCCGCAAGCGAGAAACCCAAATTTGGTAGGGGAACTGATCAAGGGGAACTGAACCTAAGATCGGATAGGGAAACCTATAGATAAATGACTGTTTGATACAGAACATGGCTTATGAAATTGAAAGTGACGGGAGCAATCCCGTTTTTTTATTAAAATGTGTAAAAAGTTCGTTAAAGCCTTTTTATCCTTTTTCATTTTTGTGGTACAATACAAAGGCATGAAAGTAGGTGAAATTATGTCTCCGGACCCGTTAAGTCATGAGTGGAACAAAAAGCAAAATAAAGGATACGGAGGCATCGCAGTTTGTCTCCGTTAAAAAGGAGGGATTACTGTGCTTGAATTTTACAAGACTTTTGATGATGGTACCCGTCGTATTGATGCTCCGGAAAAAGGATGTTGGATCAATGCGATTGCTCCAACCGAAGAAGAAAGAAATTTTTTGATCGAACATATCGGTGTATTGCCGGAATTTGTCAAATCTTCTTTGGATGATGAAGAAAGTTCACATATCGACTATGATGACGACTTTGATCAGACGCTTGTGATCATCGACTATCCAGACTCTGATGAAAGTGACGTTAATAAAAATGAAGATTATACGACCTTGCAGTATAAAACGAACCCAATGGGTATCGTAATTTTAAAAGGCTATGTTGTGACGATTAGTTTGTATGAAAGCTGGTCTTTACAGGATATGGCGCAGGGGCGTATCCGTCAGATGGATACCCGTTTAAAAACGCGTTTCTTGCTTTTGTTGGTATTGCGCATTTCGCAACAATATCTGGTGTATCTGCGTCAGATCGATCGTTTGTCCAGCCGTACTGAATCAAAACTGCATCAGTCGATGGAAAATAAAGAACTGATTCAGATGTTAGGCTTGGAAAAATCACTGGTCTTCTTTTCAACTTCTTTAAAAGCGGATGAGATCACATTGAATAAGATCATGCGTGGTAAAATGATCAAGCTTTATGAAGAAGATGAAGATTTACTGGAAGATGTGATGATCGAGATCCATCAGGCCATCGAGATGTGTAATATTTATTCCAACATTTTAAGTGGAACCATGGATGCCTTTGCCTCTGTCATTTCCAACAACTTAAATATCGTTATGAAGGTCTTAACGGTCATTACGATCGTTATGGCTATACCAAATATTATTTTCAGCTTTTATGGGATGAATGTTGATGGTCTTCCTGCACCACATGTTCTCTTTCCAACAGCTATTGCGGTTATCGCCTGTCTGGTAGCCATCTTGATTTTCAAAAAGAAGGATATGTTTCATTAAGAGAGGAAACTCTCTTTTTTTTGTTATAATGGGAGTGAATAAGGAGATATAAAATGTTTGGAAAAGAAAAGGTTTTTACGACGACAGACATAGAACAAAAAAACAAAATAGAAGATATTTTAAGTGAACATCATATCGAATATCGCATCCGTATGAAAGATGTCAATCAGCTGCACCCCTTTCATACGGCTTTGATGGGATCCATGTTGGCAGGCGATCATAAGCCTAGATATGCCTGGGATTTTTATGTTGATTCTCAAAATCAGGAATTGGCAAGACAAATTCTTTCATCCGAATAAAAAGCAGCCATAAGACATAAAGCATTCACATCACAAAGCTTGTGTGTTCCATTTTGTGCAGAAAGTTCTTTATGCCGGTTGTATGAGAGTCAGGCTGCTTTTTTGAAGGATCTTAACGATCCTTTTTAATAGATATCAATTTTTCCTTCCAGTTTTTTTCCATAGAAAACCTTTATATGCAAGTTTTTTGCATCGGGTTTGTATAGAGTTATTTCTTTTTGATTCCATATCTCTTTGATATCTTCCAGACTATGGATATGAGAGAACACATTATGATCCCCGTTCAGAGTCGAAAAAAACCAAATTCGAGAATGTACGGGCTCTCCTTCTTCTCCATATGCCAACTCTAGAAATTCTGGATATTCGATCTTCATTTGATCCTCTTTTAGGTTAGGATCCATTTGAAAGCTTTCCACTTCCAGTTGAATCTCTTCATATCTAAAATCTATGTAAGGATCCAATTCAAGTAGCACGGCACCTGTATGATTTTCTATTGTTATTGTTTCTGTTTTTGTTTCCACAGGAAGTGTTTTTGCACGAAACTGAATTTGTGAGAGCTCCATCGCAAAGACCAGGGCACCGCTAATTACTAAGATTACAGATACTACAAAAGTAATGATGATTTTACGCATGAGGAATCTCCTCCTTTTTTGGCCACAGGTGGATCAAGAACCATTGAACGGAAATGCTTCCGCCTAACAGTCCAACACCTAATAAGATCAAGCCGATGCTGTAAACGTGCTCAAAAACACCTACAAAGAATAAGGCAATCAAAGCAGTACTGAATCCGATGATACAACAGATGGTCGGAAAGCTGATCAGCGCTAAAATGATCTTTATCAGCAGGCTTCCACTATCTGTATGTTGTGCTTTTCTTTGATGATAGAGTGTTTTTTTTGGCTTTGCGTCGGGAATCGGCGGCAGGCCATCATCGTCTTTTAAGAAATCTTTGGCCTCTTTGTTGAAGGATTGTTTTAAGTCTTCCACTACATTGATGCGATAGTCATGTCGCTTGATCCGACGAATTCTTCTGGACATGACATTGATAAAGAAGAGAATACTTGCCGCTAGATAAATGAGCTTAAAGATCCAGATCATCAAATCTTCAAAGGCATATACAATACCGGCTACATAAGTGATACCAAAGATCCAGTTAAATACATTCATCAGAATATTTAAGCAAATATCAATAAGAAGAATCCTTCCGATATAAAGCAATACAAGAAGTACAAAGGCATCAAAAATCAGATGAAAAATATCATTAACACTGAAATTGCCGAACTTATTTAGAAAACTTTCGGTTTTCGAATAGGCACGATCCAACGTTTTATCCGCTTTGGTATCCATACTATCTGTATTGATCTTATAAGCTTCTAAGATTTCTTTGGCAAGTTCATCCAGATCACCAAAACCCTGGATTGCCTCTTTTTCACTGGCACCATTGGCAATCTTATCATCAATATATGTGCCATATTCAATCAAAATGTCTTTTCTTTCCTGTTCGGAGATCAATAAAAGCTTTTGTTCCAACTGTTCTAAAAATTCACTTTTCGTCATGATAAGACACCTCCTTTAAAAATACATTGACTTTAGCGGAAAATTCATTCCATTCCTTTTCCAGATCCTGTAGTTTTTGTATCCCATTGGGAGTAATGTGATAATACTTTCTGGGTGGTCCTTCCGAGGATTCTTTTAAATAAGATTCGAGCAGATGATCATTGGACAATCGTTTTAAAAGCGGATAGATCGTACCTTCATTGACATCCACGATCTCACTGATCTTTGTCACCAGTTGATATCCATAGAGATCTTTGTATTCTATCGTTTTTAAAACAATTAACTCCAATACACCTTTTTTAAATTGTGTATTCAATCGAATCACCTCACACTATTATAGTATATTTAGTACTATGTAAAGTCAAGTACTAAATAAATATTAATACTTGGCAAAGTTCACAAATCAGGAATCAAAAAAGTGACATGATACAGTTGAAGGGAATCCCGGGATATATAAACTTCATAGGGCAGGGAAAATTTTGTTTCATTAAAACGAAAGGAAGAAAAAGTAAATTGGAGAAAACAACAATGAACTTTCTGTTGATTTTGAATAGTGATCGTTGTCTTTTCACAACATTGAAAAAGTACCTGCAACATGGATTGATAGACAGATTGTAATGCAGCATAACTGATTTGTATTTTTTCCTCATCTAATTGAGTTGTATCAAAACGTAACTGTTGTTTCTGAATACGTTTTTCTTCTTTTTCCAACATGGTTTTTAAGACCGGACAGGTTCTATAGAGATTTTGGAAGTGACTAAACGTATGTTCCGCCAATTTTTTGATTTGTTTCTGTAAGAGATTGTATTGTTTGAAACAGGAAAGTCTTTCCAGACAAAGACATTGATATAATAGATCATGGATATGATCAAAATATGAAGAATAGGCTTGATACAGGAGCTCACAGCGACATTGTAGCTGTAGATTCGACTGTTGCAGCCGAATGAGCTTTCGTTGATAAAGTGCTTGTTGCCAGAAAAAGAGACGGGCAACCAAAGATAGAGCTGCCACTTGAATGAGGTACAGAAAAACAAGGCAGGTGGCACGATCATAGAAAACGCCATAGTCCATATGAAAGATATAGAAGAAACATAATAAAATATAGGGAATATAGAATAAAGAATGAAAGCCCTTTAGTAAGATTTGTTTGTATTGATTTTTAAGATGCACAAACACGAGGGAAAAGCTGAGATTTAAAATCTGGGTACATAGGATCATCACCAACAAGACTTCGATCGTGGGTGCAATCGTAGAAAAAGAAAGAAACTGTGTAAATAATAAAAGAATGATGGCTCTGGCAGTCAACAAGATAAAACAGCACCAGCTAAAATAAAAAAATTTACCACGGAAGCCTCCCTGATAAAAGGCATTGCACAAAGTCCAGAGCAGTACAAAGAAAACTGCGTTTTGTACAAGACTGATCCGGTTGCGAAAAGCACAGGGCACGATAAAAAAGCTGTATAAGAAAATTTGATGAAGGGAATATCGAAAAGGGAAAAAGTAATGTAAAAACGCCAAAAGAAAAATAAAGGTCAGTAAATCAAACAAGAAACTTATTGTGAGCATTGTAAGTAATGTAGATATCCTTTCATAAATGAAGCTTTGTATTTTTTAGATAGAGGAATAGAAACACCATTGGTCAAAAGAATGTCTTTTTTGTCATGGGTAAGATCGGCAATATGTCGATAACTGACAAGAAAGGCTTTATACGATTGTCCAAAATCATAAAAACTCAGACATTCTTTCCAATAGGAAAGGGAATAAGTCGTTCGATATTTTTTATGTTTTAAATAGAGATACGTATGCCGATCATAAAATTCTACATAATATACATCTTTATAATAAATCTTATAAGGAGAAATCCTTAAATCCGTCAGAGCCTTCTGTTGTTTACAATCGCCTAAAATCACATCGTAAAAGACGCGTTGAAAATCAAGGAAAGAGATAGGCTTTAATAAATAACGTTTAGCCTCGATCAAATAGCCCTGCTGAAGATATTCGGCATATAAAGAAGTGATAATGATAGGAATTTTAGGACACTGCCTTCGGATGAGATGCCCTAATTGGATACCATTATAAGAGGTTAGCTGGATATCTAAGAAAATCAGATCATAGTTCTTAAAATCCAAGCCAGATTTTTCATTTAAGATCGTAAGATGATAAGAAATGTTTTCCTGCGCAAAAGCATCATGAATGAGATGCGATAGATGTTTTATATCCTCTAGATGATCTTCACATATTAATATTTGAAACATGAAAGCTCCTTTTCAAAGTGGAAAAATGGGTAAAGGTTACACCAGTCAAACACAAAGAAAAAGAGGTTTGGCCATATTATGAATGGAAAGATACGAAAATGGAAAATAGACCCGTTTCATGATCAAATCCTTTCTAAAATATCATAAGATATTCATTCTTGTAGAAAGAAAAGTTTATTTAGTTTTAAAAATTATAAGATTTATATTTTTATCAAAGGCTATGAAATATGTAATGCTTACTTGCCTTTATTGTATCGAGTATAAGTTATAATAAAAATAACCGACTTATTCGCTATGAAAGGAAGTATAGTTCCTGGGATAAGTCGGTCATGAAAAAACTAAATCAATGTATCTTGATATTCAAAAACACAGGAAGAAATCTCATACATCAAGGATGTATAGACGTTTACATCTTTAGAAAAGATGACCAGGATATAGTCTCTACCCGGTAAATAGACAATACCGCCATCATGATAATACGTATCAGCACAACCGGTTTTATGGGCAAATTCAACATTTTGTCCTAAACCACTCTGTAAAGCCGTGTAATCCGTACAACGTTTAAAAAGATAGATCATTTGATCACAGCTTTTCTTTGATCCCAGTTCATGATCATAGAGCTTTTCAAAAAATATACCGATGTCATTTGCACAGCTGACATTGGCACCGCCGTCCGTAAAAAAGTGCTGGCCAGGCTGTAGGCCATGATGCAATGCGGTATTTCGCATGCCGATTTGTTGAGCCAGAACATTTGCCTTATGTAAGCCATAAAGTCCATTACCATCTCCAATCACTTCCATTAACACATTATAGGATGTGTTATCACTGATGGTGATCATAGGCTCAATCCATTGTTCGTATTGTGCATAGTCGATCGTTCCTGCATCGATTTCCTGAAAAACAGCGCCCAGGGCAACGGTTTTGATCATACAACATGGATACATGGATTCCGGATGAATCTCAAATCCTTTTCTGGTTCGCAAGTCTTTGAAATAGACACTGATATCACCGGAGTATTGAGAAAGAATCTCCTGCACATCATTTTGAAGCTTTTCAATATCAATCTGTAGGTTTCCACTTTGATCAAAGACATATTTCCTCTTATGAATTGTCTTGGTTCCAGTTACCATATGCCCTTTTTGATCAAAATAAGAAAGCATCGGTTTTTCATCCTTTGTGTAGGCCATAAACTTCTTTTTAAGCATCTGTCCGTCTTTTTCAAAATAATAAGTTTTTCCATTAACTGTATGCAGCCCTGTTACCCGTTTTCCATTTTTGTCAAAATAATACGTTTTGTGATTAATGGTTTGAAAGCCTTTTTTCATAAAGCCAGTTTCTTTTGAAAAGTAGTAATAATCTTTACCGATCTTCTGCATACCGTGTTCCAGTTCACCATCTTCATTAACATAGACCATCGTTGAAGAGACAAAAGGAAATAAGGAAACGAAACCTTGTTGATGGGAAAGATGAACTGCAAAGCTTAGAACTAAAAAAGAGCATAGTGAGACTATAACCAATATAATCTTCTTCATGCTCCATTTTCTTTTCAAAGGTTGCTTATTCATACTTTTCTCTTCCATCTATCTTATTATTTTTATAATAGCGAAGTATTTATTAAAATCAAGGGGTTTAGAAAGATAGACTATCCGATGTGTTCAAAAAATCAGTTTATTTAAGAATTATTTGAAAAAAGTTAGATTTTTTGAACCAAAGGTTTTTCGGAAATTGGAGGTTTTAAGATTTTTAGTTTAATTTATAGATAATATTTTTTTGTAATGATAAACCATAGATTGGATTAAATAAAAAACGCCACCTTTTTAAGTGACGTTTGCTTTCTATGGCTGGGGTACATGGATTCGAACCATGGAAATGCCAGATTCAGAGTCTGGTGCCTTACCGCTTGGCTATACCCCAATGCGCCTTTATATCTTATAATTTTTTTCTAGATTTGGCAACTGTTTATTGAAGAAATTTTTAAAGTGGTTTAAGATTATCGGGAAAGGACGGTATTTATGGCTAAAATTAGAACACGATTTGCACCCAGTCCAACGGGTTATATGCATATAGGAAATTTACGTACAGCACTGTTTGAGTATTTGATCGCAAAACATGAAGATGGAGATTTCATTTTGCGTATTGAAGATACCGATCAAAATCGTCAGGTAGAAGGTGCGGTTGATATCATTTATAAGACAATGAAAGACTGCGGATTAAACTGGGATGAAGGACCGGATATCGGTGGAGAACATGGGCCTTATGTTCAAAGTGAGCGTTTAGGCATGTATAAAGGATATGCCGAGGAATTGATTCGTTTAGGAGGCGCCCATTATTGCTTCTGCTCGGAAGAAGAGCTGCAAAGACAAAGAGAAGAGCAGGGAGATTCCTTTAAATTTGATGATCCTTGTAAACATTTGACTCCGGAAGAGGTACAGGCTAAACTCGATGCTGGTGTTCCTTATGTCATTCGCCAGACAATTGGAGAGATCAAAGAAACGACTTTTGATGATGAAGTCTATGGACATATTGAAGTGGATGTGGATACATTAGATGAGCAGGTCTTGATCAAATCGGATGGATTCCCTACCTACAATTTCGCCAACATCATCGATGATCATCAAATGGAAATCACACATGTGGTTCGCGGAAACGAGTATTTATCCAGTACACCAAAATATAATTTGATCTATGATGCGTATGGATGGAAACGTCCGATCTATGTGCATGTTCCACCGGTTATGAAAGATGAACATCATAAGTTATCAAAACGAAACGGGGATGCTTCTTTCCAGGATTTAGTCGCAAAAGGTTACTTGCCGGAAGCCATCATTAACTATATTGCTCTATTAGGATGGTCACCGCAGACCGAGCAGGAAATCTATACCATGGATGAACTGATTCAAGTATTTGATATTCATCGTATTTCAAAACGTCCGGCTATTTTTGACATTGATAAGCTGACATGGATGAATGGCGAATATTTGAAGCACATGGATTTTGATCGTTATTATGAACTGGTATTGCCTTATTTAAAGAATGCCATTCATTCGGATATCGATTTAAAAGAGATCGCAAAATTAGTACAATCTCGTGCCAATACGTTAAATGAAATTGAAGAAATGATTGATTTCTTTGATGCACTGCCGGATTATGATGTGGAGATGTTCAAGCATAAGCGTCAGAAATCAAAGAAAGAAACTGCAGTGATTGCCTTAAAGGAAGCGTATGAAGCTTTATCTTCCTGTGACTGGTCCAGTGAAGAGAAAATCCATGATCTACTAATGGCCTTGCCGGAAAAACTGGAGATGAAAAACGGACAGGTACTTTGGCCGGTACGTACAGCTTTGACCGGAAAACAATCGACACCGGGTGGTGCTATTGAAGTGGCGTATATTTTAGGTAAGGATGAAAGTCTTCGTCGTATTCAAACAGGTATCGAAAAATTAGAAAAGGATTTAGAATCGGCCGCATAGACCGGTTCTTTTTCAAAGGAGAACATGTATGTTTGAAAAGCTGGATGATTTTTTAATTCGGGTTGCCATTGCCGCTTTGATCATTTTATTGGGAATGGTCATTGCCAAGCTGATCAAAAAATTTATTATTAAGCTATCCAAGAATGTGATAGATCATGGCTCTTTAACATTTATTGGATCGTGTGCTTCGATTTCTATTAAGATCATTTTTATTGCGATTGCCCTGGCGGTCTTAGGCTTGGATATGTCCGTGATCGTCGGTTCTTTGAGTGCCGTTTCCCTAGGCATTTCTTTAGCGTTGCGAGATACCATGAATGATGTTGCCGGGGGCATACAGATTCTTTTCACAAAGCCTTTTGTGATCGGTGATTATGTACAGATCGAATCACAGGAAGGTGTTGTCAGCCGTATCGAAATCTTGTTTACGGTCTTACAGACTTTTGATCATCAGGAAATCATCGTTCCTAATTCTACGGCAGTCAGTGAAATTTTGATCAACTATTCGAAAGAAAAATATCGACGAATTCATATCTCATTTCCGGTTGCTTTGGAAACGGATGTCGATGCCTGTATCCAACTGGGAGATCAGGTGTTGGAAAGTGAAGCAGAATGGGTACAAAACGATATGCAGAAGGAAGTGGTCATTGATAAAATCGGTGATCATTCCATGACGATTGGCATCTATGCGTTTGTGCCTTTTGAAAAGTATTGGGAATGTTTATGTCGTATGAATACGGTCTTGCAGAGAAAAAGAAAAGAAGCAGGGATCTTGCCTGCTTCCACATCAATCGTTATTCAATCAAGCCCAGAACAATAAAAGCGTTATAAATACCGTTATTATCCAGGGAGGTCGTTACACGATCTGCCTTTTTTTGTACTTCTATAGGGGCATTGCCCATGGCTACACTAATTTTGGCGACTTCAAACATACATAGATCATTAAAGCCATCTCCAATGGCAATCGCATCCTCAGCGCTTTTGTCAAAATAGTTGAGGATACTTTGCATACCGGTTGCTTTGGTAATGGTCTTTTCGGAGATTTCACCGCTTTCTTTGCCAAATGGGGCAAAGGTAGCAGGTACTAAATCAAATTGTCTGTGCAGTGCATCATAGATTTCCTGATAGGAAATGTCCGATTCTAAAAAAGAAATCTTATTTACAGGATACTCTAAGATCGCATCGGTTACTTTCAGATTGTGCTGGACCTGTACTAAACCATGTTTGGCAAAGAGTTCCGGACTTAAATGTTTACATTGTTTTTGGATCATTTGATCTAAATGATCGTATGTTTTTTGATTACCAACTAGACCTTCTGTGGTTTCAAAGATCGCATCGATATCGTTTTTATGCATATACTCTAAGAGTACCTGCAGCTGTTCTTTGGAAAAGGTTCGTTCTTCTAAAAGCTGATGGTTGACTTCGACATGGGCCCCGCTTCCGGTAATCATACCGTCATAGTCCAACTTTAACATATCGCCATAGACCTCTACTTTTTGTCTTCCCGTACAAAGGACAATCTTGTGTCCGTTTCTCTGAGCAAGCTGACACGCCTGTAAAGCGCTTTGGGGAATAAAACCTTCATGATGCAGTAAAGTGCCATCGGCATCCAAAAAGATAATCTTCATAGAACTCTCCTTTTATAGACTTCTTAATGGATTTATTCTACAATATCTGCATGAACAGTTTCAATTATTTTCGACCTCTGTTATCAAAAGTACAGGGTGTCCCATCTAAGAATCAACGATTATTGATCTGGGCCGGCTTTCAGGTTCGACAGGCCGGACTCACCTATAAACAACAGATAGAATGTATGGAAAAGGCAAGTCATCAGCTTCAGGATGACCAACAGGCACAAGATGGATTTAAAAGCGATTTTAAAGCGTATTTAAATTCGATCAAGCCTGATAAAATCACTTGTTTTCTAAGAGAAGTTTCTGACTTTCCCTTGTTTTTGTTTATATATACAACGTTGATCAATGTTGTGTATAATCAAGTTCTCATTCCTGTTTCACAACAGGAGCCCATTATGCAAACGGTTTTGATAGGATGGTCTCTATGCCTGCAGACCATAGTTGTTTACTTGATTTATAAAGGACTTTTGACGTATATGGCTACTGATCCCAAACGTTCAACACTGGGTTTTTGGCTTATTTTGATGGTTTGTTTTGGGTTGTATTTAGGATCAATTTATATTTCGAATCACGTAGAAGGAACATGGTTTTCCTGCCCGTTGTGGCTTTGGGTATTGTTGACGATGGCATGGGCTGTTTTTTCAGTCATTTGGATGCGTAAGAAAGAGGAATCAATATGATGGATGTTGCACTATATAGTTTTTTAGCGATTTTATTATCGATCTGTATCAGCTTTTTACCTAAAAAAGCACTCAAGCCGATCACTTCTGTTTTTTCGTTTGGGAAAAACGGCTTGCGCAAGATGCGCCGTCGCCGTGATACGACCGACACCGTTGCCAACGTATGCTTAGGAATCGCTCTGCTTTTTTCTTTGTTTCACTGGCTGATTCCGGCAAGTTTTATCATCTATGGCATTTTACTGTTGGTATCGTTTTTGTGTGTTCTGGCATGGACAAACAAGATTTCGGCAAAAATGGACAGAGTACATCGCATGCTGGTGTTATTTGATGTGTCCATGATGTTTTTCTTTGGTTTGTTTAGTGCCTTAGGCTGTTTTAATGGTTTTGTGACTTTTGACAGTGCGTCTGTCTTGCGGCAGGATATCGCCGGTGGTAAGGTGTTTGAAGTGTTGTACTTTTTACACAGTTTTGCCCCTATGATGGTTTTGTTGCAGGGGATATTATATATGCTGCCGATGTATTGTATGTGGGCGCAGTTTAAATACATGCGACTGGAAAACACATACAAATCCAGAAATATCGGCTTGTTTACGATAAAAATCTTGTTTATCTGCCTGGTGATGGTCGCCTTGAGCTATGGTGGCATCGAAGTATTGAACTGGGCTTATTATATTGATCATGTGGAGGTATAAAAATGATTCAAGAACGTTTACAGAATTTGCGTGCGAAGATGCAGGAAAACGGAGTACAGGCTTATATCATTCCAACCAGTGACTTTCATGAAACAGAATATGTCAGTGATTATTTTGCCTGTCGTAAGTACATGTCCGGTTTTACCGGTAGTGCCGGTACACTGGTGGTTTTAGCCGATCAAGCCGGTTTGTGGACGGATGGCCGTTATTTTATTCAGGCCCAGGCCCAGCTGCAGGATACAGGCATTACCTTGATGAAGATGGGACAGCCGGAAACACCAAGCATCGAAGATTACATTTGTCAAAATCTTTCCAAAGACTCTAAAGTGGGCTTTGATGGTCGTGTGATCAATTATATGGATTATAAACGATATCATGCGATTTTTAACAGTCACCAGATCGATATTGTCGCCAATTTGGATCTGGTCAATGAAATCTGGCAGGATCGCCCGGCTTTACCGGCGACAAAAACTTTCCATTATGCCTTACGCTATGCCGGTGTCTCGATGGAAGATAAACTTGCCCAGGTTCGTCAGGCCATGACCAAAGAAGGATGTGCTTCCTTTATTATCACAAAAATTGATGAGATCGCCTGGCTCTTTAATATTCGAGCTCATGACATTCCGCATTTTCCGGTAGCCTTAGCGTATGCCACCATTGAAAAAGAAAAGGCAACATTATATATTGACGCTTCTCGCTTAGATGATGAAAGTAAAGCTTTGTTTGAACAAAATCAAATCAGCGTAAAACTGTATAATTCGATTTATGAGGATGTTTGTTCTCTCCAAGGGCCGGTTTTAGTCGATCCACATTTTGTCAACAGTCGTTTGGCCTTGTTGGTGCAGGAAAAGCTGGTTGAGGCAATCGATCCGATCGTATTGATGAAGGCGCAAAAAAATGCCACAGAGATCGAAAATACAAAATGGGCGCATATCAAAGATGGTGTAGCCTGTACAAAATTTATGTACTGGTTAAAAAAGAACGTGAAATCACAAAAAATCACGGAATGCAGTGCACAGGATCAGCTGCAGCAGTATCGCAAAGAACAGGAAAATTATCTGGAAGACAGCTTCAATACCATTTGTGCCTATAAAGAACATGCGGCTATGATGCATTACAGTTCCACACCGGAAACGGATGTTACCTTAAAGCCGGAAGGTATGCTTTTGGTTGACAGCGGTGGTCAATACCTGGAAGGAACAACTGATATTACGCGTACGTTTGTCTTAGGAAAGATCAGCGAGGAAGAAAAGCACTGGTTTACGCTGGCTATGCGTTCCCATATTCGTCTGGCCAAAGCGCATTTCTTATATGGATGCCGTGGTTTAAATTTAGATATTCTAGCGCGTGGACCTCTATGGGATGAAGACATGGACTATCAGTGTGGAACCGGTCATGGTGTCGGGCATCTTTCCAATGTCCATGAAGCACCAAACGGCTTTCGCTGGCGAATCGTACCGGAAAGAAACGATTCCTGTGTATTAGAAGAAGGTATGATACAAAGCGACGAGCCAGGTGTTTATAAAGAAGGAGAATTTGGTATCCGTCATGAAAATGAGCTTCTTGTCGTGAAGGGAACTAAGAATTTCTATGGACAGTTCATGCATTTTGAACCATTGACGTTTGTTCCGTTTGATTTAGATGGCATCGATCAATCCAAGATGACACAAGATGAGATCGAATGGTTAAATGCCTATCATGCACAAGTGTATGACACGCTGCAGCCTTATTTAAACGATGAAGAAAAAGACTGGCTCAAAAATGCCACTCGTGCTCTATGAAGGAAAGAATGATTGAAATGACATGTCCGCATTGTGGGCATGTTTTTCACATCAAGCGAGATACGCTGGCCATTGCCAAAATCAGTGAGAACATCGAAAAAAGACTGCAGGATGGAACGTATTTCTATCATCAGTGTAATCATTGTCACCACTTGTTTTATATGATCTATCCCTTTTTATTTCGCGATCCGCAAAGAAAATTCATCTTGATTTTAAGTGATAAAAAAGAAATCGACAATCTTCCTGACGATGAACTGGTTGTGCGCTGTAAAGATCCGGAGCAGTTTGTGTTTTGTTACAGAGTGCTGCATCAGCAGTTAAATTTAAAGAAAATGGTGCATTTTAAACGTCAATGGGAAAAGAAGTGGACAGATAAAGCACAGTTTGATCGCTATGATCCTCTTCATCATTGTCTTTGGATCAAGGTAAAAGAGGAATATAAAGCAATGATCCTTACAAAAGAGGAAGAAAAAGAATTGCGTTCATAGTATAATAAAACAAAAAAGGAGAGTAAGAATATGCAGATACTTGTTACCGGGGGAGCCGGCTATATTGGAAGTCATACGTGCGTGGAGCTGTTAAACGCCGGATATGATGTCATCGTAGTGGATAATCTTTATAATTCGAATCAGAAAGCCATTGATCGAATTGAACAGATCACACAAAAGAAAGTAAAATTTTATAAGGAAGATATTTTATCCAAAGAAGCACTCAAAAAGATTTTTTCCGAGAATCAGATCGATGCGGTCATTCATTTTGCCGGTTTGAAAGCGGTGGGTGAATCAGTACAAAAACCGGTCGAATATTATACCGTAAATATCGCAGGAACTTTGAATTTGATCGATGTGATGCGTACTTATGGATGTAAGAACATCATCTTTTCATCGAGTGCGACCGTATATGGAGAACCGGCGCAGATTCCGATTACCGAAGCATGTCCAAAGGGAACTTGCACCAATCCATATGGATGGACAAAATGGATGTTGGAGCAGATCTTGACCGATGTGCATACTTCCGATCCGGAGTGGAACGTGATTTTATTGCGTTATTTCAATCCAATCGGTGCCCATGAAAGTGGATTGATCGGAGAAGATCCAAAAGGCATTCCAAATAACCTTTTACCATATGTTGCCCAGGTGGCTATCGGAAAATTGAAATGTGTCGGTGTGTTTGGGCATGACTATGATACACCGGATGGTACGGGAGTACGTGACTATATTCACGTTGTCGATTTAGCCAAAGGGCATGTCAAGGCGTTGGATAAGATCAAAGAAAAAGCCGGATGTAAGGTCTATAATCTGGGGACCGGAAAAGGGTACAGCGTATTGGATGTGATCCATGCGTTCTCTAAAGCCTGTGGGCATGATATCCCTTATGAAATCAAACCACGCCGTGCTGGTGATATCGCCACTTGTTATTCCAAATGTGACCTGGCCAAAGAAGAACTGGGTTGGCAGGCTGAATATGATCTGGATGCGATGTGTGCTTCCAGCTGGAAATGGCAAACGATGAATCCAAACGGATATAACGAGGAATAGGCATGAATATCGGATTTATCGGTTTTGGAAATATGGCACAGGCCATTGTCAATGGAATGGTCAACAAGGCAAACATTGATCCATCTTTAATTCATGTTTGCTCCGCTCATTTTGATTCCTGCCAAAAGAATGCCGAAAAATATGGGGTTTGTGCCCATGCTTCAAGTTTGGAAGTTGTTGAAAATGCTGAATTGATCGTACTGGCCGTTAAGCCGTATCAGATCAAAGAAGTCGTTGAACCGATTCGTAAGGCATTGGTTTCTAAAATTGTTGTATCGATCGCAGCCGGTTGCTTTTATGATTTTTATGAAGAAATTTTAGAGCCCCAGACACAACACATCTCGGCCATTCCCAATACACCCATCGCGATTGGAAAAGGAATTCTTGTCACAGAACAAAAACATTCTTTACAGCCGAAATCTCTGGAAAGCTTTGTTCATCTTTTTTCAACAATTGCGCAGATTGAATGGGTGGAAGCTGAGCAGTTATCCATTGCGACTACGATTGCCGGTTGTGCGCCGGCTTATACAGCCATGTATTTGGAGGCTTTGGCCGATGCCGGAGTCAAACATGGTTTAAAGCGTCAACAGGCCTTTGATTTAGCTGCTCTGATGATGGCCGGTACCAGTTTATTGTATCTGGAAAAGAAAGAGCATCCGGGTATCATGAAAGATGCGGTTTGTTCACCATCGGGAACGACCATCAAAGGTGTTGCCAGTCTGGAAAAAAATGCGTTTCGAGGTATTATCATCGAAGCTATTGATGAAGTGGAAAAGTAAACGAAAACACACGCCATAATCGACGTGTGTTTCTTTTTATTTCAAGAGTTCTTCAAGAATCTGTACAGCGTTGGTGGCAGCCCCTTTACGAATCTGGTCACCACAACAGAATAGAATCATTGAATGTTTGGATGGATCGGATAGATCTTCACGGATTCGTCCGACATAGACTAAATCTTGATCGGATGTATCTAATGGCATCGGATAGATCTTGTTTTGTGGATCATCAACAAGCTTAACGCCTGGTGCATGGGCAAGCAGCTCACGTGCTTTTTGTACATCGACTTCTTTTTCACATTCAATCGTGATACTTTCAGAATGAGAACGCATGATAGGAACACGAACACAAGTACAGTTTACAAGAATATCCGGGTCATGAAGAATTTTGCGGCTCTCATTTTGAAGTTTCCACTCTTCCTTGGAAATGCCATTTTCATCAAAATCACCAATCTGAGGAATCAAATTGTAGGCAATCGGATACGGGAATGCCTGAGAAGGAATACTTGGATCTTTGACCTGATTTTCTAAATCCTGAATTCCTTTGACACCGGCACCGGACACTGCCTGATAGGTAGATACGATCATACGTTTGATCTTAAACTCCTGATGCAGCACATGGAGGGCCACTAAGGCAATGATCGTAGCACAGTTTGGATTGGCAATGATGCCCTGATTCTTTTGAATATCTTCCGAGTTGATTTCCGGGATGACCAATGGTACATTAGGATCCAAACGATAGGCGCTGGAGTTATCGACAACGATCGTACCGGCCTTTTGTGCCCATGGCATCCAAGTCTTAGTGATGTCATTTTCTGTAGCCCCTAACGCATAATCTACCTTTTCAAAACTGTTTTCTGTTAACTCTTCAACGATAACTTCCTGATCCATAAAGGAAAAAGCTTTACTTTTGGATCTGGCCGATGCCAACAGCTTTAGATTACAGTCAATTTTTCTTTCTTCCAGACATTGTAACATCTGCTGGCCGACAGCACCGGTAGCCCCTACAATGGCAATGGTTTTCTTAGACATTTTGATCCTCCTTTGTGACAAACGCGTCATAGATCGATCGAATGGTTGCCTTAAAGTCTTTGCATAATACAGCAACCGTAATATTGATTTCATCACTACTTTGCGCAATCATGCGAATATTGATTTTTTGATCTCCCAGCGATTTAAATAATTTACCGGCAACACCCGGTGAATCGGACATACTCTTACCAACGGTGGAGATCAAAGCCAGATTTTCTTCGGTATGAATTTCATCAGGCTTCAGTTCCGTTTTGATTCGTGCCAGGATTTCATATAAACTATCCTGTACATCGCTTTTATTGACGACAACGCTAAACGAATCGATACCGCTTGGAATATGTTCTACACTGACATTGTACATCTCCAAAATGCTGAGGACTTTACGAATATAGCCGACTTCACTGGACATGTGTTTTTTATAAATATAGATAGAGACAAAGCCTTCTTTTCCGGCAATTCCGGTGATCGCATACGGATTTTTGACATTGGTTCTTTCCTGAATGATCGTTCCCGGATCTTCCGGATGGTTGGTATTTAAAATATGAATCGGAATGTTTGCTTCCTTGACAGGGAAAATGGCTTCTTCGTGTAAGACACTGGCTCCCATATAAGAAAGTTCACGCAATTCCGAATACGTAATATGTGTAATTTGTTTTGGATGATCGACAATTTTTGGATCAGCCATCAAAAATCCACTGACATCGGTCCAGTTTTCATACATATCCGCATTCAGACACTTTGCCAGGATCGATCCGGTGATATCGCCACCACCTCGTGAAAAGACCTGAATCTGATTGTTGGCGCTGGAGCCATAGAAACCAGGAAATACAAAATGCTCATATTGTGCACATTTTGCCTGCAGCTTGGCTGCTGTTGCCTGCATATCGATCGTCTTATCCAGATTAAAGCGGATGATATCTTTGGCATCGACAAAATCATATCCCAGATATTCCGCCATTAGCTTGGCACAAAAATACTCACCACGTGATACGATCTGTGCTTGTGTATAAGTATTTAGATTGGTATAAAATGTATCCAATTCTTTTTCAATCGGCTGCTTTAACCCTAGTTCCGTCTTGATATCGACAAAACGCTGACGAATCAAACGATAGACATTGCTGGCATCGACATGATATTGCCGGTGCGCATCTAAAAGATACAATAAATCCGTAATTTTATTGTCAGAAGAGTTTCTTTTACCCGGTGCACTGACAACAACATATTTTCGGGATGGGTCTGCCTGTACAATGGCTTTGACCTTTTTAAACTGTGTCGCATTGGCCACACTGCTTCCACCAAATTTTGTGATTTTTAACATGTTACTCTATCCTCTTTACACCCATAAGGCGATCATCGCATCCGCATCAAATGCCTGAATGGTATCGATAATCGTTGCATCCTTATGTTCAAACCAGTAATACGATTCATTTTCACTGATACTTTGTTCTTTATCGGCTATCAAGCCTTTTTTGGCACGTACGATCCAGTTTGCCTTCAAGATCGATTCATTAACTTTCTTTTCATGGTTTAGACAAATCTTACGTTCTCTGTTTTCCAATGTATCGATGGCATTAGCCAACATAGCCTGTGCGGTGGCAAGCTGTCCGGCGCCCTGACCAAAATAGCCTAAGTAATCAAAGCTGTCCGCATAGATCAATTGGGCATTGTAGTTATCTGGTACATTGGCAAGATAATGTCCTTTATCCAAAAAGGCCGGGGCAATGATACTGGCAAATTCACCATCTTTTTGTTTGGATAATGAAATATGACGAATGACTTTTTCGTTTGCTTTAGCCATTTTGATATCTTCGGTATTCAGCTTCGTGATGCCGATTGGTTTACGAATCGCATCGTTTTTTGTGTTATACGCCAACATATTGGTGATGTTTGTCTTATAGAAGACATCAATCCCTTCAATGTCATTGGTTGGATCGGCTTCGGCATATCCCATGGATTGTGCCTGCTTTAAAGCCACTTTTAGCTCCATACCATTCTTTTGCATCTGATCTAATATATAATTGGAAGTACCGTTAAAGATTCCCTGATAACCGCGAATCTCTTCTAACTTCTGCAGCTTTAAAATCGCATCTAAAAAAGGAATACCGCCGGCGACACTGGCTTCGATTTGAATAGAACCACCGGTTCTCTCGGCAATTTCCACATAACGCTCCAAATTTGGAGAGACGGTTGCCTTATTGGAGGTGATGACATGTTTACCATGTTCCAAAGCTAATGTGATCAACGTGTTTGCGGGTTCTGTACCACTCAAGCACTCAAAAACGATATCGACATCATCGGCTGTAACCATACCTTTTCCATCATTGGAGAAATAAGGAAGGTTTTCAAATTCCGGTAAAACAAAGACTTGTTTTAAATGGATGCCTTCTACGTTCTTACAAAGTATTTCCACACCTTTTCCTACGGTGCCATATCCTAATAAAACTGCGTTCATGACTTCCTCCTTGTTTAATTAAAGAAAACACTTGTTTTTGGAATGTGAACATTGTATCATATGGTATATGGTTTTTCAAGGAGGAATCTATGGAAAAAATTTATGTGTCAACCCGTGATCAAAACAGAAAAATGACCTCTAAACAAGCCATTTTGGAAGGAATTTCCAAAGATGGCGGTTTATATGTATGGCCGGACATTGATTCGGTACAGATAGACTTGCATACGATTTGTGAACAATCTTATAAGGAAAATGCATATACGATCCTGCAGCCTTTACTGCCGGATTTCAGTGAAGAAGAACTAAAAGAATGTATTGAAAATGCGTATGGACATTCTTTTTCTTCACCGGATATTACACCGGTAAAAAAAGTTGGGGATGTATATGTATTAGAGCTTTTTCATGGTCCGACCAGCGCTTTTAAAGATGTGGCCTTAACCCTTTTACCACAATTGATGTCAGCGGCTTTAAAAGCCGGTGATCAAAAGGCAATGATCTTGACGGCCACCAGTGGAGATACCGGAAAGGCAGCTTTGGAAGGCTTTAAGGATGTGGATCGCATCGGTATTTGCGTGTTCTATCCGCATCAAAAAGTCAGCCAGATTCAATACCGCCAGATGGCGACTCAACAAGGAAAGAATGTGAAAGTCTATGCGATCGAAGGAAACTTTGATGATGCCCAAAGCAAGGTAAAATCTTTGTTCCTGGATGAAGACTTGCGAAAGAAGGCCGAAGCCCAAAACGTGATCCTAACCAGTGCCAACTCTATAAATATAGGAAGACTGGTACCACAGATCGTTTATTATTTTGAAAGCTATAAATATTTAGTCAACCATGGTGAAATACAGCTGGGAGATCCTGTATCCTTTAGTGTACCGACAGGAAACTTTGGGGATGTCTTAGCAGGCTATTATGCCTATATGATGGGATTACCGGTCAAGAAATTTTATGTCGCCAGCAATGCCAATCATGTGTTAACGGACTTTTTGACAACCGGTGTCTATGATCGCAACCGCGCGTTTGTACAAACGATTTCTCCAAGTATGGATATATTGATTTCTTCGAATTTAGAAAGACTTTTGTATTATATGTCCGGAAAGGATACCAAACTGGTATCGCAATGTATGAGTGATTTGAGCAAAACAGGACGCTATCAAATTCCGGATACACTTCTACAAAAGATTCAGTCTTTGTTTGGTTGTGCCTATTTGGATGATAAACAGACCAAAGAAACGATAGCGTCTGTCTATCAGGAATCCAAGGTTGTTTTAGATCCGCATTCGGCCATTGCGTATCAGGTTGCCAAAGATGCAAAAGAAAGACCGATCGTTGCCCTTGCGACAGCTTCTCCTTATAAGTTTTCACAGGATGTACTGGACGCCTTACATCAAAACAGTACGGATGAACTGGAAGCGATGAAACAGCTTCAAACCGTTTGTTCAGATCCGATTCCGAAAGGATTAAAAGCACTGGAAAGCCTGGAAATTCGACACAAAGAAGTGATTTCCGTCGAACAGATGAAAGATGTTGTGGAAAAGAATATGGGGGCTCTTCTATGATACAAGTACATGTTCCTGCAACCAGTGCGAACTGTTGTATCGGCTTTGACAGTTTAGGTATGGCTTTAGACTGGTGGGCAACCTTTCAATTTGAGCCAAGTAATGAACTGATTATCACAGGCTGTCCTAAAGAATACGCCAATGAAGAAAATTTAGTGGTACAGTCTTTTTTGAAGACATGTCAGCATCTAAAAAAGGAAATGCCGACATTTCATCTTCATATCGGTTCCGATATTCCTTTTTCCAGAGGACTAGGATCTTCATCCACCTGTGTGGTGGCCGGTATTTTAGCATGCGATGCCTGGTTTCAGGCGCATTTGAATAAAATGGAAATTTTAGAGATTGCCACGGATATTGAAGGACATCCGGATAACGTGGCACCCTGTATTTTTGGGAAAGCTGTCTGCAGCTTTATGGAAGAAGGCAAACCGCGCATGATGATCGTACCTTGTGCCGATTATAAATGTTTGGCCATGATACCGGATTATCCGATCGTAACCAATGAAGCACGAAAAGTCCTTCCTTCTACTTTGGAGTATAAGGATGCTGTTTCACAGGTGGGACATGCGCTATGTTTTCTACAAGCCTTGCAGGTGGGAAATGAGATGATCCTTGCGAAATCATGTGTTGATCATCTGCATGAACCCTATCGCAAAAAGCTGATTCCGGATTATGATTCGATTCATGAGCAATGCCGGGAAATGGATCTTGCGATGTGGATTTCCGGCAGCGGCAGTACGATGCTTGCGATATCATTAGATCCGACGAAATTGAATCAATTACAGAAAAATGTAGAAACAAAACTTTCCATACAATGCAGACAGATGCCAATCGCATCTAAAGGAGCTTGGGTAGATTATGAGTAAATTTTATGTGGTTTCCAGTGACATTCTTCCGGAAGTGCTGGAAAAGGTGTTAGAAGCAAGAACGCTTTTACAATCTGGAAAAGTAAAAAGAATCAGTGAAGCCGTTAAGCAGGTGGGCATATCACGGGGAACGTACTATAAATATAAGGATACGGTATTTTCATTTTCACAGGAACAAAATAACCGCAAAGCCGTAATCACGATGACGTTGCGAAGTGAAAAGGGAACGTTATCCAAAGTTTCCTCTTTGATTTCCGCTAAACAAGTGAATATTCTGGCTATCAATCAAACCATTCCGATCAATGGCATTCATAATGTCAGCTTTACCTTGGATATCAGTGATCTGGAAGGAGATATTCAGGCTTTCCTGGATCTGATTGAAGCGATGGCTTTTGTCGATAAGGTGGATCTTGTTGCGATTGAATAGGATCTTAGCCTTTGTATGGGGATGGCTTTTGATTCTTGTCTTTGTGATCGGCAGTGTGCATACGATGGCTTTAAATGATAATTTTTATATCCAGCGCTATGAGAAAATGGACTTAGCCGATTCTTTACATGTTTCCCAGAACGATCTAAACAAAAGTATTGAATTATTGTTGGACTATATTCGTGACGATACCGATTCTTTAGAGGATACGATTACCATCAATGGATACACAAAAAATACCTTTAATGAAAGAGAAAAAAGTCATATGGTCGATGTAAAGGCTTTATATCAAAATGCCATAGGGGTCGGAAAAGTCAGCTTTGTTTGTTTGTTGGTGATCTTGTTTTATCTGGCTATAACGCAAAAGAAGAAAACCGTTGCCTATCTGACCAAAGGTCTTCTACAAGCTTGCGTTTGTTTGATTCTGGCCTTTGTGTTTTTTGGTATCTGGATCGGCATTGATTTTACTGGCTTTTGGACATGGTTTCATACGATCTTTTTTTCGAATGATCTGTGGTTATTGAATCCAGCTACGGATTTTATGATCAATATGCTGCCGGAAACGATTTTTTATCAGCTGGTGTTAAGCTGTGTTCTCATGGTTTGTGTTTTGATCATACCTTGTATTGTCTTTTCAATTTATTATCAGCGAAAGAAAGCGCCTATAGGTTTTGAATATGAAGATCATATTAGCTAGTCAATCTCCTCGAAGAAAAGAGATCTTAGAAGAAATTGGATATCAATTTGAAGTGATTCCTTCCCACACACAGGAATACTTTGATCCGGCTTTGCCTTTAGAAAAAGCCATTCAGCAGGTGGCTTATCAGAAAGCTGCGGATATTCATGCGAAATATCCGGATGATCTGGTTATTGGTGCCGATACGGTCGTCAGCTTTCAAAATAAGATTTATGGAAAGCCAAAGGATGAACAGGAAGCATTCTCTTTTTTAAGAGATTTCAGCGGAAAATATCAGGAAGTGATGACAGGAATCTGTTTTCTATATAAGGAAAGACAACTTTGTCATACCGATATCACCAAAGTTTGGTTTCGTGATTTGAGCGATGAAGAAATATGGGATTACATTCATACCCATAATGCCTTGGATAAAGCCGGTGCTTATGGCATACAGGATAGTGACTTTATATCGCACATTGACGGCTCTTTGAGTAATGTCGTTGGTTTAGGGAAAGAAAGCATTGTAGAAATGATGAAAAAAATAAGCGACTGGAAGTAAGTAAGTCGCTTATTTTATGATCTGATATTTTTTTAAAGCATTATATAAACCATTTTCATCCACAGAATCCGTAACATAATCTGCGATTTGTTTTACTTCCTCTTTACCATTTCCCATACAAATACCGATGCCTACGCTTTTTAATAAAGGAATATCGTTGGTCGCATCACCAAAGCCTATCGTTTCTTTATGCTTTAAATCATAGTACTCCATCACTTTTTGAACACCGATATCTTTCCCTCCGATAGCCGGTAATACATCGATCACATAATCAGTCCATTGATCGATTTTGATATCATGGCATCTTGTAAACAATTCTTTTTCCTGCTTTTCACTTAAATAAGGAGAAAGCTGGTAAATCGGTTGGATTCTGGCACGTTCGATATTTTCCAATGGAGGTAAAGAGGTTCCTAATTTCTTATATTCTTCAATTACCGAATCGGTATAAAAATTCATGTATTGCCGATCTTTTTCCACAAATACACAAGGGTAGGGATCTTCCTGGATATGATCTAATATCGCATCCACATCGTTTTTACTGACAGGATTACTGTAGATGGTTTCGTTTTCATTAAAACAATATTGCCCGTTTAATGTGATATAGGCATCAAACTTAAAATTTTGGCAAAAATCAAATTCTTCAATTTCTGTAATGTGTCTTCCAGTAGCGACAATGGTTAAAATTCCTTGTTTTTTTAACTGGTTTAATGCATACATGGCGGAGTCAGGTACTTGTTTGGTGGTGTGAGAAAGTATTGTTCCGTCAAAATCAAAAAAAATAGCTCTTATCATAATCGTGTCCTCATTTCTTAGTTATTGTAACATAGGTAAATGAGTCACTTTCAAGAGCTGCCATAAAAAAATTCTTCTTACAAGATTTAATTAAGAAGGA
>NZ_JBQKEP010000017.1:0-33519 GCF_052121255.1 Faecalicoccus sp. LCP19S3_E2 | reverse complement strand
GATTCGATACAAATCAAACGTAACATCTTTTAATCCCTGATCCTGATCATCTGTTTTATGAATCTTGATGGGAGATGGCATCTGACGTTCCAAAATATAATAATGTTTGTCATAACTTATCGTTCCATCGCTATTTAATACAGGTGTGAAATAATAATTTCCCTTTCCTGCATCGGTATTATATACAAAATTTTGTGGATTATTTGTGTCCATTGGTTTGTCAATGTCATCAGCTATATACGTATAACCAACCAGATTGTCTTTGATTGCTTCTGCATAAGTTGGACGAATCGTTGTCGTATTGATGCTCATTCCATCCGAAGACCATTCTTTATTTGAATATTTAGTGTCTCCAATACTGAAATATGGATATAATGTACCATCGGAATCGCTTGAATTAAAGAAAAATTTTCGTCCCATAAATTCGTCGCTCAATTTTAATGGATCTTTTAAATCCGTCAGCGACAAATCTTTGGAAGGTGCTGTACTAGACCAATCCGATCCATTGCTACGCTGCGCAATCGGTGAATTATAATCTAAATTTAAGGCGTTTCGATACTCTTTTTCATCAACATAGTGAAAAGTTGCATTGGTCACCATATAAGAATCAAACACTCTTATCAGAGTAAGTACGCCCCCTTTACTGCTAAATACAGGATACGAGATAACTCTCATCCATACAGGGGATTCCGATGGAACTTCCAGTGTTCCTTCAAAGAAAATAGTACGTTTAATACCGTTCTTCCACTTAAAGAACATCATAGATGGATCTACATTCTCATTGTTGATTTTAAGTTCTGTCATCACTGCATTTTTATTAAGGGTATTTGTACTGTCATTGGAAAGAACATTCGTTTTTAATCGCAAATCATTTAAAAACGTTGTAGCCATGATAACTTCTACATCTCTGCTCTTGGAAAAAACAGAATACCATTTCACCTGTTTAATTTGCCCATAGTATTTTTGAAACCAATCCTGCTGTTGTTTTTTTCCATCAAACATCATAACTGTACTGCCATCTTTTAAAATCAGTTCGATTTTAAAGATATTCGTATCGGCTGCCGGTCTGCTTTCTCCAGCTTCAGCCAATTTAGCCTGAATTTCCGCATCGGAAATTTTATCAGGGTATGGATTGGCAACTTCGGGATAATCATCCATAATATAAGGATTGTCTTCTGTTCCTGTACCCTGCGCATACACAGGAATTGTTGAGAAGAATGCACTAAGCATCAGAAATGCCGAGAGGCAAATCGACAAAATGTTTCGTTTTCTCACCTTCATATTCTATCTCCTTCCAGGCTGTCTTATCGTTACACATCACACACTGAAATTTGTTGACTTGTTTTAATTTTCAGTCATTTTGGCATTATAATTTGTTTTTTAGGTATAACGAATACAGACAATGATTAGCCTAGTATCATTATAGGCTTTTTAAAGAATTAACGAAAGCGCTTTTATCTATTTTCTTGATGATTTTCGCATACATATCCTTTAAACATTGAAAAAGAAAAGAGCTCACTCTCAAGTCCTATCCTCTTTTCATTGTTGTTTTGCTGAAGGACTTTATTTGAACCCTTTTCAATTACCATAGATTTCTTTTTACCACCCATGGATTTTTTATGATAACTTAGATCTTATTCTAAGTTATTTCCTTTGTTGCCTATACCATAACAGACCTTATACATATTTCAATAAGACTGAAATCTTTGGTTTTGTTTTTGTCGTTTTTCGACCTACAACGGAAGATCTCTTTTAGAAAAACAAATTTTTCCTAACATTAAAAATCCAAAACCAACTACAAATAAAATTAAAACACCGATAAATCCTGTGCCTTCATATTCAACAATCCTTTCCGGTGAAAACAGACGGAGCGGTGTCAAATAATTCAAAAAGTTAAAATCCTCATTTACATCCGACAACATCTGAATTAAAAGAAACAGAAACCCAATACCTGCACCACAACCAATCGAATAACGGATTTCGTTAAATACACAGGCTGAAAAAAAACAAAGAGAGCCTAAAAAGATATGCAGGCAAAATAAGTCTATGTTCAGATACAGGAAACGCCAAAAATCTAAAGACTCCTGCATTAAAATGGTGCTACAAAAAAGAAGCAATGCCGTCGTATAAGTCATTAGTATCAAATGTTCCAGCACAAAGACAACAATCTGTGTTTGAAGAATTGCTTTTCGTCCATACTTTGTATTTAATAAATATGCCATGGATCCCTGATCCATATAACGTGCCACCAGCGTATAGGATAATAAAATCGAAAACACAAAGGGAATCAAAATTAAAATAAAGCCATATAGATAATTAATCAAAAAATCTAGCATGGTACTTCCAGGATCTTTCATACCAAAGGCAGCAAAAAGTTCCGGCATACTTTTGGCAAGTTCATTCATCCCCTGCCCAATATCAGGGTCAAACATTAACGTAATAACAGTTCCATATAAAGTAATCAAAGCCATAAAAATTAACAACATTTTTACATTGGACTTCAACTCTGTTTTCAATAAGGTTAAACTCATATCGCTTCTCCTTGATAATAAGAAAGAAAAAAATCTTCCAAGCTTTGATCATATACATGAAGATTGTTTAATTTATAGTTAGATAATTCTTTCAACAAAGTTTGGATATCCTGATTCCATAAAAGAACAACTTGATGGTCTTGAAGATTGCTCTTTTTATATTTCTGATGAAAGGCCAACGCATCCTTTTGTGATGAAAAACAAATCTCATAATATGTGTTTCTTTTTTTCTGCATTTCTTCCATAGAGGTATTGACCAGAATCTTTCCTTCTTTGATGAGTACAATATGATTACATGTGTGTTCTATTTCTTCAAATAGGTGAGATGACATCAATATGGTTTTACCTCTTTTTTTCTCGTTTTGAATCCACTCTACAAACTTCTTCTGCATCAAAGGATCAAGACCGCTTGTTGGTTCATCCAAGATCAAGATCGGTGCATCCTGCATAAAGGCTAACACCAGGCCAAGCTTTTGTTTCATTCCTTTGGACATTTTCTTGATATTGACTTTTGTATCCAGTTCAAAATAATGAATGAGTTCGTTAGCTCGTTTCAAATCGGTAACACCCTTCATCTGTGCCATAAATTCAATAAAGCTTTGCCCACTCATCGCATTCATAAAACGAATCTCTCCCGGCAGGTAGCCAATCTTACTTTGTATGTGCTCGGCATTTTGAAAACAGTTTTCTCCATCAATCAATGCTTGCCCCCTATCCGGATGAAGAAAGCCCATCAAATGACGAATCGTAGTTGTCTTTCCAGCTCCATTGGCACCGATAAAGCCGGTCGTTTCTCCTCTTTGAATTGAAAAATCGACATCAAAAATTCCTTTATGATTCCCAAAATCCTTTGTCAGATGTTGTATTTCTATCATAATTACTCCATATTGACTTTCTTGTTTGATGAATCAACTTTATAGTATGACTAAAATGCCAAAAAGAAAAGAGCTCACTCTCAAGTCCTATCCTCTTTTCATTGTTGTTTTGCTGAAGGACTTTATTTGAACCCTTTTCAATTACCATAGATCTCTTTTTACCATCCATGGATTTTTATGATAACTTAGATCTTATTCTAAGTTATTTCCTTTGTCACTTATAGCTTACCATAGAAAAGGACAGATACAAGTCAATTGGATTTTTTGGTAATCTTTCTGTCCTTTTTGGCCTTATAGATTCGTAATCGGCTTTCTTTCTGCTTTTAGATTATGTTTTTTCTTAGAACGTCTGGCCAGTTCTTCTTCCACTTCCTGTAAAGATACACCTTTTTGTGCCATGAGAACGAAGATATGATAAAACAAATCACCCAGTTCATTGACAAGATCGGTATTTGTCTGACTTAAGGCCGCAATGATTACTTCGGTATTTTCTTCCCCTACTTTTTTTAAGATCTTTTCCAATCCTTTGTCAAAAAGATAAGCGGTATAACTTCCTTCTTCTGGATTTTTTTTACGATCCAATATCGTTTCATATAATGCTTCAAATTCATTCATTCGATTTCTTCTCCTTCCATCGTTCTATAAAAACAGGAATGTCTTCCGGTATGACAGGCGGCTCCTTCCTGCTCGACAAACAAAAGGATCGTATCTTCATCACAATCCACCAGGATTTGTTTCACATGTTGATAGTGTCCGCTGGTTTCTCCTTTGATCCAAAGTTCATTACGGGAACGTGACCAATATGTTGCCAATCCTGTTTCCATCGTCTTTTTTAGGCTTTCCTCATTCATATACGCCAACATCAAAACATCTTTGGTGCCTACTTCCTGCACGATGCAGGGAACCAAACCATTCTGCTTTTCAAAATCAATTTTGATCATAGTCTTACCGGAATTCCTTTCTTTTGTAGATAGGCTTTTACATCTTGCACACTCAGTTCATCATAGTGAAATAAACTGGCAGCCAGTGCGGCATCGGCCACATCGTTTTCAAACACTTGGGCAAAATGCTCTAAGCAGCCACAGCCGCCGGATGCGATCACTGGAACATTTGTGATATTTCGTACCGCTTCCAACATTTTTATATCATAGCCTTGTTTTACCCCATCGGTATCCATCGATGTCAAAAGAATTTCACCGGCACCTAATGAAACACCTGTTTGTACCCATTCCAACAAATCAATTCCGGTATCGATGCGTCCGCCATGAATCACAACATTCCATCCGCTTTGATCAACTCTTGCTTTGGCATCGATGGCCAGCACGATACACTGATTGCCAAAGATTTGCGCCCCCTGCGCAATCAAATCAGGATTTTTGACGGCTGCCGAATTTAAGCTGACCTTATCCGCACCGGCACGCAATACACGTTTAATATCCTCGATGGTCTTTAAGCCGCCACCCACAGTAAACGGCATATAAATCGAAGAAGCAACTTGTTCAACGACCTGTACCATGGTATCTCGTCCTTCATGGGTTGCGGTAATATCTAAAAAAACGAGTTCATCAGCTCCCTGCTCATAGTATTTTTGGGCCAGTTTGACCGGATCTCCCACTTCTTTTAACCCCACAAAATTGATACCCTTGACCACTTTGCCATTTTTTACATCCAGGCAGGGTATGATTCTTTTTGTCAGCATCTTAGTCCTCCCTACAAAGTTTTAAGGCTTCTTTTAAAGACAGTGTATGAGCATACATGGCCTTACCGGTAATGGTTCCATAAAGATTCAGTTCTTTTAAAGCCTGAATATGTGATAAATCTCGTATGCCGCCGGAAGCGATGATTTGTATTGATACCGCATCCTTTAACTTTTTTAACATATCCAGATTGGGACCTGCCAAGGTTCCATCCTTGGAAATATCGGTAAAGATGATTGTTTGTACCCCATAGTCTTCCATCGTTTTCGCAAACTCAAGATAATCAACATCGCTTTGCACCAACCAGCCGGAGGCACAGACTTTGCCATCTTTACAATCGATACCGACCGCAATCTTTTCTCCATATTTTTTCAAAGCGGTTTTTAAAAACGCGGGATCTTCTAAGGCCGCCGTTCCTAAAATTACACGAGAAACACCGGATGTCAGATAAAAATCCACTGTATCCATGGAACGAATTCCGCCACCGACTTCGACCGGAATCGATAGAGCCCGTGCCGTTTGGCAAATCAGTCTGGCATTTTCCAGCTTTCCGCTTTTCGCACCGTCTAAATCCACCATGTGCAAATACTGTGCTTTCATAGCTTCAAATTCTTTGGCAATTTCCAGTACGCTTTGACCCACAACTTCTTTTTGATGATAATCGCCCTGATACAAACGTACCGGAGCTTTATCTATGATATCAATGGCAGGTAGTAGTATCATACAAATTCCTCCAAATAGTATTGTAGTATTTTTAATCCATCTTCTCCGCTTTTTTCCGGATGAAACTGACATCCCATCACATTTTCATGCATGACCAATCCCGGTATTTTCATCGTTCCATAATTACAATAGCCAATCAGATCATCAGGATCCATATTGGATGCATAATAAGAATGCACATAATAAACATAGGGATGGGCTGAAAGTTTGGAAAAGATCGGATGTTCATTTTCTTTGATCAAATCATTCCAGCCAATATGTGGCACACGAACTTTTTGATCTTTCATAAAGACAATCTGCCCCTTTAAAAAGCCAAAGCCTTCATGTATGCCATTTTCCTCACTGCTCTCAAAAAATGACTGCATGCCAAGACAAATCCCCAACAACGGCTTTTTTTCTTTGCGAACCCAATTTTCTATAAATGCATCTAATTGAGATTCCTTGATATTCTTCATCATATCACCAAAGGCCCCTACACCCGGTAAGATCAGTTTCTGACATTGTTCCAACTTTACCGGATCACTGCTGATCAAGACATCATAGTCCAGTTTTTGAACCGCATTATGCACGCTGAACAAATTGCCCATGCCATAATCAATGATTCCAATCATACTTCGATCCAACCTTTAGAAGAAGGAATCTGGTTGGAAGTGATCGTAACTGCCTGTTTTAAAGCTCTTCCCAAGGCTTTAAAGATCGCTTCGATTTGATGATGATCATTCGAACCATACAAGACATTGACATGCAGTGTGATACCAGCCTGTACAACTACTGCTCTTAAGAATTCTTCCACCATTTCTGTACTGAAATTGCCGATAGTCTCTCTTTTAAAATCGGCATGAAAGACAAGATAGGGACGACCGCTGATATCCAATGTCACATTACACAAGGTTTCATCCATCGGCAGTTGAAAAAAGCCATAACGTTGAATTCCTTTTTTATCGCCTAAAGCTTGTTTTAACGCATTTCCCAGGGCAATTCCACAATCTTCTACAGTATGATGATCACAAACTTCTAAGTCACCATGAGCCTGCACATCCAGATCCATGCCGGAGTGAAAGCTCAATAAAGTCAACATATGATCAAAAAAGCCAATACCAGTTTCAATGGATGCCTGGCCATTTCCATCTACATTTAATGATAAAGAAATTTGTGTTTCTTTGGTCTTTCGTTCTATTTTACTGCATCGCATTTGTTTCCTCCTGTTCAAAGGCATCCAATACTTCCTGGATCCATTGATTCTCTTGTGTTGTTCCTATTGTAACACGGCAATAGTTCTTTTGTTGGTAACTGCGTACGCTTAATCCCTTTTGTGAAAACAAAGCTAAAAGCTTATCAATGTGCGGTGTCTGGATCAACAAAAAGTTAGCCTTGCTATTTGAGAAAGAAAAGGAAGCATACGACTTTGATAAAAAGGCATCTCGTCCCTTTTTGATCCGTTCAATCTCCGGTTTAAATTCAGTGGCATGCGCTAATACGATTTCTGCTGCCTTCATCGATAAGGAATTCACCGAATAAGGCACATGATTCCCCCGAATGGCTTCCATATTCGCTTTGGATGTGATCAAAAAGCCAATACGAGCTCCGGCCAGTCCAAAAGCCTTGGAAAGTGTTCTGGTCACATATAAGTTAGGGCATATATCCAATAAAGAAAGGCAAGTGTCCGGGGCAAACTCGGCATACGCTTCATCGATCACAACAGGACAGTCAAAGGCTTTACAGATTTTTTCAATCTGTTCATTATTCAAAAACTGGCCGGTTGGATTGTTGGGATTACTAAAAAGAACCAGTTGTGGTTTTTCTTGTTTTCCAAAGCGAATGAACGCATCCACATCCATTGCCTGTAAAGGATCTAAGGCATATCGTACAATTTGGGCTTCGTAACTGGAAGCATAGTAGTCGTACATGCCAAAATCAGGAGCTAATGTTAAAAGCTTTTTTTCTTTTCCTAAGAAGGTCCCAATCAAAAAGCCTAAATGCTGGTCTGAGCCATTGCCAGCTAGAATTTGATCAGCCGGCACCTGGATCCAGTTTCCATAGGCTTCACAAAGCTTTTGACAGGTATCATCAGGATATCGGTTAAATTCAATATCAAAGATCGCATCCTGAATTTCTTTGCGAATGGCAGCCGATAAATTCTTTGAACTTTCGTTGGCATTTAATAAAACACCTTGTTGTGTATGCACTTTATACTGGACTTGTTTCATTGCTTGTCCTCCATTCGTATTCTTGCAGCATTGGCATGTCCCTGCAGTTGTTCTTCTTTAGCCATAACGATGATCTCTTTTCCATAAGCTTCGATAGCTTCTTTGGCATAGTGTAAATAACTGCTCTTTTTAATAAAGGCATCGACTCCTAATGCACTGGAAAAGCGAGCAGTTCCCGATGTCGGCAAGACGTGATTGGTTCCACCAAAATAATCCCCGATTGATTCACATGTATAATAGCCCATAAAGACAGAACCGGCATTTTTGACCAAATCTAAATACACTTCCGGTTCTTTGACCATCAGTTCCAGGTGCTCTGGTGCCACGGCATTGGAAATTTCAATACATTCTTCAATCGTGCCGCAAACAACGCTCTTTCCATAATCTCGTAAAGAGGCTTCTATGATTTCCTTTTTAGGAAGGATAGCGCTTTGTCTTTGTAAGGCCGCATTGACCTTCTCTAATAAAGCTTGACTGGTTGTCACTAAGATGGCACTGGCCATCGGATCGTGTTCTGCCTGCGAAATTAAATCGGCTGCCACATATTCCGGATTGGCCTCTTCATCCGCAATGACAAGGATTTCACTGGGACCGGCAATCATATCGATATCGACCTTACCAAATACCATCTTTTTGGCCGCCGCTACATAAATATTGCCCGGCCCGGTGATCTTATCGACGCTCTGAATGGATTGCGTACCATAGGCTAAGGCCGCAATGGCCTGCGCTCCACCAATTTTATAAATTTCGGATACACCGGCAATTTTTGCCGCATAGGCAATATTGGGATGAATCTTTCCTTGTTTATCCGGCGGTGTGACCATGACGATTCTTTTAACACCGGCTACATGGGCAGGAATCGCATTCATCAATACCGAACTTGGATATTGTGCTCTTCCTCCAGGCACGTAGATTCCTACACTTTCTAATGGAAGTACTCTTTGCCCCAAATAGATGCCCATCTCTTTTTGAAGGCGATAGCCTTCCTGCCGTTGCGCCTGATGAAAATCTGTAATATTCTGTGCTGCCTTTTGCATAGCTTTACAAAAATCCGGATCACATTGTTGAATGGCTTCTTCTAATTCTTCTTCAGTCACTCTAAACATCTTTTGATCGATTCCATCAAACTGTTTGGTATAACGTCGGCAGGCTTCATCTTTATTTTCTTTGACATCTTCAATAATCTTTGAAACTTGAATTAACACATCAGAAGAGATTTCCTGATTTCTTCCGGCAATAAAATTTGCCAATTCCTGCGTATTATTTTTATTGATTCGTGTCAGCATTTGATTTCACCACACTTTCCAAGTCTTGTACAAATTGTAAGACTTCTTCTCTTTTCAATTTAAAACTGGCTTTATTTACAATCACACGAGCACTGATATCACAAACCTCATCAAGAATGACCAGACCGTTTTCTTTTAATGTCGTTCCGGTTTCCACGATATCAACGATACCATCAGCCAGTCCTAAAATCGGCGCCAGTTCAACCGATCCATCGATCTTGATTACTTCTACATCGATTCCCTGATCAAGAAAATACTTTCGGGCCACATTGGGATATTTTGTCCCGATTTTTACATGCCCGACTTTATTAAAAACTTTCTTTTCCGGCAAGGAGGCCACACAAAACTTACATTTTCCGATTTTTAAGTCTAACAGCTCATAATTCTCGGATTCTCTTTCCAACAACGTGTCTTTTCCCACAACCCCGATATCGGCGACACCATGATTGACATAGGTGATCACATCGTTGGACTTTACCAGAAAATAACGAACCGGTTTGATCGTATCTTCAAAGACAAGGGCACGTCCTTTATCCTTTAAATTCTGTGTTCCATAGCCTACCTGATCTAACATCGCCACGGTTTTCTTTTCCAATCGGCCTTTTGTCAAGGCAATGCTTAAACTCATTGCACACCCTCCTGTATCTTAATTTCGCATCCTTCATAGGAAATTAGTTTTACTTCTTTTTCCTTTCGCAGCTCTTTAGCCTTTTGAAAAGCTTCCAGCTGTTTAGACATCGGATAGTAGAGATACAAAACCTTCTTTGATACACTGTCGATCACATCCAACAAATAATCGAGTTTCACACTAAAGCCGACAGCCGGCATATCTTTTCCAAACGTATTGAGAAGATGATCATAGCGCCCTCCGCTTAACACACTGGTACCGACTCCTTCTACATAACCTTCAAATAAAATACCGGTGTAGTAATCTAAATGCGGTACTTTTCCTAAATCAAACGTGATCGTATCTTCATATCCCAGCGACTTCAGATTTTCTTGAAGTTTTTGCAGCTTTCGAACAATTTCTTTTAACTCTTCATCAAAGCTTGCCTGCATGGCGTTTTCTAAACCATCTTTTCCATTCAACAAAGGAAGTTGATAAAAGAAAGCTTCCTGCTCTTTGGAAAGCTGTAAGGATGATAAATACGCTTTTAGATCCACCATACTTTTTTGATCGATAAGCTTGGCCAGAGTTTCAATTTGATCTTCCGGAAGTTCTAGTAAAGCACATGCTTTTTTAAAGAATGAACTGTTTCCGATTTCCAATGTATAAGAGGAAGCTTGAAAGCTTTGCATCGTATCTAATGCACAACACAAGACCTCCAAATCACTTTGTTCATCCAGTCCGATCAGTTCTACACCACAATCTGTGACTTCACTTCGCTTGCCCGCAAAGCTTTCCCGTACTTTAAAGACATTGGCACAATAGCGAAAGCGAAACGGCCCTTCTTTATCTTTGTATTTGGAAGCACAAATACGAGCAATAGGAACTGTCATATCCATACGAAGTGCCAATGTATTACTTTTGGCATCAAAAAATTTATACATCTCTTGCTCCTTTAAAGAAGAAAACGCTTTTTGGTATGTTTCCAAAAATTCGATCGTCGGAGCGATGACTTCTTCATAACCATACGATTGAAAAATCGATTCGATACGATTTTGAAGCTGTCTTTTCTTTCGCGTTTCTTCAAAAACCAAATCTCTCATACCCAAAGGCAAACGAATTTGACGCATATATATCCTCCTTATATAAACAAAAAAAACGCCCTCTATAAGGACGTTATCAACGTGGTTCCACCTTACTTCACCATCATCTTACGATAATGATCTCATCAAGTACTAACATACTCTAACACAATAACGGGTGTACCCGATGCCAACTACTGTTCTTTCGCCGACATAGCTCCAGGATGTGTTCATATAAAGTCGCTCTTTCTTTTCACCAGCCAGAAAGTCTCTTGAAACGTATCTTTTATACTACTCTTTCCTATCACTGCTTATGCATACAATATAATCAGTATTCCATCAATTGTCAACTGATAAATGAAAGAAATTTCATAAATGAAAATAATTTTCAATTCTACATCAAGGCTACTAATTCATTTTGAACGATCAACCAGCTCTGTGTTTTTAAGACGGAAAAACAAGGCAGGATAAAATTCTCAATGATCTTTTTGGCATTAAATCGTGTATAGACTTCTTCCTGCGAGATTTCCAAATAAAGAGCTAATCGCTGTATGCATAAAACAATAAAGGTTATTTCGTCCATCGGCTTCATAAAAACATCCTCCGTTCTGTTTTTCAGAATAGAGGATATTTTGACATGATTTATGTCTTATTGTACATAATATAAATATTCTTCCAGACACCATTGATTTTCATGGATCTTGGTAGCGGCATCAACACCTACATAGCGTAAATGCCAGCTTTCCGGTGCAATCAACGTATAATCTTCTTTATCATCCGGATAGCGAAGAATAAAACCATATTCATGCATATGCTCTAATAACCACGAATACGAAGGATGATTTCGCACCGCATCCAGATCACTGGTATCATTATCCATTCGAATATCGACAGAAAGCCCGGTCTGGTGTTCACTGGAACCCGGTCTTGTCCAATAGGCATCCGCATATTCTTGCCCATAGTTTGCGACGCCGTTATTATACAAATTCTCTTGATACTCGTAGCTTCGATAAGCCGAACAAGCATTCAAAATAAAGCCTTGTTTGTAGCTTGCCTGTACCAGTTTTTCAAAGGCATCGGCCGCTTCCTTGCGCATATAGACCGTTCCATTTTCACCGCTGGAGGAAACCGATATAAGATCGGATGGTTCATAATCCGATGGCAAATAATAATATTTGTTGACCAGCTGCAGCATAGAATCCAGATCTTCTACCGGTTGCATATGTGTATAAGCTTCCTGATCTAAATTCATCCAAACTTGTTTTTGTACTTTTTCAATCGACAAATCCGGATGTGCCTTGGCATAGGCTTGTTCACGATCATTTAAAACAGGCTCTGTTTCCTTTTCTTCGTTCTTTACTTCTTCTTTGATTTCGGTTTTCGGCTCTGTCGGCTGTAACATCTTATAACCTAAAAAGCCTAAGGAGGCAATCAAGGCCACAGCCAGTACCGCAATGATGCCTACCAGAAAAGCACCAAGTTTAGTCAGCCTGCGTTTTCTTTTCATAAAAGTCTATTCCTCACGAAGATAATCGTAGTCATTATCTTGTATACAGACCCAATCGCCGGAGGAAGATCTTCCCCAGTAGCTGCCATTGGAACCGGAAATGATTTCTTCAATAAAAATTTGTTCATCTTTTCGCAGATGACCGGTTTGTGTCGCATTGTAGTCGCCGGCATTGCGCAGGGCCATATTGTAGTTTGCCTTGTACCAGGTATCGATTTCAAAACCGTATTGATAATGATCTTCCGATTCATTTTCATCTTTTTGACGATCTTCTAACCGATCATTTCTGTCTTCCAGATATTCATTTTCATCCTGAAGATCATCCGCTTCCTCTTCTGCCTTTTTACGTGCTTCCTTTTCTTGTTCTTTTTCTTGTTCCAAGCGAGCGATTTCCTGTTGATGTTGGATTTCCTGTTGATGATTAAAATAAGTCACAAGCACTACACCACCAATCACCAACAAACCAGCCAGTACACCCAAGGCAATCAAAACCGGGACATGTGAATTCTTTTTCGCTGGTTTGATCACTTCTGTTTTCTCTTCCTCGACTGGTTTGCTCCAATCATCGTTTAGCCCCTCTTCTTTATGTGGATCAAAAACAGGCGGTGTTTGCCGCTCCGGTTCATCTAACGGTTTCCCGCAGTGAATACAATATTTTACGCTCTCCGGATTTTCCTTTTGACAATGTCTGCAAATCATAGTTTACTTTCCCTTCTTCTTAAAAACAGTATAACACTACTTTCCTTTTTGTTCTTTAAACATTTTCTGCATTGTCGAATTTTTATACGTTAAGGAACGAATGCTTAGATTATCCACCTTTTTATTGGCAATATGCAACTGTCTGTCACTTGCCAATAAGTTTTCTCTGACCTTTTGTAGATGCAGGATTGTTTTATCAATTTCATCCACAGCCGATTGAAACTTGCGACTGGCTAAATCGACATTCTTTAAAAATCCTTCTTTAAAATCTGTCATCTTTTCCTCAAAGTTGGTAATATCGATATTCTGTTCTTTGATAGCTGCCAATTCTTTACGAATCTGCACATTTTTTAAAGCTGCGTTACGCAAAATCGTAATCATCGGAATAAAGAACTGTGGTCGAATCACATACATCTTTTCATAGCGATGCGACATATCCACGATCCCACTGTTGTATAATTCACTTTCCGGCTCCAGTAAAGACACTAAGACCGCATACTCACAATGCTTCTGATTGCGATCTTTATCCAATTCTTTTAGAAACGATTCATTGGTCTTTTTGGTGGCGGTTTGATCAGCTTCATTTTTCATCTCAAACATGATGGAGATGATCTCATTGCCCTCGTCATCAAATTCTTTAAAGATGTAATCGCCTTTACTTCCGGTAGAGGCATCATTATCTTTTTCAAAATAAGAGTTTTGAAAGCCGGTAGCACGTAATTGATTAAACTGAATCTCGCAATGTTGTTCCAACGTCTCTCCCAACATTTTTGTCGATAAGCGAAGTTTCATATCTTTATAGTATTCGATCATTTCTTCTTTGGACTTCAACTCCAGTGCATACTTGTTGACTAACTCCTGTTTTTCTCTTTCCATCTCTTCCTTTTCTTTTTCAAACCGATGTGCGATCTTTTCATTTTCCAGTTCCGACTGCGCCTTAGATAACTGAATCTGATTTTTTAGATTTGATACTTCTTCCTGCATACTCTGCAGTTCCTTTTCTTTTTCCTGCATCAATGAATGTTTCAGGCGCTCTTCCCGGATTATCCATTCTTTTTCTTTGACCTGTGTTTCTTGTTGAAGGGTTTTAAACCGGGCATCAAATTTTTCTTTTTGAAGCTGCAGCTCCTTTTCGTATCTTTGTTCCAGAACGGTTTTTTCTTTTTCTAATTCTTCATCCTTGATTTGTTTTAAAATTTCATAATAGCTGTCATCATCGATTTTAAAAACGGTTTGGCAGTTGGGACACTTTATTTCTTTCATGTGATTTCTCCTTTCGAAAAAGCTGATTTCTTACGAAACCAGCTTATAATGCATAGGCCTTTTCTACGACCACACAATAACTACTTCCCTGTTGTTTGATCTTACCAACGATCATAGCGTTTGTACCGCCAAAGTCAATCAAATGCATTGGGTCTTCAATCGATATAAAAGTCGAATGATCTGCGTTATACAGGATCATACCTCCATTTGTCATAGTCTGTGGTAAATCTCCCTGCAGCCAGACAGACTGACCGCTTTTTTGAAGAAGATCACCGTATTGGAGCGTTTCATCCACACTTAACGGATCACTTTGTGACCAGGATATCGCATTATCCGATGAAGAAGAATTTGAATCTGATGATGTTTCAGGTGCATTATTGGAACCTTGTACATCCTTTACAGGATTCTGTTGTGAGGATTCTGTTTCCTCTTTCGTATCTTCCTTTGTATCTTCTTTTTTCTTTTCCTTCTCTTTTACTGTAAACCGCAGCGTATTGCTTGTGACATCATCCTGACTGGCTGTCACCTGGTATTCTCCTGCCGTTTGTGGTACAACAAGCAAGGTATTTTCTTTTAAAGAAAGATCGGCTTTCTTTGTCACACGAAATGATTCTTTATCCAATTCAAAATCTGAAGGATCGGTCTCAACCTCCACTTCTACAGTATCACCGACTTCAATCTCTTTGGCATCCTCCACAGAAAGTCGAATGGATTCCAAAGACGGAGAAGAACAACCAAACAATAACATCGCCCCAAGTAATAAACTCATGATTTGTTTTCGTTTCATAGGATTACAACTCCTTTATAATATTTTATAGATTCATCTTAACACGAACGCTTTCAAAACTCAAAATTGAGTATAATATAATAACCAATTTCATCTATCTAATCAAGTATTCATTCACGTCAGTATAAAAATGACAGTGAAGAAATAAAAATGCATCAAGCTTAATGATAAAACATTTTAAATTTTATGGAGTACTAAAGGCTTTTTACAAATTTTGATGTTTTAATAATGGATATCATATTTGAGCAGGCAAGATATCATAATGAAGAAGATGTCGAGCTTGCGAAAAAAATCATTAATCACATAGAGAAAAAGATAAATCAAATAAAGCTATAATAAAGGAATTTTAATTTTTATTACCTATTTTTTAGTATAGATTTGACTTTTGCCTAAACATGTTTTAATATTTGATTGTATAAATCTTACGTAATTTATGGATTGTTAGAGTTGGAACATGACTTCACAAAACCTGTTTACGGATATTTTTTATCTGGAACAGGTTTTTTATTATCTGGAGGTACATAATGCGAATACAAAAAATATTAAACAACAACGCGATCATATCTAAGGATTCTTCATATCAGGAAATCATCGTAATGGGCAAAGGCATCGCCTACGGTAAGAAAACAGGTGATGTGATTGATCCATCCCGTATTTATAAAACTTTTGTTCTCAATCATGAAGCACAAAATAAGATGGTACAAATGCTCCAAAAAATCCCTATCGAATATTTAGAGCTTTGTGAATTGATTGTATCCAGAGCAAATAATATCTTAGATAAACCCTTGAGTGATGATATTTATATTTCACTAACAGATCATATTTATATGGCTGTACAAAGATATAAAAAAGGATTGCGTCTCAAAAATAAACTGTTATGGGAAATTCAACATTTCTATGCGAAAGAATATAAAATTGCTCACGAAGCTTTAAACAGTATAGAGTCCATGTTTCAAATTCACATGGATGAAGATGAAGCTGGATTCATTGCCATTCACATCGTCACGGCGGAGCATGGTGACAAAGTCGATGATGTCTATGAATTGACACGTTTGATTCAAGATATCATGAATATTGTAAAATACTATTTCAAAATAGAATTAGATGAAAGAAGTTTATACTATCAACGTTTTGTTACGCATCTAAAGTTTTTTAGTTATCGCGTTCTTTCTTATAAAAACAGGAAAGAAAATGAACTTTTAAAAAACGATCTTTTAGAGATCATAAAAGAAAAATATGTCAATCCATATCTTTGTGCCTTAAAGATCAAATCTTTTGTGGAACAAAGATATGAATATATTTTGGATGATGAGGAAATATTGTATTTACTCATTCATATTTCTCAAGTCATTCAATTTAGTAAGGAGGAATGCTCAAAATAAAACTATGTTATCTGGTTGGATAGTTACATTCAGTTGGCTAAACCTTCAATCATAAAAATTGGAGGAAAATTAAAATGAAGTATGAAAAATTGGTAAATGAAATTCTCGATGCAATTGGTTCAAAAGACAACATTAAAAGTGTTGTACACTGTGCTACAAGATTACGCTTTGAACTATATGATGAATCAAAAGCAGACGATGAAAAGGTAAAATCGATTCCTGGTGTTCTTTCTTTAGTAAAGAAAGGTGGTCAGTATCAACTGGTAATCGGGAATAATGTGGATTTAGTCTATAAAGACTTAATAAAAATCGCAAATATCAAAGGAAACACGATATCGAAAAAAGATGATAGAAGTATTGTTGATCGCGTACTTGGCGCTATTACCGGTTCGATTGCCCCCGTTATTCCTTTATTGGCTGGATGTGGTATGGGAAAAGTGTTATTGCTTGTTCTTTCTCTAACACATATATTAAGTGAGGATTCTCAAACTTATATACTGATTAACCTTATTTTTGATACTGGTTTTGCCTTTATGCCTGCTTTTATTGGATTTTCAGCCGCCAAGATGTTTAATACCAATCAATACATGGGTGCCTTTTTAGGTCTCTGTTTAGTTAACCCCAGTTGGACGGCCATCGTTGGCGAAGGAAATCCGTTCACATTTCTTGGCATAGGTGTGCCTTTGGTAAAATACACTTCCAGCCTTGTACCCGCTTTAATGGCTGTGTGGATCTTGTCATATGTAGAAAAGCCGATCAAAAAAATCGTTCCTGAAATGATCAAGGTTTTTGCAGAACCTATGCTTATCGCATTGATCATGATGCCATTAACTTTTATTGTCATTGCACCTATTGGAAATTATATTTCCGGTTTTGTCGCTACTGCCAGTATGTTTCTTTATGATCATGTCGGTATTGCAGCAATTGCAATCCTTGCAGCTTTATATCCTTGGTTGGTATCCGTTGGAATTCATAAAGCTTTAAGTCCTATCAGTATTGCTTTGGTGGCAGAACAAGGCTTTGATCCGGTAATTCGTGTTGTAGCACTTTGCTCCAATATGTCACAAGCCGCAGCTTGTTTAGCTGTTTCTCTTAAAACAAAACAAAAAAAATTAAAATCTTTAGCTTTTTCTTCAGCCATTACCGCCTATCTGGGTGGAATTACAGAGCCTGCCTTGTATGGTGTAAACTTGAAGCTTAAAAAACCAATGTATGCCGGTATGATTGGTGCTGCCATTGCCGGAATTTTTGCCGGACTTGTTAAATTAAAAGCTTTTATCTATGTTACCCCGGGAATACTCAGTTTAGCTATGTGGGTATCTAAAGAAGAAAATTTTATTTTTATGGCTATTATCACCATTATCATTGCTTCTATCGCAACTTTTATTGCGGTCTTTATCATAGGCTTTGATGATTCCGAATTTGCCGATGAAATTGAGGTTCAAAATTCAGAAGATAGTAAACAAACACTGAACCAAAAATCAGCACAAAATCTAACCGCTCCTGTATCTGGATCCATTGTATCCTTGAAAGATGTTAACGATCGCACCTTTTCAAGTGAAGTCATGGGTAAAGGAATTGCGATAAAGCCAACTGAAAATACTATAGTATCTCCATGTTCCGGAACAATCAGTGCTCTATTTGAAACAGGGCATGCAATTGGCATCACAACAGATGATGGATTAGAATTATTGATTCACATTGGTATAGATACTGTAAATCTAAAAGGAAAATATTTTAAATCACTTGTGACAAAAGGACAAAAAATAAAGACAAATGAACCATTGATTGAATTCGATTCACAAAGTATTACACAAGCCGGTTATGATGACATTGTCATTGTAGTTGTCACCAATAGTAATGATTATCTGGATGTCATACCAACAAATAAAGATCAAGTTACAGTTTCTGATTTTTTAATGGGGGTATTATAAATGAAATATGCAGATTTACATATGCATACGAACCACAGTGATGGAGTATGTGAAATAAAAGATGTATTAAAAGATGCGAAAGCGCATGGACTTGAAGTAATTTCTATAACCGATCATGATACGATCAATCACTATGATGAAATTTATAAAGAAGCTAAAAAAATCGGATTAAAAGTAATCAAAGGCGTGGAGATGAGTTGTTATGACTTTGACGTGTATAAAAAAGTTCATATTGTCGGTCTATGGATAAATCCCTTTTGCCCTCATATAGAATCTTTATGCTCCAAAACTTTGGCCAGTCGTGATGCCTATCATAAAGAACTCATCGAACATCTAAAAGAACAAGGCTATGACATCAGTTATGCAGATGCAAAAAAATATTCAAAATATTCGATTGTTTTTAAAATGAATATCTTCCAGGCTCTTCAGGAAAAATACCCTAAAGAGATGACACCTCAGAAATATAAAGAATTATTCGCATCTAAGACAAGTAAAGAAACTGACTTAAAAATGGGTTATATTCCCGTAAAAGAAGGAATCCAAGCTATTCTTAATGATGGCGGCATTCCGATATTAGCACATCCCTGCCAATATGATAATTATGCCGAGATTCAAAAATATGTAGAGTATGGATTAATGGGAATTGAAATTAATCACTCTAAAATGAAAGAGAAAGACTACCCTTTGGTCCAGTACTATGCAGACAAGTTTCATCTTCTAAAAAGCGGCGGTAGTGATTATCACGATCCTAAGCTCATAACTTTTGGACAATTTGGGCTGACTAAACAAGAATTCACTGACTTAGAATCAGCGGTTTCTGCACTGCGCTAAATATAAAAGAAAGATCAGTATTTTGAAAACAAAGTGTTTCCAGGTACTGATCTTTTTATAGCCGTTTTTCAAATCCACCCGATATTTTCTGTCCTTCACTTAAGATCATAAAGGCATGTGGATCTACAGTTTTTATGGCTTTCTCTAAACGCCGGATCTCATATTTGTTTAACGCCACGACCAGTATATCTTTTTCCTGGCCGGTATAAACGCCCTGCCCTTTCCAACAAGTTACACCACGTCCGGTAATACGCATGATTTCCTTTTTCAAATTGTCGTTTTGTGTAAAGATCATCGCTGACATATTGATGTTTTGATAGTGTACCTTATCACCGACAAAATACATGATCGACACAAAGATGATGGAGTATAGGGCATTTTGTATATTGACGATATAGGCAAAGATCGCAAACACAAAGAAATTTAAGATGATCGAAAGCTTTCCTACCGAAAAATTTGGCTTGGTCTTAGAAAAATAAACACCTAATATATCAATTCCACCGGCACAGCTGCTGCTTTGCAGGCAAAGGCCAGCACCGACACCGCTCATCAAAGCACCAAATACACAATTGCTCAACATATCCGGCATAATGGCTTCGGTACGTAAAGGCAACAAGGATAGAGTGATCATCTGAATGATGATACTGATCAAAGTTCGAAGACAAAAGGACTTTGAAATCGATTTTAATGCCAAAATATATAAAGGCACATTTAAAAGCATATTCATGATACCTGTTAGATCCAGGGAATCCGGATTCGGATTCAAAGGGCGCAGCACGATATTTAAAATCTGTGCGATACCCACCACACCACCGGAGTTTAAGCCACTGGGTGTGATAAAAAAGTATATTCCTAAGGAAAATAAAATACTTCCAACGATTACTTTACCATATTTTAAGGCTTCATCTTTCATTTTCAAAAATCTCCTTTAGTCACATGACTCTTTGGTAATAAGCGTAAGCCTTTAGGAATTCGGTTGTTGATCCTATGCCCATCGCTTTTCCCAAAACCAAATGGGATACCATCTATGCAATAACAGGTATATCCTTTTTTACATTCATAAGGAATCTGTAATCCGTGCATTACTTCATCCATCTGTTCAAGATCCAACTCGATACTTTGCTTATAATTTTCCTTTGGAAAGGCCATAAACATCGCATGAGCCGGCTCAAATCTTTTTTTGATTCGACTACCTGCCAGAATCCCTTGTCGCAAACAATGTGTTTTCCTGAATTCGATAAACGGATGATCCATCATATATAGTGAATCTTCCTGCCAAATTGTGTATGCAGGAATCTTCACTAAAAGCTTGTGTAAGTCATCGATATCCTGATCCTTTTTGCGAATCTTTTTGACAGGAAGCTCTTTGATATCTCCCTGCTTTTTCTGCATCTTACAAATAAAGTGACCTTCCCCCTTCTGCATAGGGAAAATACGAACCACCTTATCAACATCCATGCCCGGTGTATCAAAGCCTCTTTGTCCAAAGGATACTTCTGGATCGACCTGCTGCATATCCGGATGTCTTTTTAAAAAGGCGGCAATGGTTTCTTCGTTTTCTTCTCTGGCATACGTACAAGTCGAATAGACCATGTATCCACCTTTTTTTAATGCTTTATAAGCCTGATCCAGAATATAGGCCTGCCGCATAGCACATTGTTGTATGTTTTCCAGTGACCAGTTATCCTGGGCAGCATCGTGTTTTTTCATCATGCCTTCGCCGGAGCATGGCGCATCGACCAAGACTCTGTCAAAGCAGGACTCCAGCTCTTCGCAAACAACCTTGGTATCACCCTGTATCAGACAAAAATTTTGTGCGGACATACGCTCCAGATTTGATAATAAAATTCTGGCTCGTTTACCATCATACTCATTGGATACCAGAAACCCATCCTGCAGCTGCGATAAAATCTGGCTGGATTTGCCACCGGGTGCCGCACAGAGATCCAATACCGTATCCGAAGGCTGTACATCCAATATGGTAACCGCCGCTGAAGCACTGGGCTCCTGTAAATAGAACGCACCGGCAATGTGATAAGGATGGTTTCCTAAAGATCGATCGATGTAATAGCCATAAGCATAAAAAGGACTAGGTTCCAAAAGTGGTGTATTAGCTTTCAGCATTTCTTCCGTGATTTTTTTAGGATGATAGCTTAAGCCTTTATACATCGGTTGTTCCAAAGATGTCTCAAAAGCCGGATAGTCTTCTTTTAAATCTCTTTTCATGCGTTCTAAAAATAAATCGTTCATAATTCTCCTATCCCGTAATCACTTCTTCCGGGCGAATTCGAGTGGCCCATATACTTTGCGTATGAGGAGCATCCCATCCGCAGCCAAAGCTAAAATCAGCACCTTGTTGAAAATAAGAAACCTCTTGTTCCAAAGAAGCATGCAGCTCAAAAACTTCAATGTGTGTATGTCCGCCTGTACTGTTACCGCTGTTTCCAGATAAGGCCAAGACATCACCTTGCGAAAACTGTTGTCCGGGAGCTACATAAATCGTATTGGATAAATGAGCAAAAGTCAGGGCATACAATTTTTCCTGTATCGAAACGATCACACAAAGGGTATTGCCTCCACCATAAGGCCATCCTTCCATGTTGCCCAGATAGCCATCATTGCTGTTGTATGAGGTATCGGCATATAAAACAATGCCATTGGCCGGAGCATAGATGTTTGAATATAAAGCCAGGGCAAGATCCATACCTAAATGCATTCCTCCGTGCGGATACGACCATGTTCCGGCCGATATATAGCCCTGATCCGATACTTTTCCCCAATATGGACTTGTGGAAGTAATGGAAGCATCCTGCGCCAGACAGGAGAAGTGTGAATCATTCTTTGTAGAATGTATAGAACCAAACACCGGAAGATCTTGTAGTCCCTGAATCATCTTTTGTGGATCATGTTGGCCATGAACAGGCTGATCATATCCATCGGTGCGTTGAAATCGCTCCTTGAGGGTATTCTGTGCTTTGTCAACACGCTTATCATACGCTTGAAGATTTTGAATTTCCAGCTGGAATTGAACTTTTCTCTTCTCTTTTTGAGAACATTTTTCTTCCAGTTGTTTCTGATGCATATATAAAGTTTGAAGATCCTTCCCTTCGTTTAAGATTCGTCCTTCCAGACAATACGGATACATACTTTGTTCCTGCATCAGATAGAGTGCCATTTGTTTTTTCAATCGCTCATAAGAGTGATGTGTAACACTCTTTTTTTCCTTGAGTTCTTTTAACTCGATGTCATTTAAATCGGCTTTGTTCAATACCGATTCCATATCTTTTAAAATCTCTTTTCTTATTTCCTGTAAAGACTGTGAAACTTGTGCAGCCTGCTGCTCTTTGCAGTCCATCGCCTGTCTTTCCAAAGCCTCAAGCTCGTTTTGGTAATTCGAAGTTTCCTGAAATCCCGTTAAAGAAATAAGCAAAAAAAAGCAGACGAAGAATCGAGAAAATCGCATTAAAAAATCTCCTTCTACTGTCTGTTTTCTTTATCACTACATTAACACAATCTAAATTGTATTTTCAATCTTTTTTAACCAAAACTCCGGCATTTAAGATCATCGTAAAAACCAGTGCCGTTGCCAATACATTCATTGTTACATCCAGTAAACCATGAATCAAAAAAATCAGAATGAATCCGATAATCAAACCAAACAACTCTCGATCATACAATCTTACGTTTCCTATTTCCGGAAACAGATATCGACAGGCATAATAAATGATCAACAAAGTGCCGACGATCCCATAAGAAGCTAGAGAATCTACATAAATATTATGCGCATGTGGTGCCTTATGTCCATTAAACATTTGATAATACAGATGATAAGACTGTGGTCCCAGACCGAATATTGGATAGTTTTGAATGCCCATCCATGCACAATTCCATATCTTAAAGCGCGATTCCAATGTGCTCATATCGGTTATTCTGGGAATCAAATCCGGCTCCATAAAAACCAATACGATGCCTATACCTAATCCAGCCAAAGATAGAAGCAACCACTTTTTTTCTCTTGCCAGAAAGAAAAATAAAGGAATGATGACAACAAGCGGCAACAAAGCAGTGCGACAACCGGTCAAATACAGCAATCCGAAATTAAACAGTCCAACGACTACATAGAGTATTCTTTTTAACAAGCCTCTGCACTGGATAAAACGATAGACACAAAAAAAGATCCAAAACTCCAACATGGTTGCATATAAGTTGGCATTATCAAACGTAGCCATGATACGTCGCTTGGGAGAATTTTGAATATGGAATTCGAAAAAATCATAGCCTTTCTGTGCTGAAAAATCCGCAAACTGAAAAAGTGCCAAGATTCCTACGAAGATCGATCCGATCAACATGATATCGATCATATAATGAAATAATTTAGGATGAATCTGCTGGCGATATCCGCTGATAAAACCGACTACCAAAAGCATTCCAATCGCATTAACAAGTCCTGTAAAGTTTGTTGCGAAAAGAGAAACAATGATTTCCAAAAAGACAAACAAATAGATCCAAAGTGCCCCCGGTTGTTCTTTTATAGCACTCCATAATTGTTTTTTATAGATCATCCATCCCAAATACAAAATCAAGACGCCGGCCATAATGTACTGTGTTAAAAATAGAGATACAGTTACCAGCAAAAGCATCCAGTCTGTATTCTGAAACGAATGAAGTTCTTCTTTTAACGTACTCAAATTCATTTTGATTCCTCATTTACTTCAAATATTCCTGCAGGACCTCGGCGACGACCTGATAACCCGCATCGCTCAAATGTAATCCATCGGCTGTATATTGTATCTGAAGATTTCCCTGCTCATCCTGCAGTTTTGCATACAAATCAATATACGTCAGATTCTTTTCCTTACAATATTCCTCTAACTGCGCATTGATATTTTGAATCGTCGCATTGGATCGAACACCTACCGCCGAACTGACAGAGGCATTAACCGGATATAAACTCTCTACAAAAATTTCAGCTTGTTTACGATTTGTTTGAATCTCTTCGATGATCTCTTCTATATTTTGTACGACTGCCTCTTGTGACTTGCCATCTCTTAAATCATTGGTTCCGATCAGTAAAAAGATCTTGGATGGGTTGTAGTCGTAAACTCTTGTCTTCATCGATGTCAAAATTTGATCGGTCGTATTGCCCGCAATACCGCTGTTCACGACCGGCTGGCCGGGAAAATAGGTTTCCAGATCAAAATAATCGGTCAAAGAATCCCCCAAAAACAAATAATTATCCGGCACCACCTGCACTTCTTTTTCCACCTCTTTGGTTACGATCTTTTCTTTTGTGAAAAACCCGAATGCGATACCAAGACAAAGGATCAGGCTGAATAAAGTGCCCAACCACAATACAATATATAAAGCTTTACGGATACGAATTCCCTGTTTTGTCATACTAACCCCCATTTCCTAAAAGTATAGCATGACTTTTGATTTGTTTGAAAGTGATGTATAAAAAGAGACCATTACAGGATTCCATTTTTCATCCGGAATCTTTACATCGGTTTTTATGATTTAAAACATAAATAATTACCTATCGCATCAAAAGAATACTGTCAAAAATCAGCCGGTAACATACCAGTCTTTTCGATTATCGAAAAATTTAGGATTTCGATCAAACAGATTTTTTTATCAAATTAAAAAAAAGACCTCTGAAAACTTGGTTTTCAGAAGTCTGTATTTTATACAGCTTTATAGATCCTCTATCTCTTCTACTTCCATTTCAAGGATCTGCATTTCATTTCCTGTTTTTAAGACAGTGTCTTCAGATTGGCAAAACGGGCATGTTTTTCCATGCTTCAATGTGTCATACTCCTGGTGACAAGAAAGACATGTAGTAATAGCCGGCGTATTCTGAATATTTAGAATACAATCTTCAAATCCCTCGTATTTTTTTCGGGCCCATGTGAAACAATCAATCAAATAAGAGGGTATAATTCCACTCGCCTGTCCTATTTGTAGTGTGACCGAAGATACTTTTTGGATCGCATTTTCTTTGCGAATTTGATCCACACTGTCCAAAACATGGATAACAATTCCCAATTCGTGCATCAGCTTTTCTTCTTGAAGGCAATTTTAACAGCTCGCTTTACCATATATGGAAGGATGGTCTTAGCTTTATCTTCCGTTTTTACCATGTGACTGGCTTCCGGCAATTCCCGATAGAGATGTATCGCATCAAACTCGCACTTGGTCGTACAAATTCCACAACCGATACATTTATTTGTATCGACAATACTGGCCCCACATCCCAGACAACGAGCCGTCTCCTTCTTTACCTGTTCTTCCGTGAATGGCAGTACCGATTCTTTAAAAGGTGTGGTCTTCTTATGCACAGGTTGTTGTCTGGATGTATGATCGTAATCTGTAAAAACGACTTCGTCTTTATTTAACATGATATATTCTCGCAGATTTCTTCCAATTGTCATACTGGCATGCGGTTTGACGTAACGGTGCAAAGATTCTGCCGCTTGTTTCCCCTGAGCAATCGCATCGATTGCGAATGCAGGGCCGGTAAAACAATCACCTCCGGTGAAAATATCCGACACGCTGGTCTGAAACGTCCTGGCATCGGCATCGATCCAAGGCCCTCTGGTCGAGAGTTTTTCCTGATCAATGATCGCTTTTATATCGCTTTGCTGGCCTACACTGAAAATCACATGTTGGCAATCGATCGTCTTTAATACTTCTTCGTTATATACCGGAGCGAATCGATGGCTGTCATCAAATACAGACACACATTGTTTGAAGGTAATCGATGCAACTGTTCCCTCTTTTTCTTCTAAAGACACAGGACCCCAGCCATTGATGATCCGAACGCCTTCTTCTTTGGCTTCGCGGATCTCATCGCTGCTTGCCGCCATCTCTTCTGCCTGCTCCAAACACACCATATAAACAGGAGCAGCACCACAGCGTAAAGCTGTTCGACTGGCATCGATAGCTACGTTACCACCACCGACAACAACACAGGCACCCTGCAGTGATACAGGTTTCTTTTGTACGCTTCCCAGTAAATCAACCGCACTTTGCACGCCTTTGGCCTGCACATTTTCTAATGGAAGAATACGGCCCTTTTGTGCACCCGTTGCCAAATAAAAGGCTTTATATCCTTCGTTACGCAATTGTGCGATAGTTTTATCTTTCCCGATTTCAATGCTACATCGAATATCCACTCCCAAAGCTTTCATAATGTCGATTTCGGCATCAATGACTTCTTTTTCCAGTTTAAAGGAAGGGATTCCGTATCGAAGCATGCCTCCCGGTTTTTCATTTTTTTCAAAAACAGTCGGACGATACCCTCGGCAAGCCAGGTAATACGCACAAGACAGTCCGGCCGGCCCGGCTCCTATAATTGCGATTTTTTCCGAAAACTCACCACGATTGCTGGGAATGATCTTTTTAGGAATATAGCGATATTCGTCTTTCAGATCACATTCCGCAATAAATTTTTTCACTTCATCGATAGCAATTGCCTGATCGATCTTTCCTCGTGTACAAGCCTCTTCACAACGGCGGTTACAAATTCTTCCACAAACGGCCGGGAATGGATTTTCTTTTTTGATTAAAGCCAAAGCCTCTTTATACTTACCACGAGAAGCCAATTTTAAATAGCCTTGAACCGCAATATGTGCCGGACAAGCTGTCTTGCAGGGAGCTGTTCCTGTGTCATAACAGTTAATTCGGTTTTTATCACGATAGTCCGGGCTCCAGCGTTCTTTTCCCCATCGATTCGTATCCGGAAGTTCAACTTTAGGATACTCGATATCACCATGCGTCGTACAAAGCTTTTGTCCTAGTTTTACGGCTCCCGCCGGACAATGTTCCACGCAGGCTCCACAGGCCACACAATCTTGTTTGGTCACCTTGGCGACATACGCACTCCTAGACATGTTAGGCGTATTATATAATTGTGAAGTTCGCAATGCATTACAAATATTGACATTACAGTTACAGATCGCAAAAATTTTATTTTCTCCGTCAATGTTGGTGATCTGATGGACAAAGCCATTATCCTCTGCCCGTTGAAGTATTTCTAATACCTCTTCATACGTGACATAGTGCCCTTTTTTCGTTTCCACCAGATAATCGGCCATATCTCCGACACCGATGCACCAATCCTGTGGATCGTCGCCACATCCTTCTCCCATACTGGCTCTGGACATACGACAGGAGCAGGGACTGGCAGCATATTTACCATCATATTTCTTTAACCAGTGTGAAATGTGTTCTATGTCCTTTGTCTCATTGATCGCATGAATCGCTTTTTCCACCGGAATTACATGCATACCGACACCGGCCCCTCCCAGAGGGACCTTGGCCGTTACTTTATCCAAAGGAAGTCTGGTCATCTGATCAAAAAAATGAGCCACTTCCGGATGTTCTTCAATCACCTCCGGATGCATATTAACAAATTCGGCAGAACCGGGGACAAAGGGTGGAAGTACCCATTGTTTCTCATGATCTTCATTTTCCCAATTGTATTCTAAAAGACCAACATAACTCATCTCATACAAGATTTTCTCTAAGTATGCTTCTTCTTTTTTCGTCACTCGTACAAAATCACTGAGACGCATCGGCTTGCGAACCTTCATATGCAGCGCAATTTCTGCCATTTCATCGGTCACTACAGCTGCCAATCCCCAGTATTCCGGATCCTCTACCGTCACTTTATGTCCAATACGATCCGTAATTTTCTGTGCCAGCTTTAATATTTTTTCTCTGGGCTGGCCCTCCAGTTCCTTTCTATACTCTGCCATTTTCTTTCACACTTTCTGCTTTTTCTTTTAGCCAATCAGCCCATTCCTGAATCCCTTGTCCTGTTTTGGCGCTGATCAAAATAATCTTTGCCTTCGGATTCCGTTTCCATATCTCCTGTTTGCAGTATTCGACATCAAAATCAAACGCATCGATCACATCGATTTTGTTGATCAAGACTACATCACAAATAGAAAACATTAATGGATATTTCAGTGGCTTGTCATGTCCTTCCGGCACGGATAAGATCATGGCATTGCACATAGCCCCTGTATCAAACTCAGCAGGACATACTAAATTTCCTACATTTTCAAGGATCACTACATCCAGATCATTTATGCCAAATGCCGTTAACCCCTGTCTTGTCATCTGTGCATCTAAATGGCACATACCACCTGTATGAAGCTGAATGGAGCGATACCCCAATTCTTCAATACGTTTTGCATCGCAGGCTCCGTCGATATCCGCTTCCATGACCCCAACACGAAGGCCATCCAGATAAGGTAGTGTTTTCTCGAGTGTGGTAGTCTTGCCACTGCCCGGTGAAGACATTAGATTCAACAAGAAAACACCTTTTTGACTCAGTTCCTGTCGCAATAGATCGGCTTCGGTCTCATTATGCGATAAGATATCCTGCCGTATTTCATATATTTTAGTCATGCACTACCTCCTGATGTAAAGCGACTTTACACAGCCATAAAACCATGGCAAACGTAAATACAAATAAAAAGCATAAAAAATCCGAACACAAAGAGGATTCCAGTTCGACAAAATAAGCGGGTCCTTCCTGTAAAAAGGCCATAATAAAATCAGCACTCCACATCAGTGAAGACCCCAAAAATAAGACCATTGGAAATTTATATTGATAAGCATCCGATGGTCGTCTTACATACAGAAAACTAAATACAACAGCACAAAGCCAGCTAGCGCACAACAGCATGTTTTTTCCTCTTTAAAAGCAGTTTATACTTCCAAACAACAAATCCCACCCATGCCAGAGTTACCAGTACGCTCATTAAAACACCAGTCGTTAAGATCTCATGAATCATAGCCTGCGTATCTTCCATAGACATCATGCTTGTAAAAAAGGGTGGCCAGAACACTAGTTCTCCATGATAAACATGTTCTACAATTAATAAAGCACTTCCTCCATACAGCATTTTTTCCAAGACTGGAACTTCCTTCACAAATTGATTTTGACTCGATTTCTTATTGAGTTTTTTAGAAACCGCAGTCAAGACAACCGCTTCGGTCATCGGGGCAACAAAACAACCCATAATACACCTACTTTCCTCTTTTATTGTAACCCCTTTCAAATTAAATGACAAAGTATAAATTGACAAAGCAGTTAGTTAAGGTAATATTGTACGAAAAAGATAAAACGTATAGATTTTTTTATAAAAAAAGAGGCTGAATCAAATATTCAACCTCATACGGCGATTTGCCTGTTCTATTCTAAAATGGTGCCGACAGCAAGACTTGAACTTGCGACCTACGCGTTACGAGTGCGTTGCACTACCAACTGTGCTATGTCGGCGATTGCTCAACTATCATATCATACTTTTGAAAAAAGTACACAGATAAGTTGAGTTTTTTTTGTTATTGAGCGCTATCGATCTGTGATTGAAGACTGGCAATCTGTGCTTCCAAACGTGTGATTGTCTGATCATTGGAAGATATCGCAGAATGCAATTCACTGATGCTGGCAGAATCCCCACTTGCCTGTGCTGTCGCAAGCTCTGAACGTAAGGTCTGTCCATATTCTTCATAAGAAGCCAGTTGGCTTTGTAAAGACTGTAACTGGCTTTGTAGGGAAGCCATCGCCTGTTGTTCTTGTGCTGCCTGTTGATCAGACGCTTCTTTATCTTTACGAACATTTTCCAGAAGTTCACTAAAGCCCATATCCGCATTGGCTTTGGCCATTTCATTGATTCGTTCCTGCAGCTTATCGGATAGTTGTGAATAAGCATCTTCCAAATCCAACAACTCATATTGTTGAGAAGCACTTAAAGAATTCCAGCTTGTCAAAAGAGAAGTAATTCTTTGGTATGCACCATTTGGATCCGTACCAATCTGATCTTTCATCTCTTTTAGTTCTTTGACAAGACTCGTATAGGTTTTACCTGTTTGTTCCTTAAAATAGGCGTTGATATCTTCTTTTTGCGTGGCGTTTAGACGATCGTAATCTTCATCCATATCCAATAGTTCAAATCGCTCTGAATCGGACATTAAAGTGGCATTGCTATCAAGATCACTTCCATATTCATCCGCATAGCTAACCAGCTTGTCATAGGACTTCTGCATAGCTTCCGTTACGATATGTGCCGGATCCCAAACATAGATTTTATAAGCATAGCCGCCCAAACATGCCAGGAATAAAACCACTACACCGGCAATAATGGCAATCTTTTTCTTAGATCGTTTTTTCTTAACCGGTTTCTCTTTTTTCCTGGTGGTATGTGGTACACCTTTCGCATTTGATTTATTTAAATCCACTTTTAGCTTTGTACGAATCGTTTGATCCTGATCGTATTCATGTAAAGCTTTGGCAACTGTATTGACATCAAAAGACTGTGTTTTTAACTCTTCGATCGAAGATGTTGTAAAATCATCATCTTCTTCCTGGAGCTGATTATAATAAAAGCGCTGCTCTTCTTCGGCAATGGTCGATTGTCCTCTCTCTTTTCGAAGCATATCTAAAGCCGAAGATAAGGTTTGTTCAGCTGCTTTTCTTTCATCTTCGTTTTTTTCTTTTGTTTGATCTATCGTATCGGATCGATTGGCATAAATGGCCATATCCGTTTTTTTATCCAGTAAAGCTTTGGCAAAATCATCAATTTCTTCTTTTTGCACTTTGTTGTTCGGTTTTTCCATTTCATTCCTCCGGTGCCTATATCATAACAAATACAGGTCTTAAAATAAAGGTAGTATCACTTTCCTTGTCAAAAGAAAAGACATTACGCTATAATAAAGGTATGAAAAATGAAAAGATTATCAAACAAATTGCACAGCCCATTTTGGAGCAGTTGGAAAAATATGAAAAACAGTTCGGTAAAACAGAATTCAGATCGTTACCCGAAATTCATTTTGTTTTGGATAAAACACATGATGGACCTGTCATGATAGAAGATATCGAACTTACAGATGAGTTGTTGGAAGAATTGGAAACTTATATTCAGGAGCAAATTGAGGCCAAACACAAGCCTACAATTTTACATTGATTTTTTAAAAAGGTTCTGCTATTATATTAAAGCAGTCTTGCGGGCGTGGCGAAATTGGCAGACGCACCAGACTTAGGATCTGGCGCCTTCGGCGTGGGGGTTCGAGTCCCTTCGCCCGCACCAACAAGTAGAAAACGGACAGAATGTTCTCTGTCCGCTTTTTTTTATCTATTTCCTGTTTTTATGAAATTGATCAATTCCTCTACATCATCAAAATCATCATAATCCCCATTTATTCCCTCACGATGATAGATGACTCCCATTTTCTCATTTCTTTCCAGACAATCTAAAAGCGTATCCTCACCATATCTTTTGGCAAATTCTGTAAAAGCATAGGGTTTTATTTTAGACAACATTCCTTTTTGACATGCTTCGCTACATTCATAACAATGTTTGATTCCTTTAGATATCGAACACTTTCTGTTCTCACAGCCATCCTTATCCGGACACTGTCCTGAATCACAACCTGCACAAATTATATTTTCTGAACATAGACAACATGCCAATCCACAACGGGCAATTCCTAATTCTCGTTTCATAAAACCAGCTTCCCTTCCAGTCAAATGCATAATCAATAAAGAATCTTTAGCCCTGCATAAAATCCGGGTCTTACAAAGAAAGAAACTCCACCTAACACCCATTATAAGAAAAGTTCTGCCTTTCATTTAAAATTCGCATCTTCATTTAAAACAGATACTTTTTCTATATCTTTATATGAAATTGTACATTTTGTACCGATTAGAATCTGTAATTTCTGTTTTGTATCATCCAATAGAATGCATTCTTGTTCCATAATGAACCTATTCTTCTTTGGATAAAATTTTATCGATTTCTCTTTCGAAATTGATTTGTTCTTTCCTGAAAAAATCCATCAACTCTTCTAATTGCTCATTTTGTGCTTTGTTTAAGGCATCTTTATAAGTATCTTTATTGGCTGCATGTACGATAAAAGGAACTTGCTTGCTTCTTAAACACTCTTTGATCAAAAGAATTCGTCCGATTCGACTGTTTCCTCCCTGAAAAGGCATAATTGCTTCATAAGCGGCATGAAAACGTGCCAGACTTTCCAAAGAGTGCGTATCTCTTTCATTATATGTATTGATCAAATCATCCATTCTTTGGGTAACCTTTTCCCATTCGCTTTCTTCTCTTTCCTTTTGTCTGTGATATTCGCCGGCATAGGAGCCTTTGCGTACATCCTGGCTGCTGCTGTTTCTAAAACACAGGTGATATTTTTTGATTAGATTATTGGAAACAGAATTATTTAATGTCTTTAACATTTCATCAAACATCACAAAATGACCGGTCGTTTCTTCGATATCCACCAAACGAATACTATTATCATCCGGTATGATCTCTCCACGCGTAAAAATGGAAGCGACTTGTTTGCGTGTCAATGTATTGCCCTCGATTTTATTGGACTGGTAGGCGGCTTCGATCTGCATCCATGCATATACCCCATCTTTTTGATTGGCTTTCTGTTCCTCTAAAAGCCTTTGAATCAATTCTTCTATCCATTCTTTTCGCATCTTCATACTCCTTTTGTCATCATTTCATCACAAATCATAAGCTCTTTATTAAAGTATTCAACCAAACAATCATTTTCGGATACTTTGACGTCACCATAAAACAAAACATATCAGGCTAGTTTATTGTGTTACAGGATACCAGTCTTTAAAAGAAATCAGTTCATAGCCCTGATAGGTCAACTCACTTTTTACACCTGTGGGAATGGTCTGATATCCAAAGGCATCGATTTCAAATGTCAACAATCCTTTCTCTGTCTCAAACTGCAGTTCATAGATTGGTGTAGCTGAACTGCTTGTCACAGGATTGGGATGATAAGAATGTACGGTTTTCTTGACCAAAGTTGCCTCTACTGTAGAAAGTGGGCAATGATTGATTGTATAGCGTTTCATAGTAACCCCTTTCATTTATTTTCAAAAAGTTTCTTTTTTTACATTATATGGGTCTTTGTATTTTTTTACAATATATTTTATGAAATCTTAATCTAAAAAACGCTTAACCTCCAATTTGTTGACATAGCCTTTTAAGTAATCGCAAATTTAAAAAGATCTTCTTTTCGTATTTGACGAATAAAAAAGTAACTAACTTGTCCTCTCAATCTTT
>NZ_JBQKEP010000016.1:0-37438 GCF_052121255.1 Faecalicoccus sp. LCP19S3_E2 | reverse complement strand
CCCTTTGTGACAAAAGACATATGTTCTTTTGAGCTGCCAATTGATGTGTTTACACTCTATCAAAACTAAAAAACATCATTTTTAATTCTCTACATCAACTTTTTAGTTGAATTTAGCGAATTTGATTATAAAAAGAAGATATTACCAAAAAATGACCGGATGAGATTTTTTTATTTTCTTTTTGTGAGTGCCCATCTGATATCCCTAAAAAGTTTGTAAACCTCTTGTATCGGCATACAGATCCATAGAGGTTCGAATCATCTTTCGAGTCGCTATGCTTGACTGACAAATATAAGTCCTTATCTTCTCCAGAATGTTTCTACTCTTCTATGGTTAAATCGCCATTCATATTCTGCATAATATAAGGGAAGCATTCTTTTTCCTATACTATGGAATACATGCAATAACTGGTGATTGAAACTCGAAGCGATTTTGTTCAGAAAATACAGTCGATGTTCCTCTTGATCATAGTCGATCTTTTCATTCTGGACCTGCATTTTTGCTTTTAAGATATTGTAGATGGATTTACCATCCGTATTCAGTTTCCTGTCTTGGGACATGACAACATACTGATCAAAAAAATCTTCAATATTCTCTCCGGAGTCAACCGTCCTTTCCCTCAGTTTCACAAAAAGAGGGTACTGGTTCTCCTGTTCCGTAGAGAGCACAATTAAAAAAGGCTGTTTATCGGTTCCCCGTCCACGTTTTCCATTATGCGAGGGAGCACCGGTGTAGGCAACATCCGATTCATAAAAACTCGAATCCAGAGATTTCTTGGAATTCGAATTTCTCACAAGGATTCAAGCTTTTGATTGTAGCAGATAGGCAGTTTTATAGTTCACTTTCAATTCTTCGAAAAGTTGTAAACTGGACATTCCTTTTTTGTGGTGAAGATGAGGAACAAATCATACAGAAGAATATTTAAAGGCAGCTTATTGTCCTGAAAGATCGTATTGGACAGGAGTCTTTCATCATGTTTGCAATGTGAACAGTGGGAACATTTTTAACCTGCGGCCCAAAGGGCTGTTATATTTATTGTGTTGATGAAAAGTTAAAAGAGTATTTGGAAATGCGATTGTCAGGGTCAGGGGAATAGGTAGTTATTAGAGCACTGTATAAATCGGCTTTATTTATAATTCTACGAAAACAAGAGAAAAGCTATCTTTGAGTGTTTAAATAAGCAAAATAATTTAGCTTATTTTTCACTTTATTAGCTTAAATAAACATATATTTAGTTTATTTATTGAAATAAGCTAAATACATTGATGGTAGGGGATATTCTTTGACATATAAAGGATATTTTCTATGATTAATAAAATACTCTTAAACAGTCTAAAACTGATAGAACTCGAATTCATTCAAAACCTCATTTATAAATTGACAAGCGATAGAGTAATTTGGATACAATAAATTCAGGAAAAATTAAATGTAATGTATCTCGTTGTTCTTGTTGAGGATCTTTTCATTTTGTAGAAAATGGATTAAAAAAACACAGGAAAAAAGTCTCTTTGTAGAGATTGTGGAAAAATCTTCAGAGATACAATAAATATCGTTTTTCTCTTACAAGGAGCCACTACCACATATGGCTAACCTTTATTGCCTGTGAACTTCATCAGATGAAACTGGAATAAGAGGCTGTGGCTGTAGGCAAGAGCAAAATGATCTGTTTTCATATCCGTCATAAGCTTTATGCAGCGATTGGAGTTCATATTCGGAATACTCTTTTAAAAGAAATCGTCAAGATTGACAGTGCATTTACCAGTATCAATCTAAAAGGTATGAAATCTAAGGATATGTCCCGAAAAAAGTAAAATTCGAGGCAAATCAAAGACAGATATGAACTATCAATGAGTTCGGTTACCTTTATCCACTATGATTTTAGAACATTTATAGATGTTCAATAACTCTAAGGCCAATATCATATTTTAGAATTCTCTTTTATTTTGAAATTTAATATTAAAGTGAGCATATTTCTGTTGATAAAAATGTTGACAGCCTTTGCACTTAATGACATAATGACATAAAGATGACGTGTCATGTAAGGAGGAAAATATGCAAAAAACAATTAAAGGAAGCGAACAACTTGGTAAAAAGATCAAGAAAAGAAGAGAAGAATTAAATTTAACAATTGAAGAAGCTGCTTCTCGTGCAAACGTAGGGACAAAAACATGGTATCGATATGAATCTGGAGAATCAATCCGCCAAGATAAATGTAGAGGGATTTGTAAAGCTTTGAATTGGCGGATACTCCCAGAACAGGATGAAACAGATAGTAAAATGTTAATTCAAGAATATAAAGATCACTCAAATTGGTCCACTTATCTGGAAGAACAATTTGGAGATTATGCTTCTTTATCTTTTGCGGTGGGAAGTGATATTTTATATGATTATATAAGAGAAGATATGGAAGCTCTTTCATCTTTGCCGGTGGGAGCGCATATAGGTCAGTTAGATGTATCATGGATGAAAGATAGTCTTCCTCCGCAATTTTTAATGCATTATGATTATGAGTTTCTTTATCATATGTTTTGTACATTACAATGTATCATTCAAAATGCTAAGAGTGGAGCTCCTATTATTGCGCACAGTGTAATGGAAGAGTTGATCATCTATCTTTGTAATGAAGAAGGAATCGTTTTTATAGAGATGGATGGGGAAGTCGATGACGAAGAGTTTCAAAGAGATGATCTTGAAGAATGGGTGTTTGATTTGTTTGATGATATAGATATTATTACTTTTCTATATTCTAATATTTTTTTAGACAAGGACCATGCATATCATTTCTCACATTGGCATGATTTACAGTTTTATGTAAAAAACCAAAACGATGATTACGAATAATTTGAAAAATCAGGAGATAATAATATATGTTTGAAAAAATGAAATGGGAAGATGTTTACAGTCTTTGGAAGCAAAACAGTTATCAATTTCCAGAGATCTTGACAGATCCCTCATTTGCAGAAACAATTTTTGTTCAATATAACAGGGAAGGATGTATTTATGGATATGATTGGTTGACTGTAAAAGAAGCTGAGGCAAGAAAAAAACTAATTATGAAGAATCCGATTGAATTTCTTTACTTGACAAAACCAAGTAATAAAGGAACGATTCAAACGGCGCAAATGTTAATGGAGGCTAAGAATCAAGAAGAAAAAGTGGCAATTTGGATAGCAGCTACTGCAAATGAGTTATTGGAGTGCTCCTTTGAAAGTAGAATTGGAAAATATGCAAAAATTCTAGAAATGACAGCAAGAGGTTTTCTTAGAGACAGGTATCAAATATGGCATCACGCAATGAGAAAACTGGTTCCTGAAATAATGATACCTTACAATATTTTAGATAATTTTATATGTAAAGATTTTGATGTAGCCATGGAGCTTATTCAACTAAATACATTGTTAATACAGAATAATTATAAAATATTGCTTTATTCATCATTAAAAGAGGGAGAAAGTATTGGATATAGTTATCGATTAGACTCCAGGTGATTTTTCCAATTTACAAAAGATTTAAAAAGTACTTTGTATGAGACACAGGTGGATAAAAGGCAGTTATTAGAGTTCTATATAAATTGGCTTTTTTTGTAACTCTACTAAAATAAGAGAAAAAGCTATCTTCGAGTGTTTAGATAAACAAAATGATTTAGTTTATTTTACTTTTAGTTAGTTTAAATTAGTAAGGTTTTAGCTTTTATTTGACACGAATATAAATATATTTAGCTTATTTATCGAAGGAGGATCTTATGAATATACGTACCGCATCCATACAGGATATTGAAGAAATCAGTGCCATTGAAAATGAGTGTTTTCCACCAGAACAGGCATGTACAAGAGAACAGTTTAAACAAAGACTGACCTATTATCCTGAGCATTTTTGGCTATTAGAAAAAGATGGAGAAATCATCAGCTTTGTTGATGGATTCTGCACGGATGAAGAAACGCTAACGGATGAAATGTATGAAAAGGCAGAACTGCATAATGAATCAGGAAAGATACAGATGATCTTTGGTGTCAACACATTACCGGCTTATCGTAAAAAAAGGATATGCTTCCTTATTGATTCGATATATAATAGAACAGTCGCAAAAACAAGGACGTAAAGCCATCATATTGACATGTAAAGAAGAAAAAATTCCATTTTATGAACACTTGGGATTTGAAAATCAAGGTTTATCTTCTTCCGTACATGGTGATGTGCAGTGGTATCAAATGATAAGGAGACTTTAAAAGATGAAGGTAGAACAAATATTACAAAAATCCAGAGAAAATATGAATGATCTATGTAAGTCATGTCCGGTTTGTAATGGAAGAGCTTGCCGCAATACGATACCGGGGCCCGGTGCAAAAGGTAGCGGTACGGTCGCCATTCGAAATTATGATGCCTGGAAAAATATTCATCTTGTGATGGATACGATTTGTGAAAATACACCGGTATCAACGCAGACGAATCTATTTGGCCATACATTCCGCCTGCCAGTGTTTGCAGGACCGGTAGGTGCTGTAAGTATGCATTACGGAGATGCTTATGTGGATCAAACCTACAACAAAGTGCTGGTCAAAGCTTGTAAAGATGCCGGAATCATGGCTTTTACCGGCGATGGAATGGATGATCAGATCATGATCGGAGCAACCCAAAACATCAAGGAAAATGATGGAATCGGTGTTCCTACCATTAAGCCATGGGCTAAAGAAATGGTGGTTGAAAAATTAAAGCTTGCTAAAGAAGCCGGTGCTTTGGCCATCGCCATGGATATTGATGCAGCCGGTTTACCATTCTTAAAAGGATTTGTACCGCCGGCCGGAAGAAAAAATGTAGAAGAATTAAAAGAAATCGTGCAGGAAATTGATGTACCTTTTATTGCGAAAGGAATCCTGAGTGTGAAAGGTGCCTTAAAGGCTAAAGAAGCAGGCGCTTCTTGCATCGTTGTCAGCAATCACGGCGGTCGTGTTTTAGATGATACGCCAGCTACTGCCGATGTGCTGGAAGAAATCGTGCAAGCCGTAGGTAAAGATATGACCATTCTGGTTGATGGAGGAATTCGCAGCGGGCAAGATATTTTTAAGGCATTGGCACTAGGTGCAGATGGTGTTTTGGTTGCCAGACCTTTTGTGAATATGATTTATGGTGCACAAGAGGAAGGCGTCAAGTCACTTGTTGACCAACTGGAACAAGAACTGATAGATACGATGGAAATGTGCGGCGCATCTACAATTCAGGAAATCACACGCGATATGATACGATAAAAAAAGAAACTATAACGTTTGAAATAAAGAATCAATCGTTATAGTTTTTTTTGCATATTTGAGGAAGAGAGCAAATTTTACTGAATATAAACAGGTGTCTTTCCCCAAAGATATCGATATCTCTTCATAGAACATATGAATTCGTATATGCTATAATGAGGGACACAAAAGGAGACATGATATGTCGATTCAATTGCCTGAAAACTATATTCAACAGATGAAAGAGCTTCTTAAAGATGATTTTGAAGCTTATATGCAAAGCTTTGAACAAGAACGCTATTATGGATTGCGTATTAATACAAACAAGATCAGTGTAGAAGATTTTTTGAAAATATCTCCTTTTCCATTAGAGCCGATTCCATGGACAGATAATGGATTTTATTATCAAGGGGATAAAAAGCCTGCCAAGCATCCGTATTATTATGCCGGTTTATACTATCTTCAAGAACCTTCTGCTATGTTACCGGCACAGGTTTTGCCGATAGAAGAAGGTGAATATGTGTTAGATACTTGTGCTGCACCAGGAGGAAAAAGCACTGAATTGGCTGCGAAGTTACAGAATACCGGTTTACTATTATCCAATGATATCAGTACATCGCGATGTCAGGGATTGATCAAAAACCTTGAGTTGTCGGGTTCATATAATACATGGGTATGCAGTGAAGACCTTATTGATCTTTCCAAGCGGTTTGCAGAAACATTTGATAAGATTTTGGTGGATGCGCCATGCAGTGGAGAAGGAATGTTTAGAAAAGAACCACACTTAATCAGCAGTTGGCAAGAAAGAGATGATACGTATTATCCCCCTATTCAAAAAGAAATTCTTTCCTGTGCAATAGATATGTTGAAACCAGGAGGGATGATTGTTTATTCGACATGCACCTTTTCGACAAAGGAAAATGAAGAAGTGATTCAGGATGCATTACATAGACATTCCGATCTACATCTGGTTCCTATCCCTAAACAACCGGGGTTTTCAAGTGGGATTGGCATGGAAGAATGTGTGCGACTCTTTCCTCATAAGATAAAAGGGGAAGGTCACTTTGTGGCTTTGTTACAAAAAGAGGGGAATGCTTCTAAAAAGGTTGTCAAAAAGGAGAATTCTTCTTTACCGGGAGCCTTTAAAGAATTTTTAAAGATATGTTCCTTTGATTTCTCTAAGGGGTGTTTTTCAATCAAGAACGATAAGATCATCTGGAGCCCTCAACAGCTTCCTGAACAGAGAAGATGGCGTTTATTACGTTCTGGCTTAATTTGTGGGGAAATCAAAAAGAATCACTTCGAGCCAAGTCAGGCTTTTGCCCTTGCTCTTAAAAAGAGTCAATTTAAAAATACAGTGGATTTATCTGTGGATGATCCCAGAGTAATCAAATATCTAAAAGGAGAAACGATTGATATCAAAGATCGGGATACAACATCAAAAGGTTGGATCTTAGTTTGTGTGGATGGGTTTCCACTGGGTTTTGGAAAGATTGATAAAGGAATCATAAAAAATAAATATTCGAAAGGATGGCGATGGCAGTGAGGCTGGATAAATTTCTTTCCCATATGGGATATGGAACTCGAAATGAAGTTAAAAATATCATCAAAAACGGATGGGTGACGATTGATGGCGAAACGATCAAGAAAGCAGATTTCCAAGTTAAGGAAGATCAAACAGTTTATGTTGATGATGTACCTGTTTCTTATGTTCGTTATGAGTATTATATCTTAAATAAACCAGCCGGATATGTCAGTGCAACAGAAGACAACTTATATCCTACGGTTATGGAATTAATTCCAAGCATTCGAAATGATCTCTATCCTGTTGGTCGTCTTGACCTGGATACGGAAGGGTTACTGTTAGTTTGTAACGATGGACAACTCACTCATGAACTTTTGTCTCCCAAAAAACACGTTTTAAAAAAGTATTATGTAGAGTTTGAAGGAAGCTTACCGGAAAATGCCATTGATATTTTTGCTCAACCGATGGATTTAGATGACTTTGTCACAAAGCCTGCCCAGTTGGAGGTTTTAGATCAAGATAAAGCGTATCTTACAATCAGTGAAGGGAAGTTTCATCAAGTAAAGCGAATGTTTCAAAAGGTAGGGTGTGAAGTAACGTATTTACAAAGAGTATGTTTTGGACCGTTGGAACTCAAAGACTTAGAAATTGGTCGGGCTAGAGCACTTACACCTGAGGAGATAGAATTATTAAAAACGCACAATGATTAAAAGTTGATAAGTTTTACGTTGATAGAATAGATGTTGTTTTGTGAATTTCAAGGCACCTTTAGGATTCATTCTTGTTTGTAGCAGTATTTATTGATTAATAATGGGCGAAAGAATTTATAAATTGGCTTGCAAAATAAGCTTATTGACAATTATTCTGTAACAATGTATGAATATGATAAAGGATATTTTAATTGGAAAAGATAAATAAAAATATCAAATCAAACATGTTAGAACAAAAGTTTCAGAATAAGCTCACTGAAGAATTGAGAAAATTAGAAGAGGGATTTTGTGAGGTGCGAATAATGTGTATACATAAAATTATAGGGGGACTCGCACTAGAGAAAAGTGATAAATAGTGAGTTTTAGTGTTTGATTTTGAATTCTTTTTAAAAAGTGAAAAGATATAAGCTGAAGAGCGGGAAATAGTGTTAGATTTTTTATTTTTTTTGCAGTCGCACTCTACATGAGTGCGTGGATTGAAATGTCTAACTTTCCGGAGAGTACCAAAGCCACCGACGGTCGCACTCTACATGAGTGCGTGGATTGAAATCCCACAAGAAAAGGCCACTCAACTGACATCACCGGTCGCACTCTACATGAGTGCGTGGATTGAAATTGAACCTGTATCCTTAACAGTGATTGTTTTCAGACCGTCGCACTCTACATGAGTGCGTGGATTGAAATATTGTATCATGGTTATTATCCAATGGTTTTGAAGTCGCACTCTACATGAGTGCGTGGATTGAAATAATATCATCTAATGCTTTTTCACAAACCCAATCTTGTCGCACTCTACATGAGTGCGTGGATTGAAATAAAACAATTTACGTTTACAACAAACAGGATACAGTCGCACTCTACATGAGTGCGTGGATTGAAATCATAATATTTATTATCAACATCAAATACATTACTGTCGCACTCTACATGAGTGCGTGGATTGAAATTTTACAATATAATACACTATTTAGAATATAATTGCAGTCGCACTCTACATGAGTGCGTGGATTGAAATCAAAAGAGTTATTATACACCTTATACACATATAGGTCGCACTCTACATGAGTGCGTGGATTGAAATAGAACCTAATTCTCAAACAGATTCCGAGGGAACGGAGTCGCACTCTACATGAGTGCGTGGATTGAAATAAATTGGTGGTTATATTGCTTAGGTTTGCTCAAAGTCGCACTCTACATGAGTGCGTGGATTGAAATGTCCTTGTGGTGTAGCACTTGTTAGATTTGTGGCGTCGCACTCTACATGAGTGCGTGGATTGAAATATATTGAAACATATTCAAAGCTATCTGTAATAAGTCGCACTCTACATGAGTGCGTGGATTGAAATATTAAAGGATGATATTTTAGCTGTTGCTCCGTCTTGTCGCACTCTACATGAGTGCGTGGATTGAAATTTTTAAAGCCTAGCGTATCATCATTTGATTATATAGTCGCACTCTACATGAGTGCGTGGATTGAAATCCCACAAGAAAAGGCCATTCAACTGACATCACCGTCGCACTCTACATGAGTGCGTGGATTGAAATGTGATTTTGATTGTGATAATGTTGAATTGGTGGCTGTCGCACTCTACATGAGTGCGTGGATTGAAATTCTATGTTTTAATATTTTGAGCAAACCTAAGCAAGTCGCACTCTACATGAGTGCGTGGATTGAAATGCATATAAACTTAAGGGCATGGCATAACCCATTGTCGCACTCTACATGAGTGCGTGGATTGAAATTGTTGTTGCTGGGTTTATAATGTCAATCAAACTAGGTCGCACTCTACATGAGTGCGTGGATTGAAATCCCACAAGAAAAGGCCACTCAACTGACATCACCGTCGTCGCACTCTACATGAGTGCGTGGATTGAAATTCTAAAACTTTCTGGGTAGCTTGCTGTCGCAATCCAGTCGCACTCTACATGAGTGCGTGGATTGAAATTACCCACTTAATGTGATTGGAAGCACTACGACTGTCGCACTCTACATGAGTGCGTGGATTGAAATTGTTACAGCCTATGCTAGAAAGTACACAATATCAAGTCGCACTCTACATGAGTGCGTGGATTGAAATATATGTTGTATAAGTCGGTAGTTTTGTTTTTAACAGTCGCACTCTACATGAGTGCGTGGATTGAAATATAGTTACTTTGTAGTCTTTCTACGTTTGTCAGGTCGCACTCTACATGAGTGCGTGGATTGAAATCTAAAAAAGAAAAAGCCGTTCGATTGTTTTTGAATAGTCGCACTCTACATGAGTGCGTGGATTGAAATATTGATCAGCTCCCAATCCACGTTAGTTAAAACCGTCGCACTCTACATGAGTGCGTGGATTGAAATCCATTTGTGCGTAATCCGTAGGACTTTTTGCATAGTCGCACTCTACATGAGTGCGTGGATTGAAATGAAAGATTATTACAGTGATTGACGATTCTGGAAAGTCGCACTCTACATGAGTGCGTGGATTGAAATTGTGTTCCACGTTGGGTTATCTTGGTCTTGAAATGTCGCACTCTACATGAGTGCGTGGATTGAAATAGTTAAACCACAGTCGGTAGTATTAAAGGCAAATCGTCGCACTCTACATGAGTGCGTGGATTGAAATCTACTTTGCCTAGTACAGAGAACGGAACGATTGGTCGCACTCTACATGAGTGCGTGGATTGAAATACAAATGACAATAAAAAACAGTGATGATGGAGCAGTCGCACTCTACATGAGTGCGTGGATTGAAATCTAAAAAAGAAAAAGCCGTTCGATTGTTTTTGAATAGTCGCACTCTACATGAGTGCGTGGATTGAAATATTGATCAGCTCCCAATCCACGTTAGTTAAAACCGTCGCACTCTACATGAGTGCGTGGATTGAAATCCATTTGTGCGTAATCCGTAGGACTTTTTGCATAGTCGCACTCTACATGAGTGCGTGGATTGAAATGAAAGATTATTACAGTGATTGACGATTCTGGAAAGTCGCACTCTACATGAGTGCGTGGATTGAAATTGTGTTCCACGTTGGGTTATCTTGGTCTTGAAATGTCGCACTCTACATGAGTGCGTGGATTGAAATAGTTAAACCACAGTCGGTAGTATTAAAGGCAAATCGTCGCACTCTACATGAGTGCGTGGATTGAAATCTACTTTGCCTAGTACAGAGAACGGAACGATTGGTCGCACTCTACATGAGTGCGTGGATTGAAATACAAATGACAATAAAAAACAGTGATGATGGAGCAGTCGCACTCTACATGAGTGCGTGGATTGAAATGTGTCATAGGCAAACTCTCCACTGTTATAATCTCCGGTCGCACTCTACATGAGTGCGTGGATTGAAATGAGAGTATTCTACCACTACAAAAGACCCGTACACGGTCGCACTCTACATGAGTGCGTGGATTGAAATTGTCCTAAGAAATAGCCATACCCATTGCCACAAGTCGCACTCTACATGAGTGCGTGGATTGAAATGTAGTTTGCTAGAAATTCAATGGCGCAAGTATAAGGTCGCACTCTACATGAGTGCGTGGATTGAAATCCCACAAGAAAAGGCCAGCCAAGTCACATCACTGCGTCGCACTCTACATGAGTGCGTGGATTGAAATCAAAAAATTCACTTTTTCTTTTTTGTATTCTTTGGTCGCACTCTACATGAGTGCGTGGATTGAAATAAACGGTAATTTATTGCCTTGTATTAACACGCAACCCGTCGCACTCTACATGAGTGCGTGGATTGAAATATCATAGCTAGTGTTCCACGTCGGGTTTTCTTGGTCGCACTCTACATGAGTGCGTGGATTGAAATATTCTTATACGTAAAAAAATAAAGGGGTGATCAGTCGCACTCTACATGAGTGCGTGGATTGAAATTCGAACTATTGACGTGAACTTAGATGCTCAATGGGTCGCACTCTACATGAGTGCGTGGATTGAAATTTTGAATACAATCAAAATAATGAAATCGATACCGGGTCGCACTCTACATGAGTGCGTGGATTGAAATTGAAAAACAGTTGAAAACAAGAATCAAAAAGTTGTCGCACTCTACATGAGTGCGTGGATTGAAATAGTGGACGCCTTACACAAAGATTATTAGTTGGTGTCGCACTCTACATGAGTGCGTGGATTGAAATCTTTTTATCTTGGTTGGCATTGTCAATTCCTAGTAGTCGCACTCTACATGAGTGCGTGGATTGAAATCCTCTGAATCCGTTTGAGAATTCGGCTCGGAAATGTCGCACTCTACATGAGTGCGTGGATTGAAATGCCGATGGTTCCATCCTGGCCGCCTAGAACCTTTGTCGCACTCTACATGAGTGCGTGGATTGAAATTTACTTATTGAGATGCCGAACCATTTATCCATCTTGTCGCACTCTGCATGGAGTGCGTGGATCAATATGACAATATGGGAGGTTAGTCGTTGCTGCTTTTTTGTGTTTTCTAAGGTCAATTGATGAAAAAAATTTGTATCTGTATATGATTTTTTTATTTTGCTCAATATTATATTGTTGAAGAAATTTTAACTCTGTGTTAGGGTATCTTGGTATCAATCTAGACGACATACTCGCTTTACAAAGATTTGCTCTATAAATAAGAATCATACCACTTAAATTTACAAAATCTCTTAAATCAATTATAATAACCACGCATTTTGTGCTTAGGAGAGTTTTTATTGAATTCAATGGAGGGAGATTTTGTATGATTCAATTTTTTCAAAAGAATATAGAACCAAATAAAAAACTAAAGACTTTTGAAATGATCATCCTTGTCCTATTGATCATTGGGTCAATTGTTTCGTATGGAGTAGGATTATCGAAAGTGCATTCAAATGTAGGAAATCTTCAATTTGTTCAAAGTATGCAAATGACACGTGATACGGAACTGGAAGATTATGATGGTGAAGAAAATTCGATGTGTGATGTGACATATCGAAATGGTGATAAAGAATTGGTTATTACGTTGCCTTATGAAGAGTATGAGCGGCTAGATTCTGACACTATTACTGCATATGAGTTTGAAAGTGCCAATGGAACAAAGCTTTATTTTGATCATGAAGATGTCAGTCAACAAGAGGCACAGTATTCTTATGAACAAACAATGGCCAATCAATCCATGCCAATTTTTAACTTTGCCAACGCATCAATCATCCTGGTCCTATCTCTTTTGATCATGATGCTGTTTTCAAGACAATTTACGACCTATGAGAAATCTTGGTTTATGTCGATCATGGTATTGGCTACCATATTCTCCGTTTTATTCCCGGAAGAAAGTGCAAATGGAATCAACGGAATTCTGATCATGTGGCTGTATCTACTGGATACCTTCTTAAATATTTTGTGTGAACTTCTAATATCGAAACAATTCAGGTATAATTTCTTAGTTTCAGTACTGGTGGAAATCACTGAAATTGTCATGTCTCTCGTCTTGATGTACCGTTTTGCGACACTGGCAACGACATTGTTGTTTTGGTTGCCAATCGACATCATCAGTTACATTAACTGGTCAAGGCATAAGGACGAGGAAGAAAGTGAATTAACAGTTGTTCGTCGCTTAAAAGGCTGGCAGGAAGTACTGGTGATTGCCGGAATTATCGTATGGACAGTAGTTATTGGATACTTTATCAGTGGATTGGATATTACTACAGATTTCTATCATAATCAGACACTGGAAACAGCTGTCGTCTATATTGATGCTTGTGCTTCTGCTGTTGGTATTGCCAATGGATTGTTTATCTTTTTTAGATTTAGAGAACAATGGATTGCCTGGTATATTTGTGCAGCTTTAGAAGCGGTGATCAACATTATTTCTGGACAGTATGTGTTATTGATCCTAAAACTGGGATACTTTACCAATACAACATACGGATATATTAAATGGAGCAAATATATCAAATCCCATCAGGAACAGGAGAAACTATCGATCTTCTGATAAATTCTTGAGGATATGATTTAGAACTGATACAATAAATTATGTAGAAAATAAGAAATGGGAGTGAAAATTATGGCTATTTCTGCAGGAGATTTTAGAACAGGATTAACATTGATCGTAGATGGAGATCCATGGCAGGTTTTAGATTTTCAACATGTAAAACCGGGAAAGGGAGCTGCCATCTTAAAGACAAAGATGAAGAACTTAAAAACAGGTAATACACAAGAACGAAATTTTAACGCTTCAACAAAATTTGAACAGGCACAAATTTCTAAGAAGACAGCACAGTACTCTTACCAGGCCGATAATACTTACTATTTTATGGATATGGAAACATACGATACTTATGAACTGAGTGAAGATCAGGTTGGATTCAATAAGTATTTTATCGTTGAAGGGGCAGAGGTTTCTTTGATGTTCTTTGAAGGCGACTTGTTATCTGTATCCGTGCCGGAAAAAGTTGAATTGACAGTAGCCGAAACAGATGCGGCTATCAAGGGAGCACCGTCTAACCAGACCAAAGATGCTGTGACCGATACAGGACTTTCATTACGAGTTCCACAGTTCATCGAGCCAGGTGAAAAAATTATTGTATTCTCAACAGATGGGAAGTATGCAGGAAGAGCTTAATCGGCTCTTCTTTTTCACATTATGAATAAAGTCGTTTTAATTACCGGCGGGGCCTGTGGTATCGGCAGAGCTATCGCCTTAGAATTAGCCAAAAATAAATATAATATCGTGATTAACTATCTGACTTCACAAAAAGCAGCACTATCTTTAGAAGAAGAAATCGTGCAAACCTATGGAGTGCGTTGCATGTCGATTCGTGCGGATGTTTCTGATGTGGAACAGGTCGATCAGATGGTGACGAAAATAGAAAAAGAACTGGGCGGTGTTGACATCTTGATCAATAATGCGGCAATCGATCTTTCTAATTTATTCCATTTGAAGAATGCAGAGGAATTTCGCCGAACGCTGGATGTGAATGTGGTCGGTGCTTTTAACTGCAGCAAACGTGTATATCGATATATGTTGGATCAGGAGTATGGTCGAATTATAAATATTGCTTCTACAAATGGGATCAATACATATTATCCGATGTGTATTGATTACGATGCTTCCAAAGCGGCTTTGATTTCCGTGACACATAATTTAGCTTTTGAGTTTGCTCCCTATATTCATGTGAATTGTATTGCGCCGGGATTCATCGGAACAGAAAATGAGTTGGATGGCTATGATGAAGAATTTTTAAAAGAAGAAGTGGAGAAAATCATGGTAAAGCGATATGGTGATCCAAAGGAAGTAGCCTATCTTGTAAAGTTTTTGATCAGTGAGGAAGCGGATTATATAAACAATACTGTTATACGAATCGATGGCGGCCAGGTAGGCAGTTGCTAAAATGAAGGTGGAATACGTTAAAGCTTATTTTTAATGATTGTGGCTTTAGATTTGTCAGTTTTGATTCTTTGAATATGGATGAGTTAAATCCAAAAACGAATTTGAAAACTATTGATAGAATAAGAAACATTAATTTGATTGAGTATCATCTAAGTTTAGATAGAAACTATATGAGGCTCAATCATTTTTTTGTTAGTAAAATGTTTTTGTTTGTAGCATACTTAATAATATAAAGTGTTGAATAAAAAAGTTATATACATAAATAATGTCATAATGCATGAGATAATTAAAAAAAAGAATGCATTACAATGATAATAGGAGGACGAAATTATGGACTACATTGCACATGCAATCGAGGGGACAGAGATTGAACAAAAGTTGATTGATCATTTACAAAACACAGCTAAGTTATCAGCTGCATTTGCTAAAGAGTTTAAAGCGGAGGATTGGGGGTATATCTGTGGTCTGTTACATGATATAGGTAAATATTCGGATGCATTTCAAAAAAGAATTCGAAATGAAGGACCTAGAGTAGATCATTCTACGGCAGGAGCAAAGGAAGCACATAAAATGCGATTGGATCCAGTAGCTTATTGTATAGTGGGGCATCATTCTGGCATGCCGGATACTGGAGAACTTGCAGATGGTTGTGATTCGACGAGTCTTATGGCTAGATTAAATAAGTTTGTTTCAAATTACAGCGGGTTTAAGAAAGAATTAGTATTGCCAACGACACCTGATAAATTAAATTTTCAATTTGAAGTTAAACAACAATACTTTATCTTAAGTGTTTTTACAAGAATGCTCTTTTCCTGTTTGGTAGATGCAGATTTTTTGGATACAGAATCTTTTATGAAACAAGGCGAAGTTAACAGAAGTATGGGAGAATCTTTACAGTTTTTACAAAGAAAGTTGATGGAGCATATCCAAACGTGGTTGAAAAATGAGGATTTAAGTACAGTGAATGGTCATAGAAGTCAGATATTAAGAAATTGTATTGAGCAGGCATCTGGAGAACGTGGCTTTTATAAAATGACAATGCCTACGGGGAGCGGAAAAACAATAGCTTCATTAGCTTTTGCGCTTAATCATGCGGTTAAAAATAATATGAAACGTATTATTTATGTAATTCCTTATACGAGCATAATTGATCAAAACGCTAAAGTCTTTAAAGATATATTGGGCAAAAACAATGTCTTAGAGAATCATTCACAAGTTGAATTTAAAGACACAGAAGAGTTAAAGATGAATCAGTTGGCATCGGAAAATTGGGATGCTCCAATAGTAGTTACTACAAATGTTCAGTTTTTTGAATCTTTATTTTCCAATCGATCTTCAAAATGTAGAAAGCTTCACAATATTGCCAACAGTGTCATTATATTTGATGAAGCGCAAATGCTACCGGTGAATTATCTAAAACCGTGTGTGGCAATGATGGAAGAACTAGTTAGAAATTATAAATGTACAGAAGTTTTATGCACAGCCACTCAACCTGTTTTAGATTCGTTATTTTCTGGGCATATAAAAATAACAGAGTTGTGTCCAAATCTTAAAGAACAATTTGAATTCTTTAAAAGAAATACGATTCAGGACATGGGAGATGTCATGGAAGAAGATATCGTAGAGAGTTTAAGAAACGAAAACAGAGCTTTATGTATTGTGAATACACGAAAACGTGCACAAATGGTTTATAATCAAATTAAAGGTGAAGGGGTTTACCATCTTTCTACGACCATGTACCCACAACATCGTATAAAGGTGATTTCAGAAATTAAAAATAGATTAAAAGATAGAAAGAAGTGTGTAGTTGTTTCTACGAGTTTGGTAGAAGCAGGAGTTGATTTTGATTTTCAGAATGTATATCGAGAGATAGCCGGATTAGATTCAATTTTGCAGGCTGCTGGTCGATGCAACCGTGAAGGTAAAGAGTTGGCTGATAATTGTAACGTATATGTTTTCTGTCTGAATGAAAAAGTAAATAATGAAATGAATAGAAGGATTTCGGCGACGAAAAGTACTATGAGAGAGTGTTCTAATTGGAGTGAACCAAATACAGTTCGTGAATATTTTGAGACACTTTTACATCATGAAGAAAGTAACATAGACCAAAAAGGAATTATGGATCAATTTAAAGAGGGGGTTTTTAACTTTAAACAGGCAGCCGAAGATTTTAAAATGATAGAAAGTGATACATATACAATTTTGATACCTGTTGAAGATAAAGCAAAAGAAGTTAGAGATGCGTTAAAATTCAAGGGTTATACTAAAGAACTTATCCGACAAGCGGGCCATTACAGTGTTCAAGTTTATGAAAATGATTTTGAAAATATGTATGGAGCAGGCATGTTACAAGAAGTGTCGGATAGTTTGGATAAATTTTATGAACTAGCTGATTTAACACATTATACAGAAGAAATGGGCCTTTCCTTAAATATAGGGAGTGGAGAAGCAATTGTGATGTAGCGGTAAAAACAAAGAGAGGCTCGAAGGCCTCTCTTTGTTTCTTTGGGAATCAACAATAAGCACATATTTCAATCCACAACCATAAAATGATTGACAGAAATAAAATAGCATATCTTTTAAAAATATAAAAGAAAATAATATTGTTAGAATATGATATCGAGAATAATTAAATATCTTATTGACAAACAAGAGTATAGTGTTAATATTAAATTACAATAATAAACACATGAAAATTAAATATTAAACTTATTGGATAAGTTTCCGTACTATCTCAGCGTTGAACACATTAAACTTTTTGGAAGGAGAAAAAGTGTATGCCAGAAACAAAAGATGATTCGTTGTTTTATACGTGTAGCTTAATTGAATTTATAGGAAGAGAACAAAAGATAGAAAGAAGGGAGGTTGTAGATCGATTAAGACAGGAAACAATAGAACATATATTTGACTTTGCGGACGTACTTCATTGTGAACCGATAAAAAAAGTAGCAATTGAATATATTGAAAAATGTAATATAGTTCCCGGACAATATGATAACGTTTCAGATTGTAATATACTGTTCCGTCATATTGGGATATAGGTAAAGTGTATTCCAGGTTGATTTCTGATTTGTTTGAAGAACAAGAGTATGTAAAAGGATTATGGCAAGTATATCATTCATGGATCAGTGATTTATTATCCGATTATAATACAGATTTTTATTATCAATCTAGAGGTTATATAGCGGAGTGCTATAGACAAAACAAGGTTCTAAGCTGAGATAGAGACTTCTTATAGATCAGTTGATGGAATGGAGGTGAGAAATATGTCAAAAGGAGTAAAGATAAATGTGTGGGGCAGTTATGCATTGTTTTCAAGACCGGAGATGAAGGTAGAAAGATGTTCATATGATGTCATGACACCATCAGCTGCAAGAGGTATTCTGGAAGCTATATACTGGCACCCGGGATTGAAGTGGATTATTGACAAAATCTATGTTAAAAATCCGATTGTTTTTACTAGCGTACGAAGAAATGAGGTCAAAAGTAAACTTTCGGCAAGTAACGCTTTGACTGTAATTAAAGGAGGTAAAAAGCCTATTTATATTTCAACAAAAAGCGATATTGTACAACGTTCATCAAGGATACTTCAAGATGTTTCTTATGTGATTGAAGCACATTTCGAGATGACAGATAAAGCGAATTCGTCGGATAATCCTGGAAAATTTAAAGATATTATTATGCGAAGACTGAAAAGAGGGCAGTGCTTTCATGCTCCATATTTTGGTTGTAGAGAATTCCCGGTGAATTTTTCGCTGTGTGAAGATGAAGTGATTGAAAGTTATTATGCCGATGAAGAAAGCAAGGATTTAGGATACATGCTTTATGACATTGATTATTCTGATCCAGAAAACTTACAGCCGATGTTTTTCAGAGCGATTATGCATAATGGAGTCATTGATCTTAGAGATTGTGAGGTGATTCGATGATTTTGCAGTCATTGACACAATATTATGAAGAATTGGTCAAGCGAAATGAAGTTACAAGTGAGGGATGGTGCAAAGCAAAAGTATCATTTGCGTTGAACATTAATGAAGATGGAAGTCTTTTTGACATCATTCCTAAAAGCTCAGAAAAGATAAAAGGGAAGAAAACGGTCAAGGTTCCTGCAGAAATTGATGTACCACAGATGGTAACGCGTAGTGGAATCAAACCTAATTCAAATTTTCTCTGTGATAACGCAAAGTATTTTCTAGGCCTAGATGAAAAAGAAGATTCTCAGAGGGCAAGAGATTGCTTTGAAGCGGCTAAACAAAAACATATTGAAATTTTACAAAATGTAGAAACACCAATGGCCAAAGCAATAGTAAATTTTTTTACATCATGGAAGCCTGAATTTTGTAAAACTAATCCATATGTGCAAAGGTACCGAGAAGAACTTTTGGCGGGTGGAAACCTTGTTTTTGAGATGGACAAGTCCGATGCGGTGAAAGATTCAGCTATTCAGTTTGCGTGGAATCAATATAGAAATAGGGAGGACCAAGGTGAGATAGGGATCTGTCTTGTGACAGGACGAAGAGAACCTATAGCCAGGACCCATATGCTTATCAAAGGGGTTCCGGGTGCTCAGTCCAGTGGAGCTGCTCTAGTTTCTTTTAATGCTGATTCATTTTCATCATACGGCAAAGAACAAAGCTATAATGCACCGGTAAGCACGCATGCTGTTTATGCATATACAACAGCCTTGAACTATTTATTGTCAAATAGTGAGTATGCTTCTAGATTAGGAGATATGATGGTTGTTTGTTGGGCAAAAAGTGCTGAAGCTGAATATCCAAAGGTGTTTTCTTGGAGTATGGCACCTACATTGGATAATCAAAAAACTGTTTCGGGTGTCTTTAAGAATCTTTCAAAACATAGAATGATCAACTTAGATGGTATTGAATTAGATCCAAATCAGGAATTTTATGTTTTAGGACTATCACCTAATGCGGCTAGACTGGTTGTACGTCTTTTTTATATGGATAGCTTTGGAAATGTATTAAAGAATATTGCCAATCATTATAAAAGGATGGAAATAATACATCCAAGTTATGAGCAAAGTTATTATTTAGGTGTTTGGCGAATGTTACAGGAAACGATCAACCAAAAATCTAAGGATAAAAATCCGCCATCAAATCTGCCGGGAGCTGTTATGCAGGCGATTCTTTCGGGAGGGCGGTATCCGGAAGAGTTGTACTATAATACTTTAATGCGTATCCGTGTAGAACAAGGAAATATTACATCAGGCCGTGCAGCTATTATTAAGGCTTGCCTGATACGAAATTACAAATTGGAGAAGGGAGACGATTTTGTGGAATTAAATGAAAATTGTACGAAAGTACCTTACATTTTAGGAAGAACCTTTGCGCTATTAGAATGGATTCAGGAAATGGCAAATCCCGGAATCAATACAACAATTAGAGATCGTTACTTTAATTCAGCCAGTGCTACACCAGCTGTGGTATTTCCTACATTGTTGAAATTGGATATGAGTCATATGAATAAACTGAAAAAAGATCCAGAATCAATGAAGAGAAACTTTGCCAGAAGACGTGAAGACGAATTAACAGACTTATTGGGCAAAATTAAAGAGTTCCCAAATCGTTTGGATTTGGAACAGCAGGGCCAGTTTATCTTAGGGTATTATCACCAGAAACAGGCTCGCTATAATCAAGGAGGACAAGAAAATGAGTGAAGTAATTAAAAATAGATATGAATTCATCGTATTATTCGATGTTGAAAATGGAAATCCAAACGGGGATCCGGATGCAGGAAATATGCCGAGAATTGACCCAGAAACAGGATATGGTATTGTCACAGATGTATGTCTAAAAAGAAAAATTCGAAATTATGTAGATACGGTAAAAGAAGGAGAAGAAGGGTATCGCATTTATATTCGAGAAGATGCACCTTTAAATACTAAAGATGAAGAAGCACTAGAGTATCTACAAATTGAAGATACAAAGCAGTTAAAGAAAACAGATCCAGATGCTGAGTTAAAAATTCGCGATTTTATGTGTAAGAATTTTTATGATATTCGTACCTTTGGGGCTGTGATGACTACTTTTGTAAGAGCTAAATTGAATTGCGGACAAGTTAGAGGGCCGGTACAGTTAAGCTTTGCACGCAGTGTTGATCCTATTATTAGTCAGGAAGTAACGATTACCCGTATTGCGATTACAAAAAAAGATGCTTCTGCAGAGAAAGCAACAGAGATGGGAAGAAAAAATATTGTGCCATATGCTTTATATAGAGCAGAAGGATATATTTCAGCAAACTTGGCTAGAAAAACAACAGGCTTCACAGAAGAAGACCTGGATCTTTTATGGGATGCGATTATCAATATGTTTGAAAATGATCATTCAGCAGCACGTGGTAAAATGGCGGTTCGAAGACTCATTGTGTTTAAACACAGTAAAGAATTAGGTGATTGTCCGTCTTATAAATTATTTGATGCGGTTGAAGTATGTAAAAAACCAGATGTTGTATATCCTAGAAAATATTCGGATTACGAAGTAAATGTAGACAAGAACCAAATCCCAGAAACTGTAGAGGTAATGGATAAGATATAATGGAATACCGAGAAGATGAATACCTGATGCTTTCAGGTATTCAACATTTTGCTTTTTGTCGAAGACAATGGGTGCTGATTCATATTGAACAACAATGGGAAGAAAATACTCGTACAGTTATCGGAGAATTGATGCATAAAAAGGTACATGATCCTTTTGTAAAAGAAAAAAGAAAAGATATTCTTCTTGTTAGAAGCTTACCGGTTTATTCAAGGACAATGGGTGTAAGTGGAGAATGTGATCTTGTTGAGTTTTGTAAAGATGAAGATGGTATTCATTTAAATGGACATAGAGGAACTTATTCTGTTTTTCCAGTGGAGTATAAAAAAGGCAAACCTAAAGCAACTAAAGAGGACATTCTTCAGCTTGTGGCACAAGCGATATGTTTGGAAGAGATGTTCTGCACAGAAATCCCAGAAGGAGCTATATTCTATGGTGAGACTCGTCATAGAGAAAATATTGTTATCGATGAGGACTTGAAAAAAGAAGTTCGAAAAATGTTTGAAGAAATGCATCAGTATTATTCAAGATCTTATACACCTAAGGTTAAATTTAGTAAAAGTTGCAATGCTTGCTCTTTAAGAGAGGTTTGCGTTCCTAAATTAGGAAAAAAGAAATCTGTAAAAGAGTACATAAATAATATGCTGGAGGATGAAGTATGAAAAAGCTATTAAATACTTTGTATGTTACTTCAGAAGATAGTTATTTGTCTTTGGATGGAGAAAATGTTGTCGTGATCAATGGTCAAAAAGAAATAGGCAGACTACCTTTACACAATTTAGAAGGAATTGTGTCTTTTGGCTATAGAGGAACAAGTCCGGCGTTGATGGGAAAGTGCGCAGATGAAGGCATTTCCTTGACATATTTAAATCCACAAGGGCGGTTTCTAGCAAGAATTAACGGCCCAATTAAAGGCAATGTTATTTTGAGGCATCAACAATTTCAAACATCAATACATCCTGAAAAGAGTTTAGACATCGCAAAAAATTGCTTAATAGGAAAAGTATATAATGCGAGATGGGTTTTAGAGAGAGGGTTAAGGGACCATAGAGTGCAAATAGATGAAGAAAAGGTAGGAAAATCATCCACTTTTTTGATACATTCTATCCAGCTTATTCAAAGCTCTAAAACTATAGATGAGTTAAGAGGTCGGGAAGGAGAAGCAGCTAGTGTATATTTCTCTGTTTTTGATGAATTAATATTACAACAAAAAAAGAGTTTTTATTTTCACAATCGAAGCAGAAGGCCTCCAATGGACAATGTTAATGCTATGCTTTCATTTGCTTATACCTTATTGTCAAACTCTTATACTGCGGCATTGGAGACGGTTGGTTTAGATCCGTATATAGGATTTTTACATACAGAAAGACCAGGAAGGGCATCTTTAGCGCTAGATATGATGGAAGAACTTAGATCAGTATTTGCAGATCGTTTTGTACTCACTTTAATCAATAAGAAAATCGTGACTAACAAGGGGTTTAGCAAAAAAGAAAATGGAGCAGTTTTGATGACAGATGATACTAGAAAGACTTTTATTGCAGAATGGCAAAAGAAGAAAAAAGAAGTAATAGTTCATCCGTTTCTTAATGAAAAGGTTGAGTGGGGGATGGTACCACATATACAATCACTGTTATTGGCTAGATATTTACGGGGTGATTTAGATGAGTACCCACCGTTTATGTGGAAGTAATAATTATGTTGGTGCTGATAACTTATGATGTAAATACAGAAACTGCTTCGGGTAAGAAAAGATTAAGACAGGTTGCAAAACAATGTGTTAATTACGGTATAAGAGTCCAAAATTCTGTTTTTGAATGTAAGATAAGTAGTCACGAAATGATTTTATTCAAAGAGAAACTGCTAGAGATAATAGATGAAGAAACAGATAGTTTGCGATTTTATTATCTGGGGAAAAGTTATAAGACTAAAATTGAGCATTATGGAAAAGATCTTGGCTATAATGTTGATGATACCTTGATTTTATAAGTGCGAATGGTAAGCTCACATAAAAATGTCTTTTGATTCGCACTTAAAAAGATAATATTTTATCTTTTTTTGATTTACATTTTATTTTTTTAAATATAAAGTGTAAACAAATAAAGTGTTTAGAGCAATATAATAGCGAAAATACTCGTTTTTTGCAGTCGCACTCTTCATGGAGTGCGTGGATTGAAATTCTTGACGTATTTGGTGTAACACATTTGTTTTACGTCGCACTCTTCATGGAGTGCGTGGATTGAAATGAAAGATTGTTACAGTGATTGACGAATCTGGAAAAGTCGCACTCTTCATGGAGTGCGTGGATTGAAATTTTTAAAGCCTAGCGTATCATCATTTGATTATATGTCGCACTCTTCATGGAGTGCGTGGATTGAAATATTTTTGCTATAATGTTTATATAGAAAGAGGTGAGTCGCACTCTTCATGGAGTGCGTGGATTGAAATTTTTGAAGATGGCTATGAAATGACATTGCCTATTGTCGCACTCTTCATGGAGTGCGTGGATTGAAATCTACTTTGCCTAGTACAGAGAACGGAACGATTGAGTCGCACTCTTCATGGAGTGCGTGGATTGAAATTTTACAATATAATACACTATTTATAATATAATTGGTCGCACTCTTCATGGAGTGCGTGGATTGAAATGTCAATGGATTCGGGCAAGTTTTCATATTGAAACAGTCGCACTCTTCATGGAGTGCGTGGATTGAAATAATGTTCAAGTAAGAATTGGATTTTCCTGTCAAAGTCGCACTCTTCATGGAGTGCGTGGATTGAAATATAAGGGTCGCCAACGGTACTTCTTAAGTTCGGGTCGCACTCTTCATGGAGTGCGTGGATTGAAATATGACTGCGATACTTGCATTGTTGGCTTGGTTTGGTCGCACTCTTCATGGAGTGCGTGGATTGAAATGACTGTGTTGGATGAAGTCCGAACAGAAACGAATGGTCGCACTCTTCATGGAGTGCGTGGATTGAAATATTGGTTTGCTTGAAACATGTGAACCTATGTGTAAAGTCGCACTCTTCATGGAGTGCGTGGATTGAAATCTTTTTAGCTATGAAGTCATTGGTATCATAGGCAAACGTCGCACTCTTCATGGAGTGCGTGGATTGAAATTCAATCATATCATTTAAGAAAGTGTCTATGTTTTGGTCGCACTCTTCATGGAGTGCGTGGATTGAAATATGCGCTTGTCTCCGGCTATAATGTATGGTGTCGTCGCACTCTTCATGGAGTGCGTGGATTGAAATAAATCTCCACGTCTGCATTACGTCTGTTTCAAAGTCGCACTCTTCATGGAGTGCGTGGATTGAAATTACGTTTGTCAGTGCGTCACAAACTTTGCTTAACGTCGCACTCTTCATGGAGTGCGTGGATTGAAATCCTCAATAGGTTTGCTCTCTTTTTTAGTCCGCAACTGTCGCACTCTTCATGGAGTGCGTGGATTGAAATAATCCACTTTCTGTCTTTTCATTCAGAGCATTAGGTCGCACTCTTCATGGAGTGCGTGGATTGAAATGGTGGTTAGCTATATGGATGATTATGGTTGTTTGCGTCGCACTCTTCATGGAGTGCGTGGATTGAAATATGCGCTTGTCTCCGGCTATAATGTATGGTGTCGTCGCACTCTTCATGGAGTGCGTGGATTGAAATAAATCTCCACGTCTGCATTACGTCTGTTTCAAAGTCGCACTCTTCATGGAGTGCGTGGATTGAAATTACGTTTGTCAGTGCGTCACAAACTTTGCTTAACGTCGCACTCTTCATGGAGTGCGTGGATTGAAATCCTCAATAGGTTTGCTCTCTTTTTTAGTCCGCAACTGTCGCACTCTTCATGGAGTGCGTGGATTGAAATAATCCACTTTCTGTCTTTTCATTCAGAGCATTAGGTCGCACTCTTCATGGAGTGCGTGGATTGAAATGGTGGTTAGCTATATGGATGATTATGGTTGTTTGCGTCGCACTCTTCATGGAGTGCGTGGATTGAAATTATAAAGACTACAAAAAAGAAAAAGTGAACGTTTGTCGCACTCTTCATGGAGTGCGTGGATTGAAATCGTTTCAAACGTTTCCATTTGTGCGTAATCCGTAGGTCGCACTCTTCATGGAGTGCGTGGATTGAAATAGAAAAAGTCCTTTAGCTCAAACAATAAATATTTGTCGCACTCTTCATGGAGTGCGTGGATTGAAATTGTTGTTGCTGGGTTTATAATGTCAATCAAACTAGGTCGCACTCTTCATGGAGTGCGTGGATTGAAATTTAAACGGTCACAAAATAATTTCCAATCAGCTGGTGTCGCACTCTTCATGGAGTGCGTGGATTGAAATGATAAAATATAAGTCATGTCAGTTTTGACTTGTGCATGTCGCACTCTTCATGGAGTGCGTGGATTGAAATGTAATCAAAATCAAAAATCTTCTTTCTTGCAATCGTCGCACTCTTCATGGAGTGCGTGGATTGAAATTATATTGACTACACCATTTACACGCTGATATGTAAGTCGCACTCTTCATGGAGTGCGTGGATTGAAATTCTGTACTAGGCAAAGTAGGAATCACTAACACGGTCGCACTCTTCATGGAGTGCGTGGATTGAAATATTAGGTGTGAAAGCCTCCCACCCAATGTAGAAGGTCGCACTCTTCATGGAGTGCGTGGATTGAAATAAGTGCTATTTTAGGATCGTTGGATGTATTTGGGTCGCACTCTTCATGGAGTGCGTGGATTGAAATAAGAATATCTCCACCTCATTAGGTATATACATATGTCGCACTCTTCATGGAGTGCGTGGATTGAAATTCTACTTGGGATGGTGGAGTTACACCACCACAACCGTCGCACTCTTCATGGAGTGCGTGGATTGAAATCACAATCACCGTCATAGATTGCAATATGTGTATAAGGTCGCACTCTTCATGGAGTGCGTGGATTGAAATCGGTTTAGGCCGAGATCATACGCTATGTCTGCCGTCGCACTCTTCATGGAGTGCGTGGATTGAAATTCTCGTGTTACTGATGAGGCTTAATAATGAAGTAGTCACACTCTTCATGGAGTGCGTGGATTGAAATCAACAGAGATTTATATTCGTGAAAATCCATACGGTCGCACTCTTCATGGAGTGCGTGGATTGAAATCATTTATAACAGGTATGTTTATATAACCTTTATGTCGCACTCTTCATGGAGTGCGTGGATTGAAATCACGCTTCGGCTATGGCCTCCTGCCCCAAGACAAGCGTCGCACTCTTCATGGAGTGCGTGGATTGAAATATTTCTACTTGTAGGATGCTCGGCGAAAGAAAACCCGTCGCACTCTTCATGGAGTGCGGGGATTGAAATTTTGAATTTGCCAAAGCCGCATTAACATGTCCAGGGTCGCACTCTTCATGGAGTGCGTGGATTAAGAATTTGATTAGATAGCTATCAATGTTAACTCGTATCTATAGTCTTTGAAATGCACGTTTTGTGCATTTTTTTTCATCTTTATATTGATTCCTGTATTAAACCATGTATAATAATTTTGTTTCTTTAAATAAACTAAAAGTTTAGTGTTAGAAAACAAGGGAGAGATGTTATGAAGATTGGATCAAAGATAAAAGAACTAAGAATTCGTAATGGCTTGACACTGGAAGAGCTAGCTTCTCGCAGTGAACTGACGAAAGGTTTCCTGTCTCAATTAGAGCGAGATTTAACATCTCCGAGCATCTCTACATTGGAAGATATTCTAGAGGCATTGGGAACAAATTTAAGCGAGTTTTTCCATTCCACACCGGAAGAACAGTTAACGTTTGGAAAAAATGACTTTTTTGTTGATGAAAGAGATGAGCATACTGTGGAATGGATCGTTCCTAATGCACAAAAAAATGAGATGGAGCCTATCCGCATCACGATTCATCCCGGATGCAGTTCATTCATTATGAAGGCAAACGAGGGACAGGAGTTTGGTTATGTTCTTAGTGGACAGGTCGAATTGGTGATGGGGAAGAAAATCTATCGCCTTAAATCTAAAGAGACTTTTTATCTCAATGGAGCACGCAGCCATTTTATTAAAAATACCGGAAAAAAGGATGCAGTACTTTTATGGGTGGTAACGCCACCTATGTTTTAGAAAAGAAAAGGGGAAGTATTATGGAGAACGAAAAGAATAAACTGATTCAGTTCAAAAATGTTGTGAAAGATTTTGATGGGCAAATCGTATTAAAAGGCATTGATCTTGATATCTATGAAAATGAATTCGTCACATTATTAGGCCCTAGTGGTTGTGGTAAAACAACTCTTCTTCGTATCTTGGGAGGGTTTTTAGAACCTACGGAAGGCCAGGTCATTTTTGATGGACAAGATATATTGAAATTACCTCCTTATAAAAGAGAATTAAATACAGTCTTCCAGAAATATGCTTTGTTTCCACATATGAACGTATACGACAATATTGCGTTTGGATTAAAAATAAAGAAGATGAGCAAAGACATTATTGAACAAAAAGTAATGAAGATGTTAAAACTTATTAATTTGGAGGGATATGAAAAGAAAAATGTAACGCTTCTTTCCGGAGGACAGCAACAACGTGTTGCGATTGCCCGGGCTCTGGTCAACGAGCCATCGGTATTGCTTTTGGATGAACCTTTGGGTGCACTGGATCTTAAATTACGTAAAGAGATGCAATACGAATTAAAACGCATTCAACAAGAAGTGGGTATCACATTTATCTTTGTAACACATGACCAGGAAGAGGCTTTAACGATGTCTGATAAAATCGTAGTCATGAAAGAGGGTGAGATCCAACAAGTAGGAACGCCGCAAGATATTTATAATGAACCTGTGAATCGCTACGTAGCCAACTTTATCGGAGAAAGCAATATTGTTCCGGGGCGTATGTTAGAAGATAAAAAGGTGCGCTTTGATGATATTACTTTTGATTGTGTGGATGTAGGATTTAAGGAAAATGAACCGGTGGACGTTGTGATCCGTCCGGAAGATATAGATATTGTACCGGTGGATCAGGGTAAAATGACAGGTACGGTGGAAAATGTATTGTTTAAGGGCGTTCATTATGAAGTCATGGTCGAAACAGTACCTGGGACACACGTAACGGTAAACATGCATGTACGCAAAAATGAGAATATTTTAAGTGAAGATGGCAAAGAGGCTATAAGTGCGAATGATTTCTATCTGGATTTGGAAGACATGAAAGATATTGATGACAAGGAAATTGTAGCACGTGCTGATGCACAGGCCTGGAACCCACAAACGGATGAATATATCTCTATCAAGGTCGATACAGATCTGAAAGAAGAAATTGGTGAGTACAGTGTCACTTTCTCTACTGGTTCAGGATTGCAGGTCACACGTAAGATTTGGGTTATAGATCAAAGAGTGGTTGAAAATAAAAAGGCGAATGAAGCTGTCAGCGCTTTTAACTTTTTTAAATCCAAAGATGAAATCTCTGAATCGCCGGCTTTAGATACAGATTTGAAAACATGGGCCAATGCGCAAGGGTGGAAATTAGATAATGAAGAAGAAACGATTGACCTAAGTGTTGATTATGATTTTGACCCGGAGAACATTACGGAGGGAGTATATAAAGTTACTTTCTGGACAACCGGACGTGAATTTAAAATTCATACAACGGATTTTGTGGAAGAAGGAAAAGAAGTCGGACTGACTTTCTTCCCGGAAGATATTCATGTTATGGAGAAGATGGGATTCTAATGCGCAATTTCAGACAATTGGCCATTCCTTATATAGTTTGGGCCGTTTTGATGCTGTTTCTTCCGATGCTGTTGATCTTATTGTATTCTTTAATGTCACAGGGAAACAGTATTGTTTCTTTTCAGTTAACTTTTAATAACTATATAAAGTTTTTTACAGATCCGGATTTTTTACTGATTCTATGGCGTTCATTGGGCATTGCACTGGAAACAACGGTGATCTGTTTGGCGATCGGATATCCTATTGCTTATTTTATTTCGCGAACTTCACAGAAAACGCAAAATATTTTGATTTTAGCAATTACGCTGCCGATGTGGATCAATATGTTGGTTCGTACATATGCCTGGATCGGTATTTTATCCGGTGATGGGCTTGTTTCCAGCATTTTAAGTTTGTTTGGCTTGGAAAACACGGAGCTTCTCTATACACAAACAGCTGTTTTGATTGGTATGGTTTATAACTTTTTGCCATTTATGATTTTACAGATTCACACTTCTTTAACAAAGATGGATAAAAGTTTGCTGGAGGCTGCCAGTGATTTAGGAGCGAATCGAGTACAAACTTTTTTGCGTGTGATCTTTCCTTTATCTTTATCCGGGGTAGTGAGTGGGATTACGTTGGTTTTCTTGCCGGCCGTATCTTCGTTCTTTATTCCTAAGTTGTTAGGGGGAGGACAGTTCTTCCTGATCGGTAATGTGATCGAAAATCAATTTATTACTGTGGGGGAATGGAATTTTGGATCTGCGATTTCTATGATCATGGCGGTAATCATGATGTTGTTGATGATGGTGGTTCGTAAAGTGGACGCCCGCGTAGGAACACAGGAGGACTAACCATGCCAAAAGAAAGAAAATTAATAGGTAAGGTGTTGACGATCTTAGGTATTGCGTTTTTCTATCTACCCATTGTATTTATGATCGTATTCTCCTTTAATGAATCGAAATCATTAACACATTTTACCGGTTTTTCGACAAAGTGGTACCAGGCTATGTTGGAAAACCACAGCATGATGGAATCTTTATATGTTACGATCGTCATTGCCTTACTGGCCACACTGATATCGACTATCATTGGTACGATTACAGCCATAGGTCTTTCTCGGTCTCGTAAGATTATCAAAAATCTGGTGCAGCAAATCAATGATTTCCCATTGATGAATCCGGAAATTGTTACTGCCATTGGTTTGATGTTGTTGTTTATTACGCTGCAGGTGGAAAGGGGATTTACAACTTTGTTGTTAGCTCATATTTCCTTCTGCATTCCCTATGTGATGTTGAGTGTGATGCCAAAAATTCGTAGTTTGGATCCGAATTTAGCGGATGCGGCTATGGATTTAGGATGTACACCGTTTCAGGCGTTGTATAAAGTCATTGTTCCGCAAATCATGCCGGGTATCGTATCGGGTGCACTGATTGCCTTTACCATGTCTTTTGATGATTTTATTATCAGTTACTTTACAACGGGTGGAGGTGTTAAGAACTTAAGTATCATTGTTTATACAATGTCTAAACGTGTGAATCCAAGTATCAATGCAATCAGCACGCTGGTTGTCGTATTTATTACCATTGTATTGGCATTAGTCAATATCTTGCCAATCGTTGCCAGGAAAAGAGCCGGTAAGCCTAAAAATAAGCCGTTACGTTATGGGATTACAGCAATTATCGTCGCCTGTCTAGGCTTTGGCCTTTTCCAGTTTGGTTCATCAACAGGGAATAAGCCCTATGCAGGGCAGACTTTACATGTCTATAACTGGGGAGAATACACAGGTGAAAATGTCATTGGAATGTTTGAAGAGATGACCGGTGCTAAAGTAGTTATGGATATTTTTGACTCAAATGAACAAATGTATATCAATGTGGCAAACGGAGAAAGCTATGACATTTTAGTGCCTAGTGATTATATGATCGAACGTTTGATTCAAGAAGATCTTTTGATGAAACTTGATAAAAAGAAGATTCAACCGGCATTAGATCGTTATGTAGATGATGTGATTGGATTGCCGTATGATCCAAATAATGATTATTCAGTACCTTATTTCTGGGGAAGTGTAGGTATTGTATATGATAAAACGAAAGTTTCAGAAGAAGATTTGGAAAAAGAAGGCTATAACATATTCTTAGATCAGAAGTATAAAGGTGACATTTATTTATATGATTCAGAACGTGATTCCTTTATGATGGCTTTAAAAGCGCTTGGCTATTCTATGAATACAACCGATCAAAAAGAATTAGATGAAGCATATCATTGGCTTTTAGAATGTGTTGAAACCATGGAACCGGAAATCGTGACCGATGAAATTATCGATAATATGGCACAAGGGCGGAAAGCCTTGGGGTTGATCTACAGTGGAGATGCGGCCTACGTCATGAGTGAAAATGAGGATATGGGATTCTATATGCCGAAAAGTGGAACAAATTTGTGGAGTGATGCGATGGTTATCCCTAAAAATGCGAAAAATCCAGAACTTGCTTATGAGTTTATCGACTTTATCAGTGATTACGAGGCATCTATGGATAATTCCAGCTACGTAGGTTATACATCTTCGAATCAGGAAGTTTTTGATGAATTGTCCGGCAAGGATGGTTTGTATGAAGGAATCGATGCATATGTACCGCGTTCCGGCTACAAACTAGATGAAGTCTTTGAGTATCACGAGGATATACGAGTGATTATGGCCAATCTTTGGTCAAGAGTAAAAATTGCCGCCAGCAATGCACAATAAAGGAATTTTGAATAGAGTTTCTAAAAAAATAGAAACTCTATTTTTTTTGTACAACTTTTGGATTATTTCTAAAGAGTTTTAGCTGATCTGATCATATGTAAAATAGTATCGGCAGGTATCTTATTTGCAATATTATCCTGAGTAATATCATTATGTTGATGGACTTTCAAAAATAGAAAAGAATTGGAAGTTTGGCATTAAGAATCTGGAATCATAAAGAAAAAAGATATAGATAGAAAAACAGAAGGGACAGAAATACAGGCTCTGCAAAAATGATTTTAATATTTTGCCGATAAAAAAAATCCCGACTGTTGTGTCGGGGATTATCTTTGTTGGTCGATGCTTTGATACCCATAGAAAGGATGTACGGTTTGAATAGCCAAAGATGTATATTTGAAATCTTCTAGTTGTTCTTTCTGTACTCGAAAATCGGTGATCAACAGATCGAACACATCTGCTTTGGCAACGCTGAACTGGTGGATATTGGCAACTTTGGTCGCATCAGCTAAGAGAATCTTTTTTCCCGTGCAGCGAGAGATCATCGCTTCATTGATGGAAACTTCCGGCAGGATGGCTGTTGTCATTCCGATTTCGGCATCAATACCGCTGCAGCCTAAAAAGCTCTTGTCGGCAGAAACACGGTTGACGTTGTTTAAGGCAAAATCACCGACCATGCTTTCTTTGGGATATCGTATTTCTCCGCCGGTCAAGACAACAGTGATTTTTGGATCATGATCGATGAATAACGCTTTTCCATTATTGGTAATGACGGTCACGTGCTTGTCATGAATGTACCGAAGCATCAATAGCGCAGTTGAACTGGTGTTGATAAATATCGTGTCGCCCTCTTCTACCAGATTTGCCGCATATTTGGCGATCGCATGTTTATAAGGTTCATTATTGTCTTTGATCTGGTTGTTATCGACAAAGGATTGAATCAGTCTGGCTCCGCCATAATAGCGGATAACAGCTCCCATATCTTCCCAATATTGCAGATCGCGGCGTATGGTCAAAGGTGCTACATTAAGTTCTTTTGCCAGCTCTTCCACGTTCACTTTTCCTTGTATTTGGATCTTTTCCATGATTTTTTTACGTCGTGCATCGACGATTTCTTTACTCATTTTCATGATTTACCACCTCGATGATTTTTGAAGTTCCTCCGATTTCCCGAATCTTTTTTATACATTCTTCTTCCATGGAACGATTGTGCATGACTCTGCAAAGATTGCTGAACTGGTAATAATAATGAAGCTTTTCACGATTGTTCATGTTTTGTGTATTTGTCTTTTTAAAGCAGTTAAAGCTTTGCTTGTAGTCTTTTCTACTAAATAAGTAAAGGGCATCAATAAAGTCCCAATTATATAAAGGTGATAATTTGTGTCCCTTTACTTTGGCATCTTTCATACGGATGATCTTTGTATATTCTTCCTGAACAATTTTTGTATCTTTTAATAGAAAATGTGCATATAACTGGTTATAATGCCAGATCAGAAGATTATCTATATTTTGATGAAACATTTTATAATGAGTTTCCAATGTTTTTAACAGTGAAGAAGCATCTAACATATCGGCATAATACAAAGTGTCATAAATCACCTTAGAAGAATTATAAGCCTTAAATATATCTTTTTTTAAAAGATCATCATATTCTTTTTTCCCTTTTTGCGGCATCGCATCATAGGCAATCGTTTGAATTGCGTGTTGATATAAATGACGTAAATATTCAGCATAAAGCGCTATGGAAAATATCAGGATAAAAAGTATGCCAAATAATAATTTTTGACTGAACTTTTGTGCCGTCATGATAATATAGATAGAATAGATGGCAAAGATGATATAAATGATGCCCATAATAAAGTTGCGGGCTTCCTGTGGAAATGCGGCTCTTTTCATGGTGATGCCTCCTTATACTCGTATTATATGAATAAGAGTTCGTAAAGTCAACGAAAATTATTCAATTAAATATTCATATAAAATAAAGTAAGCGATTACAACAATCATAAAATGGTTAAAACGTTCATAAAATATGGTTGTCGTTTATTTCGAATTTTATTATAGTAAGACTGTCAAAACAACCATGGTTATTTGAAAGAGGAAAGAAGGGCAAAACGAGAATGAGCAAAGTAGATGAGATCACAAGAGAATCCTGGATCTTAGGCACATTCCCGGAATGGGGAACTTGGCTTAATGAGGAAATAGAACAGGAAGAAGTAAAACCGGGTACGGTGGCAATGTGGTGGTTAGGCTGTACCGGAATTTGGTTTAAAACACCACAGGCAAACATTACTGTCGATCTTTGGGCCGGTAATGGAAAAAGAACGCATGGCGATGGCAAAATGAAGGTAGGACATCAGATGGCAAATATGTGCGGATGCCGAAACATGCAGCCAAATTTAAGAGCTGTACCTTTCGTTATCGATCCATTTGCGATCAAACAGGTGGATGCGGTATTGGCTACACATTATCATCAGGATCATATGAGTGCAGAGTATGCCAGTCATGTTTTAAAAAGTGGTATGATGACTACAGATGAAAATGGAAAAGAAATGCCGGTTCCTTTTATCGGACCAAAAAAATCGGTCGAATTATGGCAAAAATGGGGTGTTCCGGCCGATCGATGCCTGACGGTTCGACCTGGAGATACCATTAAGATCAAAGATATCGAAATTGTTGTTTTGGATTCTTTTGACAGAACATGTATTGTCACAACGGATTCTACAGGCCCAGATCGTGAAGACCTCAGAGGAAAATGTCCAACAGATATGGATGATAAAGCGGTGAATTATCTGATCAAGACACCGGGCGGAAATATTTATCATTCCGGCGATTCTCATTATTCGATCTATTATGCGAAACACGGAAAAGATCATGATATCGATGTCGCATTTGGATCGTATGGAGAAAACCCTGTTGGAATGCAGGACAAAATGACTTCCATTGACATTTTGCGTATGGCGGAAGCTTTACAGACAGATGTAGTGATTCCAATCCACTATGATGTTTGGACAAATTTTAAAGCGGATCCACAGGAAATCAATTTGTTGTATAACTACAAAAAAGATGTGCTGGATTACAAATTCCATCCGTTTATTTGGGACGTAGGAGGAAAATATGTATATCCGACAGATAAGAACAAACGTATGTATCATTATCGCCGCGGTTTTGAAGATTGTTTTGAAGAGGAACAAAATATCCCATATCGTTCCTGTCTGTAATGCTTAAGGAAATTGTAGAAAAAGGGTTTTACACTTTTAAGGATTCATTTGCATCCTGGGAAGATGCAGTTCGCGGCAGTTATGAACCATTACAAAAGTGTAAGATAGTCGATGACACTTATATCAATAATGTGATCGAATGCGTAAAAAAATATGGACCATATATAGTCATTGTTCCAGGGATCGCCATGCCTCATTCAACAGAAGGCGCTGATGGATGTTATGGAACAGCGATATCTTTTATGAAAGTGGAAACACCGGTCGATTTTGATCCGCAGGACGAAGAGAAAAAGGCAACTTTGTTTTTCTCTTTGGCAGCCATGGATCATGAAGAACATCTAAAGAATATTCAAGCTTTGATGGAAACGTTAATGAATGAAGATATCGTCGAAGCATTGAATCAATGTAAGACACCGCAGGAACTAAAAGAAATCGCAGATCAGTTTGAATCATAATAATATAATTAGATAATAGGAAAGGTATAGGTTATGAACATAATAATGGGCATTTGGGATTTCTTTGCGGCCAATATCCTGACACAGCCGGCATACTTTATAGGGCTGATCGTCTTTATTGGATATTTATTGTTGAGAAAACCGGTATATGAAGCATTTTCAGGATTTATCAAGGCGACCGTTGGATATATGATCCTGGCGGTAGGTTCCGGTGGTTTGGTTAACAACTTCCGTCCTATTCTGGTTGGATTAAAAGATCGCTTTAATTTAGATGCCATGGTTATCGATCCATACTTTGGACAAAATGCGGTAACGGCAGGTTTACAGGAACAGTTTGCGAGAACATTCTCACAGGTCATGTTGCTGCTGTTGATCGCATTTATCATGAACCTGATTTTGGTACGTTTAAAGAAATGGACCAAGATGCGTGCCGTATTTACAACAGGGCACGTACAGATGCAGCAGGCGGCCACAGCTTTCTGGCTGATCTTATTCTGCTTCCCAACTTTAGGGGATACACAGATTTTGTTGATTATGGCTGTTGTTCTGGGCTTGTATTGGGCCGTGGGTTCCAACTTAACGGTTGAAATCACACAGGAGTTGACCGAAGGTGGAGGCTTTGCGATTGCGCACCAACAAATGTTTGGAATTGCTTTGTTTGGAAAGATTGCAGAGAAAATGCGCTCCAGCAAATCTAAGAGCCTGGATGAATTGAAGTTTCCTGGATTCTTATCCATCTTTAATGAAAATATGGTAGCCACTTCCATTTTGATGTTCTTGTTCTTTGGTGCCATCTTACTGGTGCTGGGGCAGGATTATCTGGTTGCCGGTGGATTTATGAAAGAAGGAGCCAATTTCTTCTTCTATATCATGACGACATCTTTAAACTTTGCGGTATATTTGGCAATTCTGCAGCTTGGTGTACGAACTTTCGTTACCGAGTTGACCAATTCGTTCCAAGGTATTTCAAATTCTTTCTTGCCAGGTGCTGTTCCAGGCATCGATTGTGCAGCGGTCTTTGGATTTGGTAGCGCCAATGCGGTAACCGTTGGATTCTTGATGGGTGCTTTAGGACAGTTTATTGCGATCATGACTTTATTGTTGATGAAATCACCGACACTGGTTATTGCCGGATTTGTACCGGTGTTCTTCGATAATGCGGTCATTGCGGTTTATGCGGATAAAAAAGGTGGTATCAAAGCAGCTTTGATTCTTCCATTCATCTGTGGTCTGCTTCAAGTATTTGGATCGGCTTTGATTGCCGGTTGGGTTGGACTTGCACAATACGGCGGCTACTTAGGTATGTTTGACTGGGCAACTGTATGGCCAATGTTTACCGTTGTCATGAAGTTTGCCGGCTATATTGGTGTTGCCATTGTCGTAATCGTATTACTTGCGATTCCACAACTGCAGTATCGTTCTCATCCGGATACATATTTCCTGATTACAGAAGACTATGATGCGTATCTGGAAAAGAAACAACAAAAAGAAGCTGCGAAGCAATAATCTATAAAAAGGGAAAGAGGAGAATAGTATGTCAAAGAAATACAAATTATTAGTTTGCTGCGGAAATGGAGCCGGCACAAGTATGATGATCAAGTTGAATGTGGAAAAGGTGACCAAGAAAATGGGGCTGGATGTACAGGAGATTCGTCATTGTGCGGTGTCTGAAGGAAAATCAGCGGCCAGTGGATACGATATCGTTCTGTGCTCTAAAAATTTTGTCAGTATGTTTGCCGATGCTGAAAAGAGGGGTACTAAGATCGTTGGCTTGAAAAATGTCATGTCAGCCAAGGAAATCGAAGAAGGATTACTCGCCGCAACAGCTGAATAACATAAAAAGCTGCCAACGGCAGCTTTTCTTATACCTAATTTTGATGAAAAAAGGAGAAAACAAAATGAAGATCGAGAAAAAACACTTAGACGATATCAAGCGCTGCTACTGCGCCAGCTATATCTGTATGAACGGTGAAAACCATATCCTTCTGGCCAGCG